>JAJAYQ010000213.1 GCA_026786145.1 Spirochaetaceae bacterium | reverse complement strand
GCGCAGAAGGACGACGAGGCCGACCTCGAGGAGGTCCCCGCCGACTCGACGCTGCTCGACTCGGCGCTGCGCGACTCGGCGCTGCGCGACGTGCTGTCGGCCTGGGACGCGCTGCCCGGCGGCGCGGCCTTCGGCACCCTGGTGCACACCGTGCTCGAGCAGCTCGACGACATGGCCGACGAGTCAGCCCTCGGCGAGGTCGTCGCTGCTCAGGTGGCGCGCTTCGCACCGGGCCTCGACGTCGCAGCGCTGACCACCGGACTGCGCGAAGCGCTGGCCACGCCGCTGGGTGCGCTGACCGGTGGGGCCGCGCTGACCGGCGTACCTGCCCGTGACCGGTTGCCCGAGCTGGACTTCGAGCTACCGCTGGCGGGCGGCGACGAGGCGACCACCGCGCGGCTGCTCGACGACATGGTTCTCCGTGACGTGGTGCTCAGTGACATCGTGCCGCTGTGGCGGGCGCAGGTGCCGACCGGCCCGCTGTCGTCCTACGCCGACGCGCTGGCCGGGCTGCCCGACGTGCCCCTGCGCGGCTACCTCACCGGCAGCATCGACGTCGTGCTGCGGGTCGGCTCGCCACCGCGCTACCTGGTCGTGGACTACAAGACCAACCGGCTGGGCGGGTACGACGAGCCGCTGACCGCCTGGCACTACCGGCCCGCCGCGATGGAGACCGCGATGGTCGAGGCGCACTATCCGTTGCAGGCGCTGCTGTACGCCGTGGCACTGCACCGCTACCTGCGGTGGCGGCAGCCCGGCTACGACCCGGACGTGCACCTCGGCGGCTGCCTCTACCTGTTCCTGCGCGGCATGTCCGGATCGGGCGTGGTCGACGCGACTGGTGCGGCTCCGGGAGTCTTCACCTGGCGGCCACCGAGTGGACTGGTGACCGGCCTGTCCGACGTCCTGGCGGGTCGGGCGGGGAAGCCGTGACCGAGACCCACGCCGCGTCGCTGGCGCTGCGGGCCGATGCCGCGTTGGCGCTCCGCGCGACGGGGCTGCTCGCGGCGTTCAACCGGGCCGCCATCCTGACTGCGGCCGACGTGCACGTGGCGCGGCGGCTCGGGGCGATCAGCGGCGAGACCGACGACGCGGTGCTGCTGGCCGCTGCGCTGGTGGTGCGGTCGACCCGGCACGGCTCGGTGGTGCTCGATCTCGCGACCGCGCAGGAGACGACCAGCCCGGACGTCGACGTCGACGAGCTCGCGACCGACGTACCGGCCGAGGAGGTCGTGCTCGACTGGCCGTCCGCCGACTGGGTCCAACGGTGCGCGGCCAGCTCCCTGATCGGCGGGCCACTGCGGATGTCGGGCTCGCGGCTGTGGCTGGCGCGGTACTGGGACCAGGAGGAACAGGTCGCCGCGGAGCTGATCGAGCGGTCCGCGCCGCAGCCCGACGACCTCGACGCGGCGATGCTCGACGCCGGGCTGGTGCGGTTGTTCGACGCGGGCGACGACGACCAGCGGCAGGCTGCCCAGACCTGCGCGCTGTCGCGGGTGAGCGTGCTGGCCGGCGGGCCGGGCACCGGCAAGACCACCACGGTCAGCCGACTGCTGGCGCTGCTGCGCGAGCAGCACCCGGACTGGCGGATCGCACTGGCGGCGCCGACCGGAAAGGCCGCCGCGCGGCTGGAGGAGGCGGTCCGGTCGTCGACGGCAACACTCGAACCCGAGGACCAGGAACGACTCGGCGAGCAGTCGGCGACGACGCTGCACCGCCTGCTGGGCTGGCGGCCTGAGGCGCGCAGCCGGTTCCGGCACGACCGCACCAACCGGCTGCCGTTCGAGGTGGTGGTGGTCGACGAGGCGTCGATGGTGTCGCTGACGATGATGGCCCGGCTGCTCGAGGCGCTGCGGCCGGCGACCCGGCTGGTACTGGTGGGCGACCCGGACCAGCTCGCGTCGGTCGAGGCGGGGGCGGTGCTCGGCGACCTGGTCGACCGCACGTCCGGGAGCCCCGAGTTGCCCGCCGTACCGACGCGCGTGGCCATCGCCACCCTCGCGACCAACCGCCGGTTCCCCGCGACCAGCGGCATTGCCCTGCTGGCGGCCGCCGTGCAGGAGGGCCGCGGCGAGGACGCGCTGGACGTGCTGCGTGCGGACGACACTGCTGAGGTCGAGCTGGTCGAGGTCGCCGACGACGCGAAGCCGTCGCCGGCACAGCTCGACGGGGTGCGGGCCGACGTCGTCGCGAGCGGCGCGGCCCTGCTCGACGCCGCCGAGCGCGGTGATGCCGCCGCCGCACTCGAGGCGCTCGACGGGCACCGGTTGCTGTGCGCGCACCGTCGCGGACCGCGCGGCGTGCAGCACTGGAGCGCGCTGGCCGCACGGTGGATCAACGACGAGCATCCGGTCGTGCCGCGGGCCGACGGACGGTACGCCGGCGAGCCGCTGCTGGTCACCGCGAACGACTACGAGATCGGGCTCTACAACGGGGACACCGGCGTGGTGGTCGACGACGGCCGTGGCGGGCTCGAGGCGGCCTTCGGTCGCGGCGGCGTAAGGATCATCGTGCCGCTCGTCCGGCTCGGTGCGGTGCGGTCGCTGCACGCGATGACCGTGCACCGCAGCCAGGGCAGCCAGTTCGCCCGGATCACCGTGCTGCTGCCGGCCGCGGGCTCGCCGCTCGGCACCCGGCAGACGCTCTACACCGCAGTGACCCGCGCGACGACGCACGTACGGGTGATCGGCTCGGCCGAGGCCTTCGTCGAGGCGGTCGGCCGGCCCGCTGCCCGAGCCACCGGACTCCGAGAACGCCTGGCCGGAGCGCTGGGGTGAAGCGGAGGGCACAGCGGCCGCTCCTGGCACGACGAGCGGTCGCCGGGGTGGCGTGACCGTCAGCCGCGGATGAACTTCCGGAGGACCATGACGACGAGACGGTGATCCTGGACCTGCGGGAGCCCGGACACAGTGACGACGCCCACTGGTCCGACGTTGCGGACGATCAGCGGGAACGCGCCGCCGTGCGCGGCGTACTGCTCGGCTGAGAGCTCGAACTTTGCGGCCAGTGTCGTCCCCGCGTCCCGACACAGCTGCCCCATGTAGAGCGAGCTGTGTCCGAAGCGCGTCACCACCCTGGCCTTGCGCTCGATCCAGATGTCGTTGTCGGCGGCGGTGCCCGCCATCGCCGCATGGAAGAGCTGCTGACCGGAGCGGTTGATGTCGATGACAACCGGCAGCTCTCGGCGACGAGCCTCCTCGACCAGTGCGACACCCAGGGCCCAGGCGTCGTCATTGTCGAACCGGTCGAGCTGCAGATCGTCCTCCTGGGCGGCGAGCTCGGCCAGAGTCAGCGGGTCGTCGCTCATCGGGTCAGGGCTCATAGGGTGCAGCGTCCCATTCCCGCCGCCTGGACCGTCCGCCGAACAACCACGCCCCTTGTCCGGGAAGGCCCCTCCAGTTGCGATTGCATTATGGCGCTACAGGCACCATAATGGCGCCATGCCCAGCATGCAGATCAAAGACGTTCCAGCGGAAACGCATGCGGTCCTCCGAAGGCGTGCCGCCGCCGCTCACCAGTCGCTGCAGGAGTACCTCCGCACCCGACTGATCGACGAAGCCAGCCGCCCCACTCTCGACGAGGTCCTCGACCGCGCGGGCGGGCGGGCCGGCGGGTCGATCTCGTTTACCGCTGCAGCGGCTTCGGTCAGCGAGGACCGTGCTCGTCGTTGACGCCAGCGTCCTCGTGGTGGCGCTGGCCGACGACGGGCCGGACGGTGACCGCGCTCGCAACCGGCTGCGCGGCGAGGCCCTCGCTGCACCCGAGCTCGTCGACCTCGAGGTCGTCTCGGTCCTGCGACGGCAGCTGGCTGCCGGCTCGCTCGATGCCCGGAGGGCCCAACTCGCCCTCGCCGACCTCGTCGACCTCCCGCTGCAGCGGGCGACTCACCTCACCTTGCTGCCACGCATCTGGGAGCTGCGCAACAACCTGAGCGCCTACGACGCCTCCTACGTCGCGCTCGCCGAACGTCTGGGCGCCACGTTGCTCACCGCCGATGTGCGGCTGACCCGCGCATCCGGTCCGACATGCAGCATCGAGGACTTCACCTGACAGGTGGCTGATCCTGACTGAGGGCTCGTCACCCTCGCGACGGGCCCGCGGGGGTCATCCGACCATGGGGGACCCGAGCCGCACGGGCGCACCGGTCTCCGCGGCCGAGGCGACCTCCTCGATCGGGTGCCAGGTCATGCCGCTCGAGCCGCGGATCGACACCACCCGCCCGTCAGCGACCGTGTACTCCAACGGCTCGCCGTGGGAGCCGTAGCCGTTCCCGCCGCAGAGCCGCAGCCGGTCCTCGCCCTCCACGACCAGGTCCACCGGCGCCGACCAGAAGTCGTCCTGCGCCGGGTTGATCCAGAGCAATCGGCCGGCGACCTCCGCCACGTCGACCACCCCCCACACGTTGGCGAACCGGCCGGTGAAGCGCGACAGGTCCTGCCCGCTGCGAGGCACGTCGCGATCGGTCGCCAGGTCGAGCAGGTGGAACAGGCCCGCGGCCAGCGGCTCGGCCGGGCCGTCGATGGCGTTGGTCAGCACGCTGACCGCGATGCCCGTCTCCGCGTCGAACATCGTGCGGGTGATGTGGCCGGGCCAGCCGCCGCCGTGGCCGAGCAGCCGCCTGCTCCCGACGTGGCTCACCATCAGGCCGAGCGTGTACTCCGCCAGCGGCTCCGCAACGCCGCCTTGCCCGTCGACCCGCCACTCGGTCCGCTGCATCAGCCGCTTTGCGTCGTCGCCGAGCAGGCGGTCGTCCCGGGGCAGGTGCGCCGCGGCGTACCGCACGAGCTCCTCGGCCGTGCTCACGAAGCCCGTCGCTGCAGCCATCGCCCCGGTGGCGACATGCTCCACCGCAACGCGCTCGTCGGCGTACGCCAGCGCGCTGTGCCCGGTGGCGTACTCCCCCAGACCCGCGTCGTGGTCCGGCGCCGTCCGGGTGAGCCCGATGCGGTCGATGACCTGCTCGCGGACGACCTCG
>JAJAYQ010000212.1 GCA_026786145.1 Spirochaetaceae bacterium | reverse complement strand
TCGCCCGACCCGTGGCAGGAGAACCAGCGCCGGGTCCTTGCTGCGGCATCCGGGCGCAGCCGGCGGGTCCTCACAGTTGCGGCGGTAGCCCTGGCGCTGACCACGTGGGCGGGTGGCATTGCCTTCGTCGCCGGTGGCGGTCTGGGGGACGGTCCGGCGGCGGGCACGGGAGACCCGTTCACCAACGAGCATCTGCTCGGGGCGCCGGTCGAGGCCGAGAGGCTCACCGTCGACGGTCAGCGGACGGTGCACACGATCGGGCTATCGGACATGACGGGCAAGGGACCCAACCTGTGCGACGAGTACGAGTCCGTGAGCGCTGCAACCGGCGACGAAGCCAGTGGCAGCAGCAGCGGTGGCTGCAGCACGCGCGACCCGACCGCGGACGACACGGACGTCGCCGTCGACTGGCTCACCGGCACCGAGGGCAGCGGTGACATCCGTGGCGTGACCGCTGGCGTCGACAGCCGCGTGGCCAAGGTGCGCATCTGGATGGACAACGGCGACATGGTGCTCGCCACGCTGCACCCCACCGGGTGGGACGACACGAGGATGTTCACCCTCACCACCCAGCCACCGGGCGCCCCCACCGCGCAGCGACTCGTCGCCTACGGCCGCGTCGGCAACGTCCTGCAGGCGGTCGACCTGGGCGCCCGGTTCGGCGACGACTGGCTGCCGCGCGGGGGGAAGACCTGCGACGGGACCGCCACGGCGCCCTGGCCCCAGCCCGGCTCGGACGGTCCGAGCGACCTCACCGTCGACCTATGGAACGCCTCGGCCCGTGTCACCACCCGCACCCCCGACACCAGCACCTGTCTCAGCCTGCGCCCGAGCGCCCTCGCCGGGTCCATCACCGTCGCGGGCCGGCTGGTGCTCGTCACAGGTCCTGAAGTCGTGACAGTGGAGGTGCGGTCGGGAACCTCGATGGTCGGCGGCCGGGTCAAGGTGATGCCGACCACCGGGTCGCCGTTCCAGCTGGCCGACCTGCCGGAACCGCCACCGGATTTCTACCGGATCGTGGCGCGCGACGTGAGTGGTCAGGTAGTCGACCAGACCGACTTCTCGAACGTCGGCCACTGAGCCCAGCAGCCCGTCGACCTGCCGTCAGCCGCCCAGCCAGGCACGCATTGTCTGCTCGCACTCGTGAATGGGCGCGATGTCGCAGTACTCCTCGCGCTGGTGCGCGACGCTCGGGTCGCCCGGCCCGTAGTTCACTGCGGGCACGCCGAGGGCGGAGAACCGGGCGACGTCGGTCCAGCCGAACTTGGGCTGCGACTCGCGGCCGACCATCTTCACGAACGCGGCCGCCGCGGGGTGGGACAGGCCCGGCATCGCTCCCGGTGCGGAGTCCGACACCTCGACCTCGAAACCGTCGAGCACCCGGCGTACGACATCGGCCGCCTCGGCCTCCGTCTTGTCCGGGGCGAAGCGGTAGTTGACGGTGATCCGGCACTCGTCGGGGATGACGTTGCCGGCCACTCCCCCGCTGATGCCCACGGCGTTGAGACCCTCGCGGTAGACCAGGCCGTCGATGTCCACCTCGGCCGGCTGGTAGGCCGCCAGCCGCGCCAGCACCTCGCCCGCCGCGTGCACGGCGTTGCTGCCCATCCACGCCCGCGCCGAGTGGGCCCGGTGACCGTGCAGAACGACGTCGGCGCGCAACGTCCCCTGGCAGCCGCCCTCGACCGTGGCGTTCGTCGGCTCCATCAGCACGGCGAAGTCGCCGGCGAGCCACTCCGGGTTGTTGCGAGAGACACGACCGAGGCCGTTCTTCTCGGCCTCGACCTCCTCGTTGTCGTAGAACACGTAGGTGACGTCGCGGTTCGGCTCGCGGACGTGGGCCGCAAGCCGCAGCGCGACGGCGACACCGCTCTTCATGTCCGTCGTGCCGCACCCGTGGATGCGCCCGCCCTCGACGCGGCAGGGAAGGTTGTCGCCCAGCGGGACGGTGTCGAGGTGCCCGGCGATGACGACCCGCTCGTCGCGTCCGAGCTGCGTACGTCCGACGACCGTGTCGCCGTCGCGGTCGACGCTCAGGTGCGGGATGGAGCGCAGGGCGCGCTCGACCGCGTCGGCGAGGACGACCTCGGCACCGCTGACCGACTCGATGTCGCAGAGAGCCACTGTCAGCGCCGCTGCGTCCGTCGTGAGGTCAAGGTCGGTCATGACCGAAGTCTGGCAGGCTGGCGCGCATGAGCAGCCAGCAGCGGGCGTGGGGCTACGGCCTAGCCACGGTCCATGACTCCGGGACGGTCCTCGACACCTGGTACCCGGACCCCGCGCTCGGGGACGCCTCGTGGTCCGAGGTGCCCGCCGGCCTGGGGGCGCTGACCGGTCCGGACGAGCGCCGGGGTGTGCGGCTCGAGGTCGTGCGCACCGAGGTGGACCTCCGTGCCGCGCCGGCCGACGTGCCCGACGCCTACCTGCGGCTGCACCTGCTCTCTCACCGGCTGGTCCGCCCGCACGGCCTGGACCTGTCGGGCATCTTCGCTTTGCTGCCCAACGTGGTGTGGACGTCGCAAGGGCCCTGCCACCCGGAGGGGTTCGAAGCGACCCGCTCGTGGCTGCGCGGGGCTGGGCCGCTGCAGGTCCTCGGCGTCGACAAGTTCCCACGGATGGTCGACTACGTGCTGCCGTCCGGCGTACGCATCGCCGACGGCGACCGCGTGCGGCTCGGAGCGCACCTGGCCAGCGGCACGACAGTGATGCATGAGGGCTTCGTGAACTACAACGCCGGGACGCTCGGCGCGTCCATGGTCGAAGGTCGCATCAGCGCCGGTGTTGTGGTGGGCGACGGCTCCGACATCGGCGGCGGCGCCTCAATCATGGGCACGCTGTCGGGCGGCGGCACCACCGTGATCTCGATCGGCGAACGGTGCCTGCTCGGCGCGAACTCCGGTATCGGCATCTCCCTCGGCGACGACTGTGTCGTCGAGGCCGGGTGCTACGTGACGGCCGGCACGAAGGTCACCTTGCGCGGCCGGCCCGACAGTGACGACGGTGCCGAGGACAGCGTGATCAAGGCGGCCGAACTGTCGGGTCGGAGCAACCTGATGTTCTGGCGCAACAGCATCACCGGCGCCATCGAGGTCACCGCACGTGGGGGGACCTGGGGCTCCCTCAACGACGCCCTGCACGCCAACGACTGAACGGCTCAGAAGGGTGGGATGTCGAGCTCGGTGGTGTCGGGGGCTGGTGTCGTCGTCGTCGTCGTCGCCGGGGGGTCGGGGTCACCGGCGGTCGTGTCGTGATCGGTGTCGCGGGGTCCGGTGATGAGGCCGGGGTGGTCGAGCATCGGTTCGGCGGGTCGGTGGTAGCGCCGCCCGGACGGGAGGGTGAGCCAGAGCCCGCCCGCCCCGTCGGGTTCCACGGTGGTGTCGGTGAAGGTCTTGATGCGGTGCTCGACCCGGCAGCGGGGCTCGAGGTTGGTGGGGCTGGTGGG
>JAJAYQ010000211.1 GCA_026786145.1 Spirochaetaceae bacterium | reverse complement strand
GCCGGTCAACCCCAGGGTGCTGCCACCCCTAGGCCGAGAGCGACGAGTGCGGGGTGCCAAGGCCATCGCCAAGATCCCCCAATTTGCATGATCAACTGCAGAGTTGGTGGGGATGCGCGAGATATGGGGTGTTGGTCAGTCGGGGTCGGAGACGCCCAACGAGAAGGCGGCGTCGAGGTCGTGCTTGGAGTAGGTGCGGAACGCGATGTGCGTCTCGGTGCCCAGCACTCCGCTGACTTTGCTGAGCTGGTCGGCGATGACGTCGGCGAGGGCGTCGTGCTCGCGTACGCGAACCATCGCGATAAGGTCCGCGCCACCGGTCACCGAGTACACCTCGCTGACCCCGTCGAGGTCGGCGATCGCTTCGGCGACCTCGGGGATCCGGTCGCTCTCGACGTGCACGAGCACGATGGCGGTGATCAGGGCGGGCCTCCAGGATGTTGGCGAGTCAGCGCGCCGAGCGTAGCGGGCTGGTCAGCCCCGCCCAGAACGCGTTTCCGCGGAAACGCCCTCCACGACGCGTGGCGGGTCAGCCGGCGATCCGGCTGACCGCTGCGGGCTGGTGGACTGGGCGGAGATCGCGACGGTCGCTGAGGCCACCGCCCAGAGCACTGCGCGCCTCGCCCGCGGCATCGGCCCACAGCGCCACCCCGCCCGCCCCGTGCATGGGGCTGGCCCAGGTCCCGTCGAGCCCCACCAGTCGCACGCCGGGGCGCTCCAGCCAGCGCAGCACGCACTCGGTCTCCTCCGCCGACGCGGCAGGTGTCGGGCCGAAGGCCGGCACCACGACCTCCGCCGACGCGACCAGGCTCACCGCGACCAGGCGCGGGTCCTCGGTGCGGGCAGCGACAGCGGTCCCGGCGAGCCGGCCATGGCGGACCACGACGATCTCCCAGCTGGCGTCGTCGGTGAGGCGGGCCGCGACCATCTCGGCTATTCCGGTCAACGCGCCCAGCCGCTGCACCCGGGCCGCCGCACGCACAAAGGCCGCCAGCCGGTCGCGGTGCACGGCTGCCTCCTCGTAGCGCTCGACGTCGGCCAGCCGGGTGACCTTGCGGCTCAGCGCCTCGACTAGCGGGCGGACGTCGCCGAGCATGGCCGACCTGACCTCCTCGGCGTGGACGGCGTACTGCTGCACCGTCTCGCGCCCGTCGCACGGCGCACCGCAGCGACCCATGTCGGCCAGAGCGCAGGCCGCGGACGGCGAGCGCGGGGACAGCCGGGGCGTGCACTGGCGCAGCCGGAACGCTTCGTGCACCGCGGCGGTCGCGAGCTCGACCTGACGCGTCGAGCCGAAGGGCCCGAGGTAGGCCGCGCCGTCGTTGCGCACCTCGCGCACCCGGGACAGCCGGGGGAACGCCTCGACGGTGAGCTTGAGCCACATTGCTCGCTCGGGAAAGCGGGAGCGGCGGTTGTAGCGCGGCTTGTGCGCGGCGATCAGGCGCAGCTCGCGGACCTCGGCCTCCAACGGCGTCGCGCACACGACAGGGGTGATCTTGGCCGCGAGGCCCACCATCTCGGCCATCCGGCCGCGCGTCTCACCGGCCGTGAAGTAGGTGCGGACCCGCGCGCGCAGGTCCTTGGACTTCCCGACGTAGAGCACCTCGCCTCGGTCGTCGACGAAGAGGTAGACCCCCGGCAGCCGCGGCATCGACTCTGCGAGGTGGCGCTTGGCCCGCTGGGCGGGGGAGACCCGCGAGGAGAACGTCGAGAGCTCCTCGAGCGAGCGGACGCCGAGATTGCCGAGGCGCTCGATCATGCCGTGCAGGACGTCGACGGTCGCCCTCGCGTCGGACAGCGCCCGGTGGTCGGGGGTGGTGCCGGCGCGGAACAGCCGGGCCAGGCTGGACAGCTTGCAGTTGGGTGCCTCGTCGCGGGTCACGACCTGCCGGGCCAGCCGCGCGGTGTCGAGCACCCGGTTGCCCGGCCACTCGCGGCCGGTCTGCACACACGCGGCCTTGAGGAACCCGATGTCGAAGGGCGCGTTGTGGGCCACCAGCACCGCGTCGCCCGCGAAGTCGAGGAAGGCCGGCAGCACAGTGTCGAGCCGCGGGGCACCCGCGACCATCGAGTCGCTGATGCCGGTCAGCACGGAGATGAACGCCGGGATCGCCTGGCCAGGGTTGACCAGCGTCTGGAACTCGCCGAGCCGCTCGCCGGCACGCACCTTGACGGCACCGACCTCGGTGATCGCGCAGGTCGCGGGGGAGCCGCCGGTGGTCTCGAGGTCGACCACCACGAAGGTCACCTCGTGCAGCGGGCTGCCCAGCTCGTCGAAGGTCGACTGGACCGCGACAGCCGGGCGATGGTGCACACCGCGACCGTAGGCAGGACGGTGGACACAACGTCGGAGGCGCACCGCGAGACGGGCGTACGCCGGGAGAGCACCCGCTCAGATGATCCCGGTGGCTCTGAACCCGCGGAAGGCAAGGGCTGCACCAAGGAAGACCACGGAGGCGGCGGTGACCAGGGGGACGACTCGGAGCAGCGGGGCGAAGCGCCCGGCCGGGTGAGCTGACAAGCGGCGCTCGGCACGTTCCCGAAGCCGCATGACCAGCAGACCCACGACAGCCAGCGTCGTCGCCATGCCGAGGCCGAACGCCACGACCAGGGCCACTCCGAACCAGGGGTGGCCCAGACCGGTGGCGCCGAGGAAGACGATCAGCGCGGACGGACTGGGCAGCAGGCCGCCGGCCAGCCCGATGGCCACCAGCCCCCGGGGCGAGAGGTCGGGCACCTCGTGGGTGTGCTCGGGCTCGGACGGGTGCTCGTGCGGGTGGTCGTGGTCGTGGTCGTGGGGGTGGTGCTCGTGGTGCGGGTCGATGACCTCGACAGTGCTCCCCAGACCCGCATGAGCCCCCGGGTCAGCGGCGACACTGGTCACCAGCTCTCCCCGCGCGGGCGCCGTGGCCTGGACAGGGCCGTGGCTGTGCTGGCCGGGTCCGTTGCCGTGGGTGTGACCGGGCGCTCCGCGGCGGGCCGCGCGGAGCAGGGTGAGACCCACGGCCACGACGAGCAGGCCGCTCACCACGCCGAGCCAGGGGTAGAGGCGGGCGGGGGCGAACGAGGTGCCCGCGCTGACCAGCAGGCCGAGGGCCAGGACACCAGCCGTGTGGGTGCCGGTGATGGTGGCACCCACCGTGGCCGCGGAACGCAGGGCGCCCTCGCGCCGGCCGGAGAGGTAGAACGCCATGATCGTCTTCCCGTGCCCGGGCGCGATGGCGTGGGTCGCCCCGAGCAGCAGGGACGCGAGCAGGACGACGATGAACAGGACCGGACCACCGTCGTACCGCTCGAGCAGCTTCTCGAACTCCAAGGTCAGCCGGTCGGTGCCCCGGGCCAGGACGCCGGTCGGCAGCCCGGAGCCGACCGCAACCGTCGTCAGCCGTGGTCCTCCGGGAGCGACCTCGAAGCGGGCCTCGGTCACACCGAGCGGACTGCTCAGAAGATCCTTCGGGTACGCCGTGAGCCGGGCGCTACGGGTCTTTCGGGGAACGTCCGAGGTGGTCACCGTGGTGCCGTCGCCGTTGGCCGTCATCTCCTTCCAGCCCACGTCCCGATCACCGGCTGTGTCGACGAGACGGACCTCCGTCGCCTCGGTGAGGCGCGCGATGTCACTCGTCAGCGAGCACTCGCCCCGCAGGATGGGCAGGCCGGCCTGGCCCGGTACCAGCCGAGCCGTCGAAGCGGCCACCGAGAGGGCGGCTGGCAACCCGTCGAGGGTCAGCTGCAGCTCGTCCGTGGCAGCTGCGCACTCGGTCCGAACCCAGGCAGCCAGCTCGCGCTTGGACATCGTGCCGTCGCCGGAGGTGTCGATGGCCGGCTTGCGCTGCGCCGTGGGGATCTCGGCGATGTCGACGATGTGGTCGACCGTCACTTTCTCCATCGAGACGATGACGCCGCT
>JAJAYQ010000210.1 GCA_026786145.1 Spirochaetaceae bacterium | reverse complement strand
GTGTTGTGGTTCCCTGCGGGGGGTTTGTGGGTGGGGGGGGGGGTGGGCCCCCGAGGCGCCCCCCCCCCCCCGCCGGGACGTCTCTGGAACCTCTGGGTAGAGGTGCGGGCGGACTAGGCCTTGCCGAGGATCCGGTTCAGCTTGGTGCCGCAGACGGGGCAGATGCCCTGTGCCATCCGGCGTCCCGACTCACTGACCTTGACCTCGCCGGTGAAGTCGCGCTTCTCCTTGCACTTCACGCAGTAGGCGTCTCCGGTGTAGCTCTCAGCCACGGGTCCTCCTCGATCGGGGTTCGGTGTCCGGCGGACATGCCGTGACCGGACCTTGAACCACCCTAGAGCAGGAGGGTGCCTGAGCGTGGGAGGCGGGGTGCCTGAGCGTGGGAGGAGAGGCTCGGTAACCTCGGGAAGGTGAGTGGGCAGGGAAGTGAGCCGGACGACTGGAGCGCCGTGGAGGACCTGGTCGACCTGAGGGTGAAGCGGCGGCCAGGCGGGGTGGTCCTGGTGACGCTGGACCTGCCCGACCGTCGCAACATGATGTCCGCCGCGATGACGGGCTCATGGGGCCGCGTCATGTCCGCGGTGCGGGCCGACCGCGGTGTCCGGGCGATGGTGGTCACCGGGGCAGGCAGCGCGTTCTGCTCGGGCGGGGACCTGGCCTGGATCGGCGGGGAGCCCGGCGCGTCCGTCGACGAGCTGCGGGCCCGGATGCTGCCGTTCTACCGGACCTGGCTGGCCGTGCGGGAGATCGAGGTCCCGACGATCGCGGCAGTGAACGGCGCCGCCGTCGGCGCGGGGCTGGCGCTGGCGCTGGCGTGCGACCTGCGGTACGCCGCGAGCGATGCCCGCCTGGGGATGCCGTTCACGTCGCTGGGGATGCATCCCGGGATGGCGAGCACCTGGCTGCTCCCGGAGGTCGCCGGGCTGGCCGTGGCCCGCGAGCTGCTGCTCACCGGCCGCATGGTGTCCGGCGAGGCCGCCGAGCGGATGGGGCTGGTCAACCGGGCGCTGCCCGCGGACGAGGTGCTCGACGAGGCGCTGCGGGTGGCCGACGAGGTGGCCGCGACGGCGCCATTGGCCAGCCGCCTGACCAAGCGTGCCCTGGCCGGCGGGGGGCCCGCGAGCTTCGAGGCGGCTCTGGAGTGGGAGGCGCTCGCCCAGCCAGTGACCCTGGCCTCCGAGGACCTCCAGGAGGGGCTACGCGCTGCGCGGGAGCGCCGCCCGCCGCGGTTCACCGGCCGCTGACCTGAGCGCGTCGGTCACGAAGCCCCCGGACCGCCCGGCCGGACCGCTCGCCTTCCCCTTGCGAGCGCGCCGGCCGGTCGTCCCGGGGGCTTCGTGGGGTGGACGCTAGGGAGTCCGCTCGGCCGGCGTCAACGCATCGGGGCGATTCCGGTGTCGATTCTGGGACGCGCGGTGTGGACACGGGTGTGCAGAGCGTGGGGACGGGTCGGAGTGTCGCTGTGGACGGCATCTCGACGACCTGTGGACAGACGTGTGGATCATGCTTCGAAACGCCGCTGACCTGCAACGATGCCGTCCACCGCCTGTGGACGGCAGAAAGTCGCTAGCGTTTCGGGCATGGTCTCCGGCCCGAAGCCCTCCCCCCTCGCTGCGGTCGAGGTGCGCCGCAGCACCCGGCGGCGCCGCACCGTGTCGGCCTACCGCGACGGCGAGCGCACCGTGGTGCTGATCCCGGCCCGGATGACCCGCGCGGAGGAGCGCGAGTGGGTGGACGTGATGCTCGAGCGGCTGGCCCGCCAGGACGCCCGGCTGCGCCCCAGCGACGCCGAGCTGCTCTCCCGGGCTGTCGACCTCTCCAGGCGATGGCTGGGCGGGCGGGCCTGCCCCAAGAGCGTGCAGTGGGTCACCAACCAGGGCGGGCGCTGGGGCTCCTGCACGCCGGTCGACGCGTCGATCCGGCTCTCGAGCAGGTTGCAGGGAATGCCGGCGTGGGTGGTCGACTACGTCCTGGTGCACGAGCTGGCTCACTTGCTCGTGCCCGGCCACGGGCCCGCGTTCTGGGCCGAGGTGGAGCGCTTTCCCCGCACCGAGCGTGCCCGCGGCTACCTCGAGGGCGTGTCGGCCACGGCGGGACTCGGGTTCTCCGACGACGGGTCGGCCGCCGCGAGCGGCGCCGGCGACGGCCCGCTCGAGCTCCCCTACGCCTAGGAGAGCAGAACCGCGCGGGCCCTCTGCACCAGGCGCTCCACGCCGTCGGCGGTCCGGTCCGGCAACGCGTCGACGCCGAACCACGCCACCGCGTTCGACTCGTCGCTGACCACAGGGTCCGCGCCCCCCGGCGCGACGGCGGCGTAGCGAACGTCGAGGTGCTCCCCGCAGCTGCCGAAGGCCGAGGACAGCGCGTGCCGGTCGAGGTCGACCGGGTCGGCGCCGACCACCGTCAGGCCCGTCAGGCCCGACTCCTCGGCCCCCTCTCGGAGGGCAGCCTCGGCCAGCGTCCGGTCGCCCGGCTCGCAGTGCCCGCCGAACTGCACCCAGAAGTTGCCCTTGCGGTGCAGCGCGAGGAGCACCCGCGTCGCGACGGGGTCGAGCACCACCAGGCTCGCCGTGAGATGGGCCGGTACGCAGGAGCGCCACATGGCGTCGGGGTGCTCACCCAGGTGGTCGAGATACGCCCTGCGCAACCGTTCCTGGCCGCTGTCGGGCGCTGCCCATCCCGTCAGGACGCGGCGGGCATCGTCGTGCAGGCCACTCACCGATCGCCGTCGGGGGGAACGGCCCCCGGGGACGTCGGGGGCGTCGGGGGTGCCGGCGGCTCGGGTGGCGCGACGGTCTCGTCGAGGGTCGAGAGGTCCAGCACCGACGCCTCGCCGGCCTGCGTGGCGAAGGCCAGCGGGTCGTCCAGGTCCGCAGCCGTCGGAAGGAGGTCGGGGTGGGCCCACACGGCCTCCCGGCCGGCCTGACCTCGCTCGGCCAGCACCGCGCGCCACAGCGTCGCGGCGTCGCGGAGCCGACGGGGGCGCAGCTCCAGCCCGACCAGCGAGGCGAAGGTCTGCTCGCCCGGGCCGCCACTGGCCCGCCGTCGCCGTACCGTCTCGCGCAGCGCCGCCGCCGAGGGCAGGTGCGGCGTGGCGGCCGCGTCGACGACCTCGTCGACCCAGCCCTCGACGAGGGCCAGTGCGGTCTCGAGCCGGGCGAGGGCAGCCTGCTGCGCGGGAGTGTCCTCCGGCTCGAACATGCCCCCGGTCAGCGCCCGCTGCATGGACTCGGGGTCGGACGGGTCGATGCTGCCCATGGCCTCCTCGAGCCGGGCGGGATCGACGTGGATCCCGCGGGCGTACGCCGCCACCGCCTCCATCAGGTGGCCGCGCAACCACGGCGCCGACGCGAAGAGCCGGTGGTGGGCCGCCTCCCGCAGCGCGAGGTAGAGCCGGACCTGGTCCGCCGGCACCTCCAGGCCCGCGCCGAACGCTGCCACGTTTGCGGGCAGCAGCGCGGCCCTTCCGTCCGGCGAGAGCGGCAGGCCGACGTCGGTGGAGCCGACGACATCGACGGCGAGGCTGCCGATCGCCTGGCCGACCTGGCTGCCGAACATGGCGCCGCCGACGCTGCGCATCATCTGCTGCATGGGGCCGGTCAGCGCGGCCATCGCCGAGATGGCCTCCAGCTGCTCGGGCGGGAGGCCCAGCCGCGTCATCGGCCCGTCCTCGCCGCCGAACATCGTCCCCATCGAGTCGACGACCTTCGCGGCCAGCGGGTCCACCAGCTCCTGCCAGGCGGGAAGAGTCGCCTCCACCCACTCCGCGCGGCTCCACGCCGACGCGCCGGTCACCCCCGACGGGAAGGCGCTCGCCTCGTCCAGCCACAGCTCGGCCAGGCGCATCGCGTCGAGCACCGGCTCGCGGTCCGCGGTCGTCACTGACCGGTCTCCTGCGGCGGCCACCACCTGCCGGGCGACGTCGCGCGCGAGGTCCCAGTTGACCGGGCCGCCCTGCCAGGAGAGCAGCTGACCCAGGCGTTGGAAGGCCGCGCCGATGTCACCGCCGCCGCCGCCGAGCAGGGCCGCCAGCGGATCGGTCGCGGACGGCTCGTGCTGTGATGCTGACGATGCGTCCGCGTCGTCTCCCGAGTTGTCATCGTCCTGTGACCCGGGGTTGAAGCCGAACGGGAAGTTGCTCACGGCTCGTCTCGATCCGTCGGGGTTCGAATCATCGTCGGTGCTCGAGTCATCGTCGGGGTGCGAACTGTCAGGATGAGGGCCACCATGACTGCTGTGCCTCCCACCGTAACCATTAGGCGAACACGGGCGGAGGGTCGGTGAGTTCCCGCGCGGAGGGCGACGCGACGCCGGTTCGCTCACGGCGCAGCCCGCGCGGCGAGAGGCCCGTCGTGGCCGTCACGGGGGCGGCCAGCGGCCTCGGCGCCGCCCTCGCCGAGCGTCTTGCCCAGCGCGAGGACGTGGCCAAGGTGGTGGGTCTGGACAGCCGGCGAGGAGTGGTGCCGGGCGTCACCTGGCGCGTGCTCGACATCTGCGACCCGGCGCTGGCGGGACGACTGGGAAACGTCGACACGGTGGTCCACCTCTCCGTGGACACCTCCGTCGACGCTGCTGACCGCACCCACTCGCGCAACGTGCGCGCGGCACAGACTGTCCTCACGGCGGCGGCAGCCGCGGGCGTACGCCGGGCGGTGCTGTGCACCTCGGCCATGGTCTACGGAGCCCTGGCCGACAACCCGGTCCCGCTCGACGACGACGCACCGCTGCGCGCCGTGCCCGACGGCGGGCTGCTCTCGGACTGGCTGGAGATCGAGCGGCTGGCCCGGCAGGCGCCGCTGACCCACCCCGGCCTGCAGGTGACGGTGCTGCGACCGGCGACGGTCGTGGGGCCCGGCGTGGACAGCGTCCTGACCCGGCACTTCGAGGCGCCGCGGCTGCTGGTGGTGCGCGACTCCCGTCCGTGCTGGCAGTTCTGCCACGTGGACGACCTGGTGTCCGCCCTGGAGCTGGCGGCGTTGGGGGGAGTGAGCGGCGACGTGACCGTCGGCTGCGAGGGCTGGCTCGGGCAGGACGAGGTGGAGCTGCTCTCCGGGATGCGCCGCATCGAGCTGCCCGCTGCGGTGGCCTTCGGGACGGCGGAGCGGCTGTACCGGCTTGGTGTGATCCCGGCGCCGGCGAGCGACCTGCAGTACGTCGTGCATCCCTGGGTGGTGTCCAGCCGGCGGCTGCGCGAGGCGGGCTGGCTTCCGACGTACGACAACACGACCGTCCTCGGGGTGCTGCTCGAGCAGGCGAGCGGGCACCATGCGGTCGCGGCGCGGCGGGTCGGGAAGCGGGACGCCACGATCGGGGCCGGTGCCGCCGTGGCCGTGGTGGGGACCGCCGCCCTGGTGCGGATAGCGCGGCGGCGGCGGCGCGGATGACGAGCGAGGTCATCAGGCTGCTGGAGGTCCGGGACGTCCCGCTGTCCGTCGACGAGGTGTTCGCCGCGGTGTTCGACCACGCGGCGGGTGGCGTCGCCCTCTTCGTCGGGACCGTCCGCTCCCTCGACGGCGGACGCGGCGTGACCGCGCTGGGCTACTCGGCGCATCCCTCGGCCGTCGCCGAGCTGCGCACCGTCGCCGAGGAGGTCGTCGCGGCCCACCCGGTGCTCGCGCTGGCCGCGGTGCACCGGGTGGGTGACCTCGCCGTCGGTGACCTGGCCGTCGTCGTGGGCGTGGCGTGCGCGCACCGGGGCGATGCGTTCAGCGCCTGCCGCGCCCTCATCGACGAGCTCAAGTCCCGGGTGCCGATCTGGAAGCACCAGGCTTTCGACGACGGCGAGGACGAGTGGGTCGGCCTGCCCTGACCCACTAGCCTGACGTCGTGTCCGCACTCGTCTGGTTGGCCATCCCTGCGGTGGCGCTGGTGCTGGCCGTGCTGTGGGTCGCCTGGTCGAACCGGGTCCGTCCGCGGGCGGACACCCACGAGACCGTCGAGGAGCATCGCCGCTTCCGCAAGGCGTTCGAGCCGCCGCCCGACCGCCGCTGACGTCGACGACGCCACCCTACGAGAGCACGACGACGGCCGTGCTCTCGTAGGGTGGGAGCATGTCCCGCCGCACCCTCACCCTGGCCGTTGCGGGCTTCGTGGTGGTCCTGCTGTCGGCCGTGGCGGCGTTGCTCCCCGTGCCGTACGTCGCGCTCTCTCCGGGTCCGGTGACCAACACCCTCGGGGTGGTGGGCAAGACCGAGCTGATCCGTATCGAGGGCCGCACGACCTATCCGGATGAGGGTCGGCTCGACCTCACGACGGTGTCGGTGCTCGGTGGGCCGACGAGTCGCCTCGACCTCGTCACCGCTCTGCGCGGGTGGGTCGACGACACGATCGCGATCGTGCCGGAGGAGCAGGTCTACCCACCCGGTCAGGACGCCAAGCAGATCGAGGAGCAGAGCGCCACCGAGATGCGCGACTCGCAGGAGAACGCCACCACGGCCGCGCTGCGCCACCTCGGCATCCCGGTGACCACCCGGCTGCTGGTCGGGCAGATCGAACCGGCCTCCCTCGCGCGCGGGGTGCTGAGGCGGGGGGACGAGCTGCTCGAGGTCGACGGGGACAGGGTTGTCGGGGGCGCCCAGCTGCGCGAGCTCGTCACCGCACACGAGCCGGGTGACACGGTGCGTCTGGTCGTGAGCAGGGACGGACGCCGGCTGTCGTTGGGCGTGCGCACCAGGGAGGCACCCGACGGCCGGACGATCATCGGCATCGCCACGCGCGACGACGCCGACTACCCGTTCACCGTGGAGATCTCCCTGGAGGACGTGGGCGGTCCCAGCGCCGGGACGATGTTCGCGCTCGGCATCGTGGACAAGCTGACACCGGGCTCGCTGACCGGGGGCAGGCACATCGCCGGCACCGGAACCATCGACGACGCCGGCAGGGTCGGCGCGATCGGTGGGATCACCCAGAAGATGGTCGCGGCGAGGAACGCAGGGGCGACAGTGTTCCTGGCACCGGCCAGGAACTGTGCCGAGGCGCTGCGCACCAAGCCCGACGGGCTGCGTCTCGTGCGGGCGAGGACGTTGTCCAGCGCGGTGCGGGCCCTCGACCTCATCCGCGAAGGGCGCGGCGGCGTCCCGAGCTGCTAGCGCCTCAGTCGGACAGGGTCGCCGACAGGGCGTCGGCCAGCCCGGGCACCAAGTTCTCCCCCGTCAGCACCGCGGTCTCGTCGTCGTGGTCGCGCATCCGGATGGCGGCGCTGCGCGACCCGTCACGCAGGACCGCCACCACGAGCCGGACCTCCTGCCGCGCCGGGTGCTCCGCGAGCCAGCGCAGCGCCTCGTCCTCCCCCTGGGGCATGTCCTTCTCGACCTCCGGCGGGACCATCAGGCGCTCCACCGTCAGGGCCGACCCCAGCACGTCGGCCGGCCAGGTGATGCCACCGAGCAGCTCGTCGATCGACGCGTGGGCCGGCAGGTCGCCCTGGTCCACCGGTGTGAGCGCGCCGGGCTCCGCGGTGCGCAGCCCCAGGTCGTCGGCGAGCGCAGGCTCGCGACGGAGCAGGTCGGCCGTCTCGACCAGCGCGAAGAGGCGGGCCGGCTGGTCCCACCCGGCTGCCGCCGCGTGACGCTCGATGTCCACGGTCAACCGGTCCAGGCGCACGTTCATGGGCGCGATCCTTCCGTGCCGCACCCGCAAAATGGGAACTACCCCCCTCGGTCGGTAGGTTGACCTCCGTGAGCTACGACATGCCGGGCGCGGCCGGGCCAACGCGTTCCGTCCCCCCGAGCCGCCGTCGGAGCCGGGCGCTGCTGCCGACCCTGGTGATCCTCGGCGCGCTGTTGATCGGTTTCAGCATCGTCACCGGCTTCTACACCGACCTCCTGTGGTTCCGCTCGGTGGGCGCCACCTCGGTCTTCACCCGCACGCTGGGCGCCAAGGCGTTGCTCTTCGTGCTGTTCGGTCTGCTGTTCGCCGCGGTCGTCGCCGTCAACTTCGTGGTCGCCTACCGCTTCCGGCCCACCTACCAGGCGATGATCCCCGGCCAGCAGGAGCTGGACCGCTATCGGATGGCCATCGACCCCTACAAGCGGGTCGTCGTCGCCGCGATCGTCACCCTCCTCGGTCTCATCGCCGGGTCGACGGCGGCGGGGGAGTGGCGGATGTACATGCAGTGGCGCAACGGCGTGTCCTTCGGCCAGAAGGATGCGCAGTTCGGCAAGGACATCTCCTTCTTCGCCTTCGAGCTCCCCTGGTGGCGGTTCGTGCTGGGCTTCGCCATCGCGACCGTCGTCGTCGGGCTGATCGCCGCAGCCGTGACCCATTACCTCTACGGCGGACTGCGCCTCCAGGCACTCCTGGGGGAGCGGGCCACCCCCGCCGCCCGGGTCCACCTCTCGGTGCTCCTCGGCACGTTCGTGCTGCTCCGCGCGGTCGGCTACTGGCTGGACCGCTACGGCCTGGCTGTCGACGAGCACCGGATCGGGCGGGCCGACTTCACCGGGTTGACGTACACCGACGTCAACGCCGTCCTGCAGGGCAAGCTCATCCTGTCAATCATCTCGGTGATGTGCGCAGCCCTGTTCTTCGCCAACGTCGTTCGTCGCACGTGGCTGCTGCCCGGCATCGGCGTCGGGCTCCTGGTGCTGTCAGCGCTGCTGGTCGGGGGCATCTACCCGGCGCTGGTGCAGCGCTTCCAGGTCGCCCCGGCGGAGCCAGACCAGGAAGAGCCCTACATCAAGCGCAACATCGCGGCCACCCGCGCGGCGTACGGCATCGACAAGGTCCAGATCGATCGCTACGACGCGGCCACGACGGCATCGGGCGAGCAGCTGCGCGCCGACGTCGCGACGACTGCCAACATCCGGCTCCTCGACCCGTCGCTGCTGAGCTCGACCTTCAAGAACCTTCAGCAGTTCCGGCCCTACTACGACTTCCCGACCCAGCTCGACGTCGACCGCTACACCATCGGCGGTGAGCCCGAGGACGTCATCGTGGCGGTCCGGGAGGTCAGCCTCACCGGGCTGCCGGCCGCGCAGCGCAACTGGATCAACGACCGCACGGTCTACACGCACGGCTTCGGCTTCGTCGCCGCCCGTGGAGACCGCACCGATGGCGGCCGCCCGCAGTTCGTGTCCTCCGATATCCCGCCGCAAGGTGAGATCACCGGCTTCGAGCCCCGCATCTACTTCGGGCAGGAGTCGCCCAGCTACAGCATCGTCGGCGGCTCCGGCGAGACCGCTCGCGAGCTCGACTTCCCCGACGACTCGTCGGCAGCCGGAGTCCGGAACACGACGTACAAGGGTGAGGGTGGTGTCCCGATCTCGTCGCTGTGGCACAAGCTGCTGTTCGCCACGAAATACCAGGAGGCGAACATCCTCCTGTCGGACCGCATCAGCGAGGGCTCGAAGATCCTCTACACCCGCGACCCCAAGGAGCGGGTCGAGAAGGTGGCGCCGTGGCTCACCCTCGACGGGGACCCCTACCCCGCCGTGGTCGACGGCAAGATCCAGTGGATCGTCGACGGCTATACGACGAGCAACGGCTATCCCTACTCGACGCGAAGCACGCTCGACGACGTGACCGCCGACTCGCGCACGACGACGTCCACCGCGCTGGTGACCCCCGTCGAGCGGGTGAACTACATCCGCAACTCGGTGAAGGCCACCGTCGACGCCTACGACGGCACCGTGACCCTCTACGAGTGGGACGAGCAGGATCCGGTCCTCAAGACCTGGCGGAAGGCGTTCCCGGGCGTCGTCAAGGACAGGGCCGAGATCAGCGCCGAGCTCGAGGATCACATCCGCTACCCGGAAGACCTGTTCAAGGTGCAGCGGACGCTGCTCGCGAACTACCACGTGAGCGACCCGCAGGCCTTCTACAACGGCTCCAACTTCTGGCGGGTGCCCGTCGACCCGACGCAGCCCGTGGGGGGCACCAAGCTGCAGCCCCCCTACTACCTGACCCTGAAGATGCCGGGGCAGAGCGAGCGGGCGTTCTCCCTGACGTCGACGTTCGTGCCGACAGGTGACCGCAACAACCTCGCGGCCTTCGTGGCGGTCAACGCCGACCCGGGTCCCGACTACGGCACGTTCCGGGTGCTGGAGCTGCCGAGCTCGCTGCAGATCAACGGCCCGTCGCAGGTGCAGAACCAGCTCGAGTCCGAGGACACGATCGCCGAGGAGATCAACATCCTCAAGCGCGGTACGCGGGTGCGCTACGGCAACCTGCTGACGCTCCCGGTCGGCGGCGGCCTTCTGTACGTCGAGCCGGTGTACGTCCAGTCCGACGCAAGCACCTCATTCCCCCTCCTGCGCAAGGTGTTGGTGTCCTTCGGCAACGACGTGGCGTTCGAGGACACGTTGGAGGAGGCGCTGGATGCGCTGTTCGCCGACCAGGGCGGTGTGTCCGGTGGCGCGCCGACGCCGGATCCGACCGGGGAGCCGACCGAGCCCGGCGGCCCGGACCAGAACGCAGCGTTGACCAGAGCTCTCGCGGACGCCCAGGACGCGATCAAGGCGGCCGAGGGGGCCTTCGCGGCCGGCGACTTCGCCGCCTACGGTGCGGCCCAGGACGACCTGCGTGACGCGATCGACCGGGCAGTGCGCGCAAAGGGTTCAGGCGGGACGACGACGTCCCCGTCGCCGTCACCCTCGCC
>JAJAYQ010000209.1 GCA_026786145.1 Spirochaetaceae bacterium | reverse complement strand
TGCGCGAGCCGCACCGGGTGGCCCGTTACCTCGAGAGCCTCGCCGGGACGTACCACCGCTTCTACGACGGCTGTCGCGTCCTGCCGCGCGGCGACGAGGAGGTCACCGACCTCCACCGCTCGCGGCTGTGGCTGGTGGAGGCGACCCGGGTCGTGCTCGCCAACGGCCTGGCCCTTCTCGGCGTCACCGCGCCCGAGCGGATGTAGGCGCCGTGCGCGTCCACCCCGCCGGCCCCCGGTCCGGTGAGCTCGCGCACGACGGCGTCCACTCCGGGCCCCCGCAGGACCTCAACGAGCTGGACCCCGTCGTGTGGCCGCTGGGGGCGGGACGCTCCGGAGCGGGACACCTGACCCTGCGGGGCCACGACGTGCGTGACCTTGTCGCCGAGCACGGGACCCCCGTGTTCCTGCTCGACGAGGCCGACCTGCGCCGGCGCTGCCGCGACTACCGCGACGCGTTCGGTGGCGCGATGGTCTTCTACGCGGCCAAAGCCTTCCTGTGCACCGCGGTCGCGCGGTGGGTGGAGGAGGAGGGGCTCGGGCTCGACGTCTGCACCGGCGGTGAGCTGGAGGTGGCGGTGCGGGCTGGCTTCCCGGGGGATCGCCTGCTGCTGCACGGGAACAACAAGTCCGTGGCCGAGCTGTCAGCTGCCCTCGATGCCGGCGTCGGTCGAGTGGTGGTCGACTCCCTGACCGAGATTGACCGGCTCTCGCAGCTGTGCGTGCAGCGGGGGATGACCCAACGGGTGCTGGTCCGGGCGACCGTCGGCGTCGAGGCCCACACACACGAGTTCATCGCCACCGCGCACGAGGACCAGAAGTTCGGATTCTCACTCGCCGGTGGTGACGCCCTCGACGCCGTACGCCGGGTGCTGGACGCTCCCGGGCTCGACCTCGTCGGGCTGCACTCGCACATCGGCTCGCAGATCTTCGACTCGGGCGGTTTCGAGGTGGCGGCCCACCGCGTGGTGGGGCTGATGGCGCAGGTCCGCGACGAGCTCGGAGCCGGGCTGACCGAGCTCAACCTCGGCGGTGGCCTCGGCATCGCCTATGTGAGTGGCGACGACCCGGCCGACGTCGTCGAGATGGGTCGCTCGCTGGCGCGGATCGTCGAACGCGAGTGCACGGCGTACGGGCTGCCCGTGCCCCGGCTGGCGATCGAGCCCGGACGCGGGATCGTCGGGCCCGGCACCGTCACGGTCTACGAGGTCGGGACCGTCAAGCCCGTCGAGGGCCTGCGCACGTTCGTCTCCGTCGACGGGGGGATGAGCGACAACATCCGCACGGCGCTCTACGACGCCGACTACACGGTGGTGCTGGCGTCACGGGCCTCAGAGGCGCCGGCGATGCTGTCGCGGGTCGTCGGAAAGCACTGCGAGAGCGGTGACGTCGTCGTCAAGGACGCCTGGCTGCCTGCCGACGTCGGCGGGGGCGACCTCCTCGCGGTCGCCGCGACCGGTGCCTACTGCCGGTCGATGGCCTCGACCTACAACCACGTCCCGCGACCACCGGTCGTGGCGGTCACCGAGGCGGGTTCACGCGTGCTCGTACGCCGGGAGACTGTGGACGACCTGCTGGTCCTGGACATCGAATGACCGGACGCCGCACACCGGCGGAAGAGGAGCAGGTATGCGCGTTGGCGTGCTGGGGACCGGAATGGTGGGTGTCGCCCTCGCGACCCGGCTTGTCGAGGTCGGTCACGACGTCGTGATGGGCTCGCGCACCCCCGACAACGAGAAGGCGATGGCCTGGGCCGCCAGCCAGCCCGAGCGGGCCGCGGCCGGCACCTTCGCCGATGCCGCGAGTCACGGGGAGGTCGTGGTCAACGCCACGTCGGGCATCGCCTCCTACGGCCCCCCGATCTCGCTCGAGCCGGTGGCCGGCGACAGCCTGGCGGAGCAGATCCAGCGCGCTTTTCCCGCTGCCCGAGTGGTCAAGACGCTCAACACGATGAACTGCGACGTCATGGTCCGGCCGTCCACCGTGCCGGGTGAGCATGATGTGTTCTTGGCCGGGAACGACGTCGCGGCCAAGGGGACCGTGCGGGCGCTGCTGGAGGAGTTCGGCTGGCCGCCCACCTCGGTGCGCGATGTGGGCGACGTCACCGCGGCCCGCGGCCTGGAGATGTACCTCGTCCTGTGGATCGCGCTGCGGATGACGCTCGGTCACAACGCGTTCAACATCCGCGTCGTCACGTGAGGCGACCGGATCCCGGGCAGCGCCCACGAGCAGGCCCCCTGGTCTGACAGGCTGACGACATGCCGGGTGAGGGTCCGTTGCGAGTGGCGCTGCTCGGTTGCGGCGTGGTCGGCACCGAGGTGGCCAGGCTGCTCGCGGCGCACGGCGACGACCTGGCAGCGCGCATCGGCCGTCCGCTCGAGCTCGCGGGCATCGCCGTCCGGCGCCCCGGACGGGCCCGCACCGGCCTGGCGGTCGACCCCGCGCTGTTCACCGACGACGCCGAGTCGCTCGTGGCCCGCGACGACATCGACGTGGTGGTCGAGGTGATCGGGGGCATCGAGCCGGCCCGGTCACTCATCCTGTCCGCCCTGGAGTCGGGGGCGTCGGTCGTCACCGCGAACAAGGCCCTCCTCGCTGAGGACGGCGCGACGCTGTTCACGGCTGCGGAGAAGCACGGTGCAGACCTCTACTACGAGGCTGCTGTCGCCGGCGCCATCCCGCTGCTGCGACCGCTGCGCGAGTCGCTCGCCGGCGACCGGGTACGCCGGGTGCTGGGCATCGTGAACGGCACCACGAACTTCGTCCTGACCCGGATGACCGAGAGCGGGGCCGGGTTCGCCGACGCGCTCGAGGAGGCCCAAGCTCTCGGTTACGCCGAGGCCGACCCGACGGCGGACGTAGAGGGGTTCGACGCCGCGGCGAAGGCAGCGATCCTGGCGGCCCTGGCATTCCACACCAGGGTCACGGCCTCGGACGTCCACCGGGAGGGGATCACCGAGGTCACCGCCTCGGACGTGGCCAGCGCCGCTGCCATGGGATGCATCGTGAAGATGCTCGCGATCGCCGAGCTCTCCGAGGACGGCACCAGCGTGGGTGTCCGGGCCCACCCGGCGATGATCCCGCTGACCCATCCGCTGGCCTCGGTGCGCGAGGCGTTCAACGCGGTCTTCGTCGAGTGCGAGGCCGCCGGCGAGCTGATGTTCTACGGCCGGGGGGCCGGCGGGGCACCGACGGCCAGCGCCGTCCTCGGCGACGTGGTGGCTGTCGCCCGCCACAAGGTCTCCGGTGGCCGCGGGCCCGGGGAGTCGGCCTATGCGGACCTGCGGATGCGACCCATGGGCGAGACGACGACGCGCTACCACGTGAGCCTCGACGTCGCGGACCGGTCCGGCGTCCTCGCCCAGGTGGCCACGGTGTTCGCCGCGAACGAGGTCTCGATCGAGACGGTGCGGCAGGAGAAGCACGGCAGCGACGACGCGGTCCTCGTCATCGTGACGCACGAGGCGAGCGACCAGGCCCTGTCCGGCACGGTCGAGGCCCTGCGCGGGCTCGACGTCGTGCGCCGCGTGCTCAGCGTGATGCGGGTGGAGGGTCGATGAGCCCTCCGACGACGCGGCGGATGTGGCAGGGCGTGATCGGGGAGTACGCCGACAGGCTGCCGGTCTCCGCCAACACCCCCGTGGTCACCCTGGGGGAGGGCGGGACACCGCTGGTCCACGCCGGGGGTCTCTCGGCGCTCACCGGCTGCGAGGTCCATCTGAAGGTGGAGGGCGCCAACCCCACCGGCTCCTTCAAGGACCGTGGCATGACGGTTGCCATCTCCAAGGCGCTCGAGGAAGGTGCGACCTCAGTCATCTGCGCGTCGACCGGCAACACCAGCGCGTCGGCCGCGGCGTACGCCGTGAAGGCCGGCCTGGACTGTGTCGTGCTCGTCCCCCACGGGCGGATCTCGGCCGGCAAGCTCGCGCAGGCACTGGTCCACGACGCGCGGCTGCTCCAGGTCGAGGGCGGCTTCGACGCGTGCCTGCGCCTGGCCCGGGAGCTCGCCGACCAGCACCCCGTATCGCTGGTCAACTCGGTGAACCAGTTCCGCATCGAGGGGCAGAAGACGGCGGCCTTCGAGGTCGTCGACGCCCTGGGCCGGGCCCCGGACATCCACTGCCTGCCCGTCGGGAACGCGGGGAACATCACGGCCTACTGGCGGGGCTACGTCGAGTACGCCGCCGACGGGCTCTGCGCCCAGCCCCGGATGTGGGGGTTCCAGGCCGCAGGTGCGGCGCCGCTCGTGCTGGGGACGCCGGTCGAGTCGCCGGAGACCGTCGCCACCGCCATCCGCATCGGGCACCCAGCGTCCTGGGACGGGGCGATCGCGGCGCGCGAGGAGTCCAAGGGCCGGATCGACGCCGTGACCGACGAGCAGATCCTGGCCGCGCAGCGACTTCTCTCCGCAACCGAGGGCGTCTTCGTGGAGCCGGCCAGTGCGGCCTCGGTCGCCGGGTTGCTGCAGTGCCATGCGCAGGGAGAGCTCGACCCGGGCCAGGTCGTCGTGTGCACGGTCACGGGCAACGGGCTGAAGGACACCGAGACGGCCCTCTCGCAGCTGCGCATCGAGAGCGACACGGTCCCGGCCGACGTCGCTGCGGCAGCGGCGGCGCTCGGTCTCGTCCCGTGACCGAGGCGACCGTTACGGTCCCGGCGACCAGCGCCAACCTCGGACCCGGCTTCGACTCGCTGGGGCTGGCCCTTTCCCTGCGCGACGAGGTCCGGGTCCGGATCGAGAGCGACTCCGCTCCCGAGGTGACGCTCCACGTCGACGGCGAGGGCTCGAGCACGGTGCCGCGCGACGCCTCCCACCTGGTGGTCCGGTCGCTGCTGGCGACGTACGACGACGTCGGTCTTGCCCGCCCACGCCTCACCATGTGGTGCAGGAACCGCATCCCGCACGGCCGGGGACTCGGCTCCTCGGCCGCGGCGGCGGTGGCAGGGGTCGTTGTGGCACGCGAGCTCATCGGCTCCGGACCCGATGGCCAGTGGCTCGACGACGACACCGTCCTGGCGATCGCGACCGGCATCGAGGGACATCCGGACAACGCGGCCGCCTGCCTCTTCGGCGGGATGACCGTCGCGTGGACGGAATCGACCGACGGGCCGGAGTCATCTCGCGTGCACGCCGTACGCATCGATCCCGCGCCCGAGGTCCGGGCGCTGGTTCTCGTCCCCGACGTCGAGCTGTCGACCGAGCGCGCGCGCGGCATGCTGCCGGCGGTCGTGCCCCATACCGACGCGGCGCACTCGGCGGGCCGGGCGGCCCTGCTGGTGGTGGCGATGACCGGCCGCCCCGACCTTCTCCTGGCGGCGACAGAGGACCGGCTGCACCAGGCTTACCGCGCCGGTGCGATGCCGGAGAGCACCCGGCTGGTCTCCCGTCTGCGCGAGGCCGGGATGGCAGCCGTCGTGTCCGGTGCCGGGCCCAGCGTCCTGGTGCTGACAACCCGCAAGGGCACCGGGATCGGCTCCGTCGAGGTCCCAGCCGGCTGGACCGTCCTCGACCTCGACGTGGCGCAGGAGGGCGCACTGGTGTCGCGGCCGGGTCCCTGACCCGGGGCGGCGGCACGCCGATCTGGCCGTCTCGGGAACGCTTCGGGCTGCAATGGTGTTACGCTCGCTATTGCACCAGACGCCAGTACGTGTGGCACGGTGCTCCGCCGCGAATCCCCGAGCGCTCCCAGGTGCCCCGGACGACCGTGGATCCACGTTTCACCCGTCTCACGACGTCAGTCTCGGTCGAGACACAGGCCGGCGCGGCAAGCACCCGACGACCTCGCTCGTGAAGGCTCAGCAGGAAGGACCAGCAGTGTCCGATAGCACCGATCTCCTGGACGCGCCCGTTCGAGGCGCCAAGGACAGCACCGCGAACGGCGACCCCGCCGCTTCGACCAAGCCAGCCCGCAAGCGAGCCGCCGGCCTGTCCGGCATGGTCCTCGCCGAGCTCCAGGGCATGGCCTCGGACCTGGGCATCAGTGGCACCGCGCGGATGCGCAAGGGCCAGCTCATCGAGGCCATCAAGGAGCGCCAGGGCGGCGGGTCTTCCACCGCCCAGTCCGCTGCCCCGGCCGCTGCCAAGGACGCCGAGCCGTCGGCGGGACCGAAGGTGAGCGAGCCGGCCCCGCGGGACGCGGACGCACCCGGCGCGGACGAGCCACGCCGAGAGGGGCGCCCCCGCCGCGAGCGCCAGCAGGGCGACCGCCAGCAG
>JAJAYQ010000208.1 GCA_026786145.1 Spirochaetaceae bacterium | reverse complement strand
TTGCCCGGACTTCCGCGTGATGACCTCGTAGAACGATCGAGCCGTCGTGGGGTCTATCCGGTAGGTCGTCGATCGATCACCCGTGCCCACCCTCGCCGCGGCTCGGGATCGTGCCTCGCCGGCCGTCAGCTTGCGGTCGTTCTTGGCCTGCAGGCCGGGGAAGTGGGCGCCGATCACCGCGGTGGCGGTGCCTGACGCGTCCCGCAGGACGGTGATCTGGCCGCCGAAGACGGTGGCCCCCGACGCGACTTGCTCGAAGCGGGTCTGTGTTCCACCTCCGTCCGTGGCAGCTGTCCAGACCTCTCGGACGTCGGCCGGCAGCCGGTAGGCCGCGGCCTCGGCGCCGGTCAGGGTGAATGAACCGCCACGTGCGGCGGACCCGGTGCCGGCAGCCGGGTCGGCTGTGTCATCGGCTGCCGCGCCGCCGCCTATGCCGGTGAGACCGGTCGACAGAAGGGATCCGGCGGCAATGGCGATGAGGATGTGACGCCTCGATTGATGCTCCCGAGGGGTGGTGGGGATGTCCGGAAGGACATTACGCCCACTCAACAGATTATCGGTGTCATTCAGGACAATTTACCCATATTGGTGGGAAGGGTTCCCGCTCGTCCGGGGTTGGCACGGTGGATGACCATCCCTCAGAAGCCCTCAGCCGTCGGCTTGCGCTCGGAGAGAGGCCCGCTGCTCATCGGGCTGATGCTCTCGACCGCGCTGGTCGCGCTGGACGCGACGATCATCGCGACCGCAGTGCCCTCGATCGTGCGGGACCTCGGCAGCTTCTCGCAGTTCCCGTGGCTCTTCTCGATCTACCTGCTCACGCAGGCCGTGACCGTACCGCTCTACGGCAAGCTCGCCGACGTCGTCGGCCGGCGGCCGGTGCTCTTCTTCGGCATCGCGGTGTTCCTCGCCGGATCGGTGCTCTGCGGGCTGGCCTGGAGCATGCCGTCGCTGATCATCGCGCGGGCGATCCAGGGGATCGGTGCAGGCGCCGTCCTGCCGATGACGATCACCGTGGTGGGCGACCTCTACTCCGTGGAGGAGCGAGCCCGCGTGCAGGGCTACGTCGCGAGCGTGTGGGGTGTCGCCTCGGTCGTCGGTCCGGCGCTCGGTGGCCTGTTCGCGGACTACCTCAGCTGGCGCTGGATCTTCTTCATCAACATCCCGCTCGGCGGGCTTGCCGCCTGGATGCTCTGGCGCACCTTCCACGAGGAGGTGACGCGGCGCCGCCACCAGCTCGACCTTGCCGGATCGGCCCTGCTCACCGTCGGCGCGTCGTTGGTGATCCTGGGTCTGCTCCAGGGCGGCGTCGCCTGGGCCTGGGGGTCGACGACGAGCTATGGCGTCTTCACCGTCGGCGCGCTCGCACTGGTCGCCTTCGTCCTCGTCGAGCGCCGGGCTGCCGAGCCGGTGCTGCCGCTGTGGGTGTTCAGCCGACGCGTGCTCGTGGGCGGGAACCTCGCCTCCGCCGCCATCGGGGTGGTCCTGATCGGGCTCACGTCCTACGTACCGACGTACGTCCAAGGGGTGCTCGGTGCCGGTGCGCTGGTGGCCGGGTTCGCGGTGGCCGCGATGACCTTGGGCTGGCCGCTCGCGGCCGCGCTGTCGGGGCGGGTCTACCTGCGCATCGGCTTCCGGGACACGGCGCTGATCGGCAGCGTCGTGGTGGTGGTCGGCGCTGTGTTGGTGGCCCTGCTCGGCCGTACCTCCCCGGTTCTCGCCGTTGCGGCAGCGTGCTTCGTCGTAGGGATCGGGCTCGGTCTGAGCTCGGTGCCGACCTTGGTCGCAGTGCAGTCGGCGGTCGACTGGCAGCGACGGGGCGTCGTCACGGCGACCTACATGTTCAGCCGCAACCTCGGCAGCGCGGTGGGCGTCGCGGTGTTCGGTGCCGTGGCCAACGCCACGCTGGCGAGCCGGTTCGCCCACCCGCCGGAGGAGATCGCCGGCCGGCTGCCGGAGACCAACGACGCCACGCGGCTGCTGCTCTCCGGCGACTCGGGTGACGGGGCCGTGACCGACTACGTGCGCTCAGCTCTCTTCGACGCGTCGCACAACGTGTACCTCGGCATCGTGGCGGCGGCGTTGGTCGGCGCAGTCGTGCTGTGGTTCATCCCGCGTCGGACCCAACCGCTCGACCTCGCCTGATCCCTCAGGGGTCGAGAGCGTCCATTGCCTTGTAGATGCGCTTCGCCGAGACCGGGTGCGGTGTGCCGAGCTGCTGGGCGAAGAGGCTGACCCGCAGCTCCTCGACCATCCAGGTCACCTCGCGCACGGCCGCCTGGTCGCGGCGAGTCCTGGCCATGGCATCGAGCCAGGTCGTGACCTCACGCTGGACGTGGGCGACCTCCGCCATGAGCCGCTGGTCGCGGGCCAGCCCCGACGGGAGTGTCTCGACGCGGACCTGTGCCGCGCGCAGGTAGCGCAGGAGTTGGGGCAACCGGGCCCGACCGGTGTCGGTGACGAAGCCGGGGCGGACCAGCCGGGCGAGCTGTTCTCGGACGTCGGTCGCCGACGGGAGAGCGGGGCCGGTGAGACCGTCGACCAGCGCCGACAGCTCACGGGCCTGACCCAGGATGTTCGCGACGTCGCCGACCACGTCGTACGTCGTGTCAGGCAGGTCTGAGCGCACCGAATCGCGCAGGCGGTCGAAGCCTGCCTCGTCGGTCACCGGGCCCCCGTTCTCGACCATCAATGAGTCGACCGCGCAGTCGACGCAGTCGGCCAGCAGTGCGGGGACCGAGTTGTGCGGGTTGTGGGCGAGGGCGAGCTTGGTCGGGACGTCCAGGCGGCCGACCACGTGCTTGAGCGGCGCGGGAACAGTCAGGGTGAGCAGCCGCCGGGTGCCACGCCACGTCTCCCTCGCCTGCTCCTCCGCCGAGCCCAACACCCGGACCCCGACCGTGCTCCCCTCGTCGACCAGCGCCGGGAAGCCCTTGACGACGTGGCCGTCCTGCTGCTGCTCGAACGTCGCCGGCAGCTCACCCAGCGTCCACGCCGTGAGCCCGCTGCGCTCGACGCCGATGGCGGCCCGCGACACGGTCTGCTGCACGGTGGGAGCCAGCCCCGCCCGCAGAGCCGCAAGGTCCTTGCCCTCGGCGACCGGTGTCCCCGCGTCGTCCTCGACCCGGAAGGTGACCCGCAGATGGTCCGGAACGCGGTCGAGGTCCCATGCATCGTGGGGGACCACCACCCCGCGCAGGTGATGCACCTCCGCGGCTATCGCGTCGGTCAGTGCCCGATCCCCGATGCGGCCGGCGAGCCCGTGCAGGACCTCGCGCGCCGTGTCCGGGGCGGGCACCAGGGTGCGACGCAGCGGCTTCGGAAGGGATTTCACCAGCGCCGTGACCAGGTCGAGGCGCAGTCCGGGCACCTGCCAGTCGAACCCCCGCGGTGTCAGCCGGTTCAGGACGGCGAGCGGCACGTGCACGGTGACACCGTCGGCGGCCGCACCGGGTTCGAACTGGTAGGTCAGCGGCAGCTCCAGGTCACCGTGTCGCCACCTGTCGGGGTAGTCGTCCACGTCGACGGTGTCCGCCTCGTCGCGGACCAGCATGTCGGGGTCGAAGGTGAGCAGGTCCGGCTGGTCGCGGCGGGCCGTCTTCCACCAGGCGTCGAAATGGCGGGCTGACACGATCTCGGCCGGCAGCCGCTGGTCGTAGAAGTCCACCAGCGTCTCGTCGTCGACGAGGATGTCGCGCCGACGGGCGCGGTGCTCGAGCTCCTCGACGTCCTCGAGCAGCGCGCGGTTGTGGGTGAAGAACGCGTGGTGAGTGCGCCACTCCCCGGCCACCAGCGCGTGTCGGATGAACAGGTCGCGCGAGAGATCGGGGTCGATGCTTCCGTAGATGACCTTTCGGGCCGCGACGATCGGCACCCCGTAGAGCGTCACCTTCTCGTACGCCATGACGGCGCCGTTCTTGGCCGACCAGTGCGGCTCGCTGTACGACCGCTTGACCAGGTCGGCCGCAAGAGGTTCCACCCACTCCGGCTCGATCCGGCCGAGGTCGCGACCCCACAGCCGCGAGGTCTCGACGAGCTCGCCGGCCATCACCCACCTGGGCGGCTTCTTGAACAGTGCCGAGCCGGGCCAGGCGGCGAAGGAGGCGCCGCGCGCCCCGGCGTACTCACGTTTCTCGGCATCCCACTGCCCGATGTGGGACAGCAGCCCGGCAAGCAGCGACAGGTGCACCGGGGCAGGGTCGTCGCCGGGCTCTCCGACCTCCCCGGTGGTAGCGATGCCGAGGGAGCGCGCGACCTGCCGGAGCTGGCTGACGAGGTCCTGCCACTCGCGCACCCGCAGGTAGTGCAGGAACTCGGCCTTGCACAGGCGCCGGAAGGCGCTGCCGGACAGCGCCTTCTGCTGCTCCTGCAGGTGGACCCACAGGTTGCGGTAGGCCAGGAAGTCGGAGCGGTCGTCGGCGAAACGCCGGTGCATCGTGTCGGCGGCCTGCTGCTTGTCGACAGGACGTTCCCGTGGGTCCTGGATCGACATCGCCGCGGCGATGACCAGGACGTCGGGCAGGACGCCGTTGCGGTCGGCCTCGAGCACCATCCGCCCCAGCCGGGGGTCGACAGGCAGCTGGGCGAGCTTGCGACCGACCTCGGTCAGCCGCTTCTTGGGGTCCGCCTCGCGCGGGTGCAGGGCGCCGAGCTCCTCCAGCAGCGCGACGCCGTCCTTGACCTGGCGGTGGTCGGGCGGGTCGAGGAACGGGAACGCGGCGACGTCCCCGAGGCCGAGCGCGGTCATCGAGAGGATGACCGAGGCCAGGTTGGTCCGCAGGATCTCGGGCTCGGTGAACTCGGGGCGGGCGAGGAAGTCCTCCTCGGTGTAGAGCCGGATGCAGATGCCGTCCGAGGTCCGCCCGCACCGACCTGCACGCTGGTTCGCGCTGGCCTGGCTGACGGCCTCGATGGGCAGCCGCTGCACCTTGAGGCGGTGGCTGTAGCGCGAGATGCGGGCGGTCCCGGGGTCGATGACGTAGGCGATCCCCGGGACGGTCAGCGACGTCTCGGCGACGTTGGTGGCGAGCACGACCCGACGGCCTGGGTGCGGCGCGAAGATCCGGTGCTGCTCGGCCGCCGAGAGTCGCGCGAACAGCGGCAGGACCTCCACCGCCGACTTGTCAGACGGAGAACGCGTCCCGGGACGTCCACGGTCTGACAGGTGGGCGCGCAGGGCGTCGGCGGTGTCCCGGATCTCGCGCTCGCCGGAGAGGAAGACGAGAATGTCATTGTTGTCGTTGCCCTTGCGGTCCTCTGCGGACAGCTCGTCCACCGCGTCGAGGATGGCCTGCGTCTGGTCGCGTTCCTCCCCGTCCGGGGCGTCCGGGTCCACGACGGGCCGGTAGCGCGTCTCCACCGGGTAGGTGCGACCGGACACCTCGATGACCGGCGCGACCGCAGCACCGCCGAAGTGCTCGGAGAAGCGCTGCGGGTCGATGGTCGCGGAGGTGATGACCACCTTGAGGTCCGGTCGGCGCGGCAGCAGCGACTTGAGATAGCCAAGAATGAAGTCGATGTTCAGGCTGCGCTCGTGCGCCTCGTCGATGATGATCGTGTCGTAACGCATCAGGTCCCGGTCGCGCTGGATCTCGGCGAGCAAGACGCCGTCGGTCATCAGTCGCACCATCGTGTCGTCGCCGACCCGGTCATTGAAGCGCACGGTGTAGCCGATGACACCGCCCAGGGGGACGTTCAGCTCCTCGGCGATGCGGTCGGCGACGGTGCGGGCCGCCAGCCGGCGCGGCTGGGTGTGGCCGATCAGCCCGCTCACGCCGCGGCCGAGCTCGAGACAGATCTTGGGCAGCTGGGTCGTCTTGCCCGAACCGGTCTCCCCGGCGACCACCACGACCTGGTGGTCGCGGATCGCCGCGGCGATGTCGTCGCGGCGCTCGGCGACCGGCAGCGATGCCGGGTAGGTGATGGTGAGGGTGCGCGCGACCTCGAGCCGACGCTGCAGGCGCCGCTGGTCGCGCAGCGGAAGCTGGGCGAGACGGTCCTGCAGGCCGGCCGTCGGCGACGACGTGCGGTTCGGCATGGACCGGTCAGCCTATGCGGGCAGTCGGGCCCGGCTGGACGGCGAAGGCCCCTCGCCGCACGAGCGACGAGGGGCCCGGGTGGCGCGCTAGCCGGTGACGGTGCGGCAGAACTCCTGGAGTGCGCCGCCACCGAACTCCTGGTTGACGTCGCCGGGCGACGCACCGGGGCGGACGGAGCCGTCCGGGTTCGTCACCGTCGGGCCGCTGCGGTCGTTGCCCGCGGCCGATGCCGGGCCGATGAATCCGATCGTTGCGACCGCCACGACGGCGAGTCCGGTCAGTGTTCGACGCATGTGCGTCCCTCCGTTGGTGCCGGACTGGGGCCGGCGCTGCCGGTCCGGGCTGACGTACGCAAGGCGATCGGCAAGGAGGCAGGCGACTCGGTGACCGTCCGGCTGGAGGAACGGCTGGAGGACTGACCGGTCCTTCGGGTGGCCGTCCCTCAGGTCGCGATGTAGACGGTGTTCGCCGAGTCCTCGCCGGTGAAGGGGTTGGCGAAGGTGACCACATGCGCCGATTCCCTGGTGAAGGCCCCCGCCAGGACGTCGCGGAACTCGGCGTCCGGTGGGTCGTCCGACCAGAGCGCGAAGACCCCGCCGGGCTGCAGGTGGCGGGTCAGCTGACGCAGTCCCGAGGGCGTGTAGAAGGCCGCATGGCTGGGGTGCAGCACGTGTCGCGGTGTGTGGTCGATGTCCACCAGGACCGCGTGGAACGAACGTCCCGGCAGCTGCGGGTCGTAACCCGCCTCCGCGGTCATGGCGAAGAAGTCACCGTGCACCAGTCGAACTCGCGGGTCCGCGGCCAGGCCGGCGGTGTCCGGGAGCAGCTCGCTCTCGTGCCACCCGATCACCTCACCGAGAGCCTCGACGACCACGAGCGAGCGGACGCGCGGATCCTCCAGCACGGCGTGCGCCGTGTACCCGAGCCCGAGCCCACCAACGACGACGTCGACGGGATCGACGACATCGAGCTCGCCCGTCGGTAGCGCCGCGAGACCGAGCCGCGCCAGCTCCACCTCGGCCACCGTGAACAGGCTCGACATCAGGAACTCGTCGCCGAGCTTGACCTCGAAGACGTCGACCTCGAGCAACGGGTCGGTCCGCCGCCGGAGGCTGATGGGCCCCATCGGGGTCTCGCTCCAGGACAGCTCCTCGAACCGTAGGGCCACCGCTGCTCCTCAGAAACGCCGGAGCAGGACCAGGAGTGCGGCGGTGAAGGCCGATGCGGCAGCCACCTCGACGGGAAAGTGGCGGGTCGACTCCGGCTGGATGACGGCATGCGCCCGGTCGAACCAGGCCGGGAACGGTGACCGGCCGAAGAACTGGCGCCCCGGCTTGTCGAGGTCCGGCACGCAGGCACCGGCGATGCCGCTGAGCAACGGCAGCAACTGACGTCGAGGCGTGGCCCGCGCGAGGACCGCTATCGCGACCAGCCCGACCAGCCCGTCCGGGACCGCGACCCTCATCAGGTGCGCGTCGTCGACACCGAAGTGGGGCACCGAGTCGAGGATGAAGTGCGACACGAAGCCGCGGCCGAAGGCGCTGCCGACGTCGGGTGCCACCAGTCCGATCAGAGCACCCGACAGCACGTGGTTGGTGATCAGCACCCTGCGAGGGTGCCAGACCTCAGCAGGCGGCGCGGCAGGGGTACATGTCCCAGGCCCGCAGGTCGCCCTTCGGGTCGAACAGCCAGGCCCCGTCGCCCATCGACTGCGCGCCGCCGGTGACGTTGGCGAAGATGTTCTCGCCCAGCCCCCAGTACAGGCGGTTCGCGGTGTTGTCGCCCCGGCCCACGTGAATGCGGATGCTCGCGCCGGGCTCGACCTGGACGCCGGCCGGGATCGTGTACCCATGCGCCTTGTAGCCACGGTAGGCAGCGTCGCGCACCCACCAGCCGCCCAGGGGCACCGGGACGGTCCCGAGGTTCTCGATGTCGATCCACTCGCCGTTGACGTTGGCCGCGTCGTTGCCCTCCGCGTCCCAGTTGACCGTCACTTTCAGCGGCTCGGTCTGGTTGGGACCCTCACCGCAGAGCGAGGAGTTGCCCCACATGCCGACACCGGCGGCTGCAGCCTCCTGGGCGCGGCGCATGTAGTCCAGGTTGTGCGTGTACTCGTCGGGCAGGAGGTCGGGAAGCGCCAGGCCGGCGGACACCTGCAGCGCGCCGGTGTCCACCCACTGGCCGCCCGACATCACGGCGACGTGGCGGCGGGGACGCACGTTGGCACCCGAGGCACTGCTCGCCCTGCGTGAGCTCAGCCGGACCTTCTTGCCGTTGATCAGCGAGTGCAGGTTCCGGGCCGCCGCGACGCCCCAGCAGTCGCCGCGCAGCTTCGACAGGGTGTGGCTGTAGGCGGAGAGCTCCATCGCCTGGATGCCGATGTAGCGGACGCGCGCGGGTCGGCTGCTGCCGTCTCCGGCGATGTCCACGTCGATGGTGTCCCCGTCGGCGACGAACACGACCTTGCCGTAGGCCACGGAGGCGGCCTGCGCCGGTCCTGCGGTCGTGACGAGTGCCGGGGCCACGAGCCCGGCGGCAGCGGTCAGCGAGACAGCGAGCGTGCGCAGGCGGCGGGATCGGGGCAGCACAGACATGGTGAGCGTTCTCCGAACGTAGGCGACGAGGTCCTAGCCTGTAGTTCGGAGCGTCAGGGACAGGTCTTGAGAAACCCAAGAGATGGTTAGCCCGATCGGTGGTGCCCGGTCAGGTCGTGGTCGTGGCCGGCGGGGTCGGCATGGACCGTTGCCGCGTAAAGTCGCGGTACGTCGTGCAGGAGCCGGTGCTCGGTCGACTCCGCGATCCGGTGCGCGTCGACCAGGCTCATGTCCCCGTCGACCACGATGTCCAGCTCGGCGCGTAGGGTGTGCCCGATCCACCTGAGCCGGACCTCGCCCACCTCGAGCACCCCCTCGGTGCTCAAGGCGGTGGCCTCGACCCTGTCCACGAGCTCGGGGTCCACGGCGTCCATGAGGCGCCGGTAGACGTCGCGCGCGGCGTCGCGGAGCACGGCCAGGATCGCCAGCGTGATGAGCAGGCCCACGATCGGGTCGGCGGCCTGGAAGCCCAGGGCTACCCCCGCGGCACCGAGCACCACGCCCAGAGAGGTGAAGCCGTCCGTGCGGGCGTGCAGCCCGTCGGCCACGAGGGCCGCGGAGCCGATCTGCCGACCGACGGTGATGCGGTACCTCGCGACGGCCTCGTTGCCGATGAACCCGATGACCCCGGCGATGGCCACCAGGCCGAGATGGTCGATCTCCCGGGGGTCGGCGAGCCGGCGGACGGCCTCGTAGGCGGCGAACGCTCCGCTGGCGGCGATGAACAGGACGACGACGATGCCCGCGAGGTCTTCGGCGCGGCCGAACCCATAGGTGTAGCGCCGCGTCGCTGCCCGGCGTCCCAGCGTGAAGGCGACGGCGATCGGCAGCGCCGTCAGTGCGTCGGCGAAGTTGTGGATCGTGTCGACGAGCAGTGCTATCGAGCCGCTGACGGCGAACACCGCGAGCTGGAGAAGGGCGGTGACCATCAAGGCGAGGAAGGACAGCAGCAGCGCTCGCATGCCGCGCCGGCTCGCCTCGAGCTCGCTGTCGAGCGCGACCGCCGCGTCGTGGCTGTGGGGCGCTACGAGGTGCCGGAGCTTGTCCAGGATCCCCTGACGGTGCTCGGCGTCCTCGTGCCCGTGCGAGTCGCCGTGCCCGTGCGAGTCGCCGTGCCCGTGCGAGTCGCCGTGCCCGTGCGCGTCGCCGTGCCCGTGCGCGTCCCCGTGCTCGTCCTTGTGCGCGTGGTCGCCGCTCATCCGACCCGGGTCCCGATGTCGTGCGCGTGGTGCACCAGGTCATGCACCAGGTAGCGCGCGAAGGACTCGACCGTGAAGACCGACCCGTTGCTGCGCCGCCCGGGGCGGGTCCACCGGTCCTCGGAGAGGGCGGCGAACCGGTCGGCCGACGTGGCTGCCGCGGCCGCCAGCTCTGTCGCGACCGTGCCGGGGTCCTGATCGGCGTACGCCATCGT
>JAJAYQ010000207.1 GCA_026786145.1 Spirochaetaceae bacterium | reverse complement strand
GTGGTGCCCGGCGTACTGCACCATCCGTCCCCACTGTTCCGACCAGAAGTACGGCACCGGGTCCCACACCTGCGAGCCGCCGAGAAGGTTCGCTGCGGCCACGGCCGGTGCCCGCAGGGCGCTGTCCCAGTGCTCGACGTGCATCCGGGTGCCGTAGCGGGCGGACGTCCATGCGGCGCAGTCACCGACGGCGAGAACGCCCGGTCTCGATGTGCGCAGCTGCTCGTCGACGGCAATCGCGCCGGACGCCGTGGCCTCGACCCCCGGCACCGTCGTGGGCCGGGCACCGATGCCCAGCAGCACGACGTCGGCCGTCACCCGCTCACCTCCGGCCAGGTGCACCGCGTCGGGCTCGACAGCGGCCACGCGCGCGCCAAGACGCAGGTCGGCCCCCGCCCACCAGGACGCGGTCCGCCCGCCGACCTCGACCGGCAGCGCTGTCGCGAGCGGGACGTCGAGCGCCTCGACGACGGTCACCCGGGCGCCGGCGGCGACGGCCGCTGTCGCCACCTCGGCCCCGATCCAGCCCGCGCCGACGATCACGAGACGTACGCCCGGCGACAGCGACGCGCGCAGCCGGAGCGCGTCGGCCCGGGTCCGCAGCGTCAGGGCGGAGTCGGCACCCGCCAGCCGACGCGGCTGGGCACCTGTCGCCAGGACGAGCCCGTCGAAGGGGAGCCCGCCCTGGTCTGTCGCGACGACACCGTCGCCGACCGACGCGACGGTGGTCGAGATCCGCAGGTCGGTGTCCAGCGCGGACCAGTCGGCCTCCAGGGTGGTGCTGTCGGTCGCGCCGGCGAGCAGTCCTTTGGACAGCGGCGGCCGGTCGTAGGGCGCCTCATCCTCGGCCCCGACGAGGGTCAGGGACCCGGCGTACCCCTGCGAACGCAGCGCCACGACGGTCTGCAGCCCGGCCAGCCCGGCACCGACGACCACAACCCGGCTGACGATCACTCCCCTACACTCTCAGCCCGTGTTCACCGACCGCGCCGCCCTGACCTCGAGGGCGTACGCGGACCATCGCGCACTCGGCGCGCGACTCTCGATCTATCGCTACCAGGTGAACGGGGTCGATCTGCCAGGTCTCGCTCTCGAGGCGATGCGGGGCGTGCGGGGAGCGGTGCTCGACGCCGGGTGCGGTCTCGGGACGTACGTCGAGCGGCTGCGGCAGGATCGACCGGACCTGGACGTCCTGCCTCTGGACCTGTCCGCCGGGATGGCGCCCGCGGTCGTCGCCGACATCCAGCGACTGCCGCTGGGCGACTCGTCGGTGCAGGCCGCCCTGGCCATGCACATGCTGTACCACGTGCCCGACATCGCGGCCGCCGCCGCAGAGCTGCGCCGGGTCGTCGTCGAGGGCGGTGTGGTCCTGGCGAGCACCAACGGCAGCGACGACAAGCAGGAGATCGGCGCCCTGTGGGCAACAGCCGTCGAGGATCTTACGGGCAGCCCGGCGCAGGAGCGAGATCCCGACTCGCGCTTCACTCTCGATGACGGCGACCTTTTGAGCGGTGCGTTCTCCTCGGTCGATGTCACCGTGTTCGAGCGGGAGACCCTGGTGCCCGAGGTCGAGCCGGTCGTCGCATTCATCGAGAGCATGCGGGGCCTCGGCGAGCAGGACCTGCCGGCCGGGCTGGCGTGGGACGTGTTCCTCGATCGGGTCCGCGAGCTGGTGCAGACCGAGATCGAGCGTTGCGGGGTCTTCCGGATCGGCAACCAGGTCGGCATGTTCGTCTGCCGCTGACCTTGTCCGTGATCGTGAGGGGGAGACAGCCCGCAAAGGGCCGACTCCCCCTCACGATCATGGAAGCACCCGCCCGGAGTGGGTGAATGACAGCGGTGTAGTACCACGAATCGGTAACAAACGCCCCACAGGTCACATCTGTCACTCCAGCCACGGCAGTATCGACAGCCGCACGACCGGACCCCTTCCCGACCGTGAGGACCCGCATGCCGTACCCCTCCACCCCCCGACCGGGCAATGACCGCACAGGCC
>JAJAYQ010000206.1 GCA_026786145.1 Spirochaetaceae bacterium | reverse complement strand
GCGGCTGCTCGGTCCGGGTTGGCCAGGTGGTGCACGGCGACGTCGACCTGGCCGGCCCCGGCGCGCTGGACGGCGAGCTCCTCGAGCCGCGCGATGGCCTTCGAGGAGGTTCGCACCTTCTCCAGCGGCTCGATCTGCCCGCCGACGAGGTGCAGCAGGGGCTTGACCGAGAGGGCCGAGCCGACCAGTGCTGCCGCCGGACCGATCCGGCCGCCACGGCGCAGGTGCTCGAGGGTGTCGACGTAGAAGATGACGGAGGAGGCGTGCGCCCGTTCGCTCGCGATCCGAGCCACCTCCTCCACGGACCCGCCGCCGGCCGCAGCCCGGCACGCGGCGAGGACCGCAAAGCCGAAGCCCATCCCGAGAGAGCCCGAGTCCACCACCTCCGCCGGGATCGGCGACTCCTTGGCGGCCAGCCGCGCCGAGTCGACTGTTCCCGACATCTGCGAGGAGAGGTGCACGGACACCACTCCGTCGCAGCCGCGCGCAGCGGCCCGCTCGTAGGCCTGCGCGAAGGCAGCCGGGCCCGGCCGCGAGGTGGTGACGGGGGTCCAGGAACGCAGCGCCTCGGCCACCGTGGCCGACGAGGTCCCGCCACCCTCGTCGTACGCCGTGCCGCCGATCACGACCTGGAGAGCCACTACCTCGACGCCGTTCTCGGCAGCGAGCTCGGACGGCAGATAGCTCGTGGAGTCGGTGACGAGTGCCACCCGCGACTCATTCATCGGGCACGACGTTGACCAGCCTCGGTGCCCGCACGATCACCGTCCGGACACCCCGACCCTCCAGAGCGCGGAGCACCGCATCGGAGGCCAGCGCCAGCCCACGCAGCTCGTCGTCCCCGATCGACGGCGGCACCTCGATGCGGTCGCGCACCTTTCCGGCCACCTGCAGGACGCAGGTGATCGACTCGACGGTCAGCTGTGCCGGGTCGGCGACCGGGAACGGCTCGAAGGTCAGCGTCTGCTCGTGCCCCAGCCGGGACCACAGCTCCTCCGCCAGGTGCGGCGCAAGCGGGGCCACCATCAGCGTCATCGCCTCGGCCACCTCACGGCTCATCGTGCCCAGCTTCACGACATGGTTGTTCAGCTCGATCAGCCGGGCGACGGCTGTGTTGCTGCTCAGGCTGTCCATGTCGTGGCGGACCCGGTCGATGGTCCGGTGCAGCAGCCGACGGGTCTCGTCGTCCGGCGCGGCCTCGCTGATGCGCAGGTCGCCAGTCTGCTCGTCGACCACGTTGCGCCACAGTCGCTGCAGGAACCGTTGCGACCCGACGACGGCACGGGTCTCCCACGGCCTGGAGACGTCCAGCGGGCCCATCGACATCTCGTACAACCGGAACGTGTCAGCGCCGTACGTGTCGCACATGTCGTCCGGGGTCACCATGTTCTTCAGGCTCTTGCCCATCTTCCCGTACTCACGGTTGACCGGATTGCCCTGCCACGAGTACGACGGGCGTTCATCCTCGGTCTCTTCGACCACCTCCTCCGCCTCGACGTATGAACCCCGCTCGTCGGTGTAGGCGTAGGCCTGGATCATCCCCTGGTTGATCAGCCGGTGGAACGGCTCGGAGCTCGACACGTGCCCCAGGTCGTGCAGCACCTTGTGCCAGAACCGTGCGTACAGCAGGTGCAGGACTGCGTGCTCGGCACCGCCGACGTACAGGTCGACGCCGCCGGTGCGGTTCTCCCCCTGCGGGCCCATCCAGTAGCGCTCGACCTCGGGGTCCACGAACCGCTCGGTGTTGGTCGGGTCCAGGTAGCGCAG
>JAJAYQ010000205.1 GCA_026786145.1 Spirochaetaceae bacterium | reverse complement strand
TCCTCGGTCATGCCATGGGCGTGCACCCGGGCGTCGAGGATCGCGTTGATGGTCATGCGGAGCGCCATCTTCAGCTGCTGCATGCGCAGGGCGTCTGCGAGCCCGGCCTCCGCCCGGTAGCCCTCGTCGACCATGAGCTCCTCGGCGTAGACCGCCCAGCCCTCGACGAACGGCCCGCTCCACAATGCTTTTCGGATCGGGGCCTTGCCCACCGCGCCGTCGGAGGAGTAGCGGCTGTTGTGCGCGAGCTGGAGGACGTGACCGGGCATCGCCTCGTGAACAGTGAGGTTCTGCACCATGTGCGCGTTGTACTCGCGGAAGAAGGACGCGGCCCTCTCGGCGGGCCAGTCCTCCGGCGTAGGCGACACGGCGAAGTACGTCGGCAGCGACGAGGACTCGAGCGGTCCGGGCGGGTCGCAGTAGGCCACGGCCACGCCCCGGTGGATCTCGGGCATCACGATGATCTCGACCGGGTCGTCGTGGACCGTGACGAGGTCCCGGTCCCGGACGAAGGCTGTGGTCTCGGCCATGGCCTGCTCGCACAGCCCCACGATCGTGTCGTTGTCAACGCGGCCGTCGGAGGCCAGCCCGTCCAGCACCCGGCGTACGCGCCCGTGCTCGTCGCCGTGGTCAAGGCGGGCTGCCGTCTCGGCGATGCGTTCTTCGATCACCACGAGGTCGGCCTCGGCGCGGGCCAGGACGGCGTCGGCGTCACTCGCGGTGTCGAGGGTCAGGGCGAGCTTGCGGGAGTAGGCCTCGGGACCCAGGCGCGGGTCGCGGTCCGCGGAGTCCAGCAGGGAGCGCAGCCAGTGCAGGTGGTCGTCGATCGCCTCGACGGCCCGGTCCCGCACCTTCTCGACCTCGCCGCGCAGCGCAGGCTCGTCGGAGAGCGCCCGCTCGAGCTCGGTGGCGAGCAGCGTGCGGGTTCCGGTGAACTGACCGATGGCGGTCTCGAGGTGGACCAGCGGCATGGTCCCGAGAGAGCGCCGCGAGGTCTCCAGCGCCACCGGCACACCCGCGAGCCGGCCGGCGACAGACCGCAGCCGGTCACCGAGCGGCGCGAAGTTCCGGGCGAGCAGCGTGTAGACGGCGGTGCCAGGGTTGGCCACCAGCGGATCCCAGGTGTGCTCGGTGAGCTCCTCGAGCTCGAAGCGACGCAGCTCCAGCACATTGGTCAGGATCGCGGCGTCCACCCGGTCGGCGGGCCCGCCAGAGCCAGAGTCGCCGAGGGTGACAGCGCCCAGGTCGCGCAGCCGGCGGCCGACCCATCGGGTCTCCTCGTCGAGAACCGCCTCGCTGCGGTCGTCAAGACGGTCGTCGAAGCGGTGGTCACCGAGCTGGGTCGCCGTCTCGGGGTGGTGTTCCAGGTACTCGCCGAGGACCTCGCCCGCCAGCGCCCGGAACGCAGAGACCGTCACGGCGCGACCCTAACGCTCGGCC
>JAJAYQ010000204.1 GCA_026786145.1 Spirochaetaceae bacterium | reverse complement strand
GGCCGAGCTCCCGAGGGTGGCCTCGGTCAGCCCGCTGACCCCGTCGGCCCGGATGACGGCCAGGTCGGTCACCGGGTCCCGGCCGACGATGCTCGCGGACGCGGTGGAGCCGTCGGTGAAGGCCACCGTGAGGGTGCCACCAGAGGCGGCGTCGGCCACGACGTGGTTGTTGGTGAGGATCAGGCCGTCACTGCTGAGCACGACGCCGGTGCCCTCCCCCCCGCCCTGGGGTGTCGACACCCGGATGGACACGACGCTGGGCAGGACCGCCGCGGCGACCTGCTCCACCGAGCCGTCCGGCGCCGGGCTGTCGGTCGAGCTCGAGGTGTTGTCTGCCAGCGCGGTGCCCGAGGTCGAGCCGGCCGTCGAGGCGACCGGGTCCTCGTCCAGGAGGCCGGTCACGGCCGCCCCGGTGCCTCCGCCGACGAGCCCTGCAGCCAGGGCCACGGCGGCGAGCAGGGCCATCCCACGTCGAGGCGGCCGGGTCGGTAACGGGCCCGTTGGTGCGGGCGGGATCTCGAGCGGGGAGAGGGTGGTGTACGTCGGCAGGGTGCGGGTCTCTTCGCTCATGTTGGCCATGGACCCACCGTGCCCGGCGTCCCTGGCAGAACCCTGTGAGCCGTCTGGGGGTACGCCGTGAGCCCTGCCGGGCTCAGCGCGGTCACGCGGTCCCGCTGCTGCTCATCCGTCACATTCGTCCCAAAGGGTTTACCGATCCGACGTTCTGGGGCAGGGTGGACCCGATGAAAGCGCTTACAGAGATCCCGCAGGCTCCCGGCCGGATCGGCCGGATCGGCCGGGCCGGCCGAACCGGCCGCGCCGGCCGCAGCGACACGATCTACGAGGTCGCCCAGCAGGCCGGGGTGTCGATCGCCACGGTCTCCCGGGTCATGCGCGGGACCGCGGGCGTGGCCCCCGACACCCGGGAGCGGGTGCTCCGCTCCGTCTCGGACCTCCGCTACACCCCGAGCCGCTCGGCCCGGTCGCTCGCGGAGGGTCGCCACGCCGCCAGCGGGATCGTCTTCCCCGACCTTTCCGGCCCGTACTTCGCCGAAGTGGTCCTCGGGTACGAGGAGGTGGCGGCCGAGACGGGACGCAGCGTCCTCATCCTGACGACGCACGGTCGCGAGGCCGCCCGCGAGAGGGTTCTCGACCTGGCCGCGCGGGTCGACGGCATGGTGGTGCTGGGGCGAACCGTGGGTGACGACGTCCTCGCCGAGCTCGTGAGCAAGGGCCTGCCCCTGGTGGTCCTGGCCCGTTATCCGGTCGAGGGCGCCGACTCGGTCAACGCCGCGAACGAGGCCAGCGCGTACGCCCTGACGACCCACCTCGCGAGAGACCACGGCCACCGCTCGTTCGCGTTCCTCGGCGATGCCGGCGCCTCGACCGACACCTCGGACCGGTGGCGTGGGTTCACTCAGGCACTGGCTGACTGTGGTGTCCCCGTGCCGTCGGCCCCGGTGCCGTGCCCCTTCGACGAGGACGACGGAAGGGCTGCTGCAGAGCGGCTGCTGGTCGACCGTCCGCCGCGCGCCTTGGTCTGCGCCAACGACGAGATAGCCCTGGGCGCCATCACGGCTGCGGAGGCTCTCGGCCTGCGCGTCCCCGATGACCTGGCGATCACCGGCTGGGACGACCTCATGGCCGCCCGGCACTCCCGGCCCGGCCTGACGACCGTCAGCCAGCCCATGCGGGCGCTCGGCGCCCTGGCCGCGCACCGACTGCACGAACGAGTTGCGGGGGATCGGAACGAACCACGGCACGAGGTGCTGCCCACGCAGCTCGTGCAACGTGCCAGCTGTGGGCACCACCCGGAGGAGAACCGATGAGAACCATGACTGGCCTGACCACAGGCTGGAAAAGCGCAGCAACCCTGGCGGTGCTCGCCGCCGTCGCGCTCACCGGCTGCGGACGTGACGAGGGCGGCGCCGCGACCCCGGGCGCCAAGGCCGAGAAGGTCACGTCGGGGAAGGCCAGCGGTGACATCACCGTGTGGGCGCTCGGCGCGGAGGGCGAGAAGCTCGGTGAGATCGCGGCCGACTTCGAGGCGGAGAACCCGGACGCCAAGGTCAAGGTGACCGTGATCCCGTTCGACGCCGCGCACGACAAGATCGCGACAGCGATCGCCGGCGGCCAGACGCCGGACGTCAGCCTCGTGGGCACCACCTGGCTCCCGGAGTTCGCGGCCACCGGCGCGTTGGACGCGACCCCGACCGACCTCATCGACCCGAGCCGGTTCTTCGAGGGCTCCTGGAGCACCACGGACGTCGACGGCACGTCCTACGGCGCGCCCTGGTACACGGAGACACGCCAGATCTACTACCGCAAGGACCTGGCCGAGAAGGCCGGCGTGACACCCACCGTGGGGTGGACCCAGGACGACCTGAAGACCTTCGCCAAGGCGATGCAGACCGAGGGCGGCGCCAAGTGGGGCATCTCGCTGCAGCCGGG
>JAJAYQ010000203.1 GCA_026786145.1 Spirochaetaceae bacterium | reverse complement strand
GACGTTCCCGGTTCCGGTTCCGGCTCAGCGGTCGCTGCGCCGATGCGGGCGCCCAGCACCGCCTTCTCGTCCGGCTTGTGGGCGAGCACTTCCGCGACGTACGACTCGGCTGCGGGCAGGAGACCGATGTCGCGACCGGCGCGCTCGGACAGGAACCACCGGTGCTCAAGGACCTCGTGAAAGATCTCGGCGGGCTCGAGCTTCCCGCGCAGGTCCCTGGGAACGGCCTGCACCACGGGCTCGAACGCCTCGGTCACCCACCGGTGCGACACGATCTCCTCGTCCTCGTTCTGCACGTCCTTGGCGGCCCGGTAGGCGTCGAGGTCGTTGAGGAGCCGGCGGGCCTGGTTCTCCTCGACGTCGAGACCCGTGAGACGCAGCAGCCGCCGGCTGTGGTGACCGGCGTCGACGACCTTGGGCTCGAGCTGGACGGTGCGGCCGTCCATGTCGGTGACGATGGTGAGCTCGGCGACATCGAACCCGAGGTCGTTGAGGCGCCGGATCCGCTGGTCGATGCGGAAACGCTCGCCCGTGTCGAAGGTCTCCGAGCCGAGCAGCTCTTCCCACAGGGACCGGTACCGCTCGACGACCTGGTCCGACGTCTCGATCGGGTCGATCGACTCGTGCAGGAGGCCGCCGGCCTGCAGGTCGAGGAGCTCGCCCGCGATGTTGGTGCGTGCGAGGTCGAGGTCGTAGGACCGCTGGCCCTCGGAGAGGCGGCTGTGCAGCTCGCCGGTCTCGGCGTCGACGAGGTATGCCGCGAAGGCGCCGGCGTCTCGGCGAAAAAGGGTGTTGGACAGCGAGCAGTCCCCCCAGTAGAGGCCCGCGGTGTGCATGCGCACCAGCAGGGCAGCGAGCGCGTCGAGGAGCCGGACGGCGGTGTCCGGGCGCAGCGTCGAGGAGAACAGGGCCCGGTAGGGGAGCGAGAACTGCAGATGGCGGGTGATGAGGGCGGCGTCAAGGGGGCCGCCGTCCTTGCTCACGCGGCCGGAAAGGACACCGACCGCCTCGACGGCGGGGAGGCTGCGGCGCTCGAGCTGGCGCAACAGGCCGTACTCCCGCCGGGCGATGGGCTCGTCGACCTCCTTGACGGCGTAGACCGCGGCATCGAGCCGGACGAAGCGCACGACGTGGCGGGAGATGCCGCGGGGGAGCGCCACCAGCTGGTCAGCCGGCCAGTCGGACAGCGGGAGCGCCCAGGGGAGGTCGAGCAACGCCGGGTCACTCGGGGCGGCGAGCAGCTGCAGGGCCATGGGTCCATGGTGCACGTCAGGGCCCTGCAGCCGGCTAACCGGTCCGTCAGGTGGGGAGCCGCTCCCCGGTGGTGGTGGAGAACAGGTGGATGTGACCCGGCTTAGGCGCGAAGTTGACCGACTCGCCCTTCGCCGGCGGCTCGCGGCCGTCGACCCGGGCGATGACGTCGAGAGCCTGGCCGTTCACGTCGGCTGTGCCGTAGACGTAGGCATCGGCTCCGAGCTCCTCGACGAGATTGACGGTCGTCGTCAGGCCCTCGCCATGGCCGACCAGCGCCATGTCCTCGGGGCGGACGCCGATGGTGACCTCTCGGCCACCCTCCCCCGCCTTCTCGACGGTCTCGCGTGGCACCTCGATGCTGCCGTCCCCGAACTTCACCGAGCTGCCCTCGACCGGGACCGTCAGGAGGTTCATCGCCGGGGATCCGATGAATCCGGCGACGAAGACGTTGTCCGGGTGGTCGTACATGCGACGAGGCGCGTCGACCTGCTGGAGGATCCCGTCCTTGAGGACCGCGACGCGGTCACCCATCGTCATGGCCTCGACCTGGTCGTGGGTGACGTAGACGGTGGTGACGCCGAGCCGGCGCTGCAGTGCGGCGATCTGGCTGCGCGTCTGGACCCGCAGCTTCGCGTCGAGGTTGGACAGCGGCTCGTCCATCAGGAACACCTGCGGCGAGCGGACGATCGCGCGGCCCATCGCGACCCGCTGCCGCTGACCACCGGAGAGGGCCTTGGGCTTGCGGTCGAGGTACTCCACGAGGTCGAGGATCTTGGCGGCCTCGGTGACGCGCTCCTTGATCGTCTCCTTGGACTCGCCGGCGATCTTCAGGGCAAAGCCCATGTTGTCCGCGACGGTCATGTGCGGGTAGAGCGCATAGTTCTGGAACACCATCGCGATGTCGCGGTCCTTGGGTGCCAGGTTGGTGACGTCGCGCTCACCGATGCGGATCGACCCGCCGTCGACGTCCTCCAGGCCCGCCAGCATGCGCAGCGAGGTCGACTTGCCGCAGCCGGAAGGGCCGACGAGTACGAGGAACTCCCCGTCGCCGATCTCGATGTCGAGCTTGTCCACGGCCGGCTTCTCCGACCCCGGAAAGATTCGTGTCGCCTTGTCAAAAGTCACAGTCGCCATGTCTGGCGCTCCCTTCACCGGCAGGAACGTGCCGGACGGTCCGAGTGGAGGGTGG
>JAJAYQ010000202.1 GCA_026786145.1 Spirochaetaceae bacterium | reverse complement strand
GGCCGCGGCGCAGGCGCTGCGCCAGCACCGCGAACTGCTCTTGCGGGGTCAGTCCGCTCGGCATGCCGACACCCTCGTCTGCGGCGTCCACCGCGAGTAGAGCCTGCACTGCCGTCCGCTGTCTCGACCGACGCGGGCGGTCTTACTCGGCGATGCCGGCCCGTTCAGCCCGGTGGCGCAAAGCCGTCGCCGGCGCGGGGAGCGGGCGGCGGCCGTACGTCGGGACGAGCGGGCGCCGCGGGCGGAACCTGCGTGACGGGCACCGGTGCCGGCGCCCACCCCTGTCCGGCGCCGCCGAGCCGGGTCAGTTCACGGCGTCTGCGTTCGGCGAGGACCGCGGACAGGAAGGCCCAGGGTGGTGTCCCGGGTGGAGGAGGGGGTGCGGTGACCGAGGCGAGCGCGGAGGCGATCCGCGAGCCCATCTCCTCCCGGACGGCAGGTGCGAGCTCGCCGTACCGGGAGAGGTACTGCCGGGCGGCGAGAGCGAGGTCGTCGGGGACCCGGGACAGGTCCAGCGACGGCGCCCAGCCGGCCAGGGGAGCAGGCATCGCAGCCATCGGCGCGCTGCGCACGGGTACGCGTTCGCGCACCGCGACCGTTCCGGCGAGGTAGTCGCCGAGCCGCTTGCCCTTGGCCGACGCCAACGAGGTGATCGCGGCCACGGTCCCGGCGCTCAACCAGATCTCCACCACGCCGAGCAGGCCGCGGACGAACGCGTGCCGGAAGCGGATCGGGCCGCCGTCCTCGCGGACCACGCGCAGCCCGAGAGCCATCTTGCCCGGGGTGCGGCCGCGCGTTGCGGTCTCGAAGGCCACCGGGTATCCGACGATGACGGCGATGTAGAAGACCAGCGCGATCGCTGTGGACAGTGCCTCGTCGACGAAGGAGACGACGCCCGCGAGGACCAGCGTTCCGACGAGCAACAGGGCGAGCTGCGCCGCGAGGTCGATCGCGAGGGCGAGCGACCGGCTGGCCAGCTTTGCCAGTCGCAGCTCCAGGACGACGGCGTCGCCGGTGACAATCGACGGCTGGTCGGACATGCCCAGGAGGCTAGCCTTCACCGCACATGGACATCGACGCGTATGTCGCCACGCACCGTGGTGACTGGCAGCGGCTCGAGGAGCTGCTGCGACGTTCCGGGGGACGGTGGTCCCGTCGTGACGGGGCCGAGGTGGACGAGCTCGTCATGCTGTACCAGCGGGTGGCGACCCACCTCTCGGTGGTGCGCTCCGCGTCGCCGGACCCGGCGCTGGTCGCCCGGCTGTCGACGCTGGTGGCCCGGGCCCGGGCCGCTGTCACCGGCTCGCAGACCCCGGCCTGGAAGGACGTCGCGCGCTTCTTCACCGTCGTCTACCCGGCGGCGCTCTACCGCAGCGCGCGGTGGTGGACCGCCGTCGGGGTGCTGTTCTGCCTCGTCGGGCTCGCGGTGGGCTGGTGGGTCGCCGACAACCCGCAGGTGCAGGCCACGATCGCGGCGCCGGAGGAGATCCGCCAGCTCGTCGAGCGGGACTTCGAGGAGTACTACTCCTCCGCGCCGGCCGGGTCGTTCGCGGCGAAGGTCGCGACCAACAACGCATGGGTCTCGGCCCTGGCGCTGGCTCTCGGTGTGCTGATCCTGCCGGTCGTGTGGATCCTGTGGCAGAACGCACTCAACGTCGGCATCGCCGGCGGGCTGATGGCCGCGGGCGGCAAGGCCGACCTGTTCTTCGGCCTGATCCTCCCGCACGGCCTCCTCGAGCTCACGTGCGTGTTTGTCGCCGCTGGCGCCGGCCTGCGCCTCGGGTGGTCGTGGATCGACCCGGGCCCCCGCAGCCGGTCACGGGCCCTCGCCGAGGAGGGGCAGGCCGCCGGCGCCCTCGCGGTCGGGCTGGCCGTGACGCTGTTCGTCTCCGGTGTCCTCGAGGCATTCGTCACCCCCTCCGGGTTGCCGACGTGGGCCCGGATCGGCATCGGCGCGTCGATCTGGATCTCCTTCCTCACCTACGTCGTCGTGCTCGGTGGACGAGCGGTGCGCGGGGGTGAGCTCGGCGACGTCGGTGTCGTCGGTGGATCTGGCGGTGCCGAGACCGCACCCTCCGCTGGCTAGGCCCCGCTGAGCTGGCGGAGCGACTGCTCGGCAGTGAGGCCACCGGAAGTGACGAGCTCCAGGTTGGCCAACGATGCCTGATGGGTGGCGTCGTCCGTCGAGGTGACGCAGTCAGTGATGACGTGCACGGTGAAGCCCAGGTCGGTTCCGTGTCGTGCTGTCTGCTCCACGGTGAGGTTCGTCGCAACGCCGGTGACGAGCAGGATGTCGATGCCCAGCTCCCGTAGCCGGTCCGGCAGGGGGCTCGCGGCCAGGCCGGACAGCCGCTGGTTGTCCACGACCAGGTCGTGCGCTCCGACCGTCATCGCCTCGATCAGGGCGGCGCCGGGCGCATCGGGGCGGAACGACTCCTGCGCGTCGGCGACCGCGGTCATGAAGGCGGTGTTCCGCACCAGCTCGCCCTCGCCTTCCGGGATGGTGAAGCGGGTGAAGCAGACGGGGACCCCGACCCGGCGCACGGCATCGTGGAACGCGGCTGCCCTGGAGACCACTCCGGAGCGCGCCACGGGTGCGGCGAGCAGGCCGCCGAAGAAGCCGTCGGGCTCGATGACGTTGATCTGCCAGTGCAGGGCGAGGACGGCGGTTCGGCGCGGGTCCAGTGTCATGCGGGCAGCATGGCACCCGCCCGCTGCGGTCAGAGCCGGCCGGCGGCCTTGAGCGCCAGGTACCGGTCGGCAAGGTCGGGTGCCAGCAGATGCGGCGGTGCGTCGACGACCTCGACCCCGCGACGGCCCAGCAGCTCAGCCAACCGGCGGCGGTCGGAGCGCGACCGCTCGGCCGCCGCGGCGTCGTAGACAGCATCGGCGTCACCTCGTGCCGACGCCATCTCCTCGACCCTCGGGTCGGCGACGGACGCGAGGACGACCCGGTGCCTACGGGTGAGCTGGGCGAGGACCGGCAGCAGCCCCTCCTCCACCGGGGCCGTGTCCAGCGCGGTGAGCAGGACCACGAGGCTTCGCCGCGATGCGCGCGCGAGGACCGTGGCGACCATGCCGCGGTAGTCGGGCTCCACCAGGCTGGCGTCGATCGGAGCCATGGCCTGCACGAGTGCCGGCAGCAGGCCGTCGCCGGTCACGCTCTGGACCCGCGCGCGCACCGACCTGTCGTAGACCAGCAGGTCGACACGGTCGCCCGCCCGCGCCGCGAGTGCGGCCAGCAGGAGCGCCGCGTCCATCGCCGCGTCCAGCCGCGGTGCGTCGCCGACCCGCCCCGCCGCCGTCCGCCCGCAGTCGAGGACGAGCAGCACCTGCCGGTCGCGCTCGGGTCGCCAGGTCCGCACCATCACGTCCGACGCCCGCGCGGACGCCCGCCAGTCGATCGAGCGGACGTCGTCACCGAGGACGTACTCGCGCAGCGAGTCGAACTCGGTGCCCTGCCCGCGCACCATCACCGCAGACCGCCCGTCCAGCTCGCGCAGCCGGGCCAGCCGCGAGGGCAGGTGCTTGCGCGAGGTGAACGGGGGCAGGGCGCGCAGTCGCCACGGCACCACGTGCGAGCCCTGCCGGGCGGCCAGGCCGAGCGGGCCGACGGCGCGCACGGTCACCCGGTGAGCGACCCGGTCACCGCGACGGGTCGGGCGCAGGGTGGTGACGACGCGCCGTCGCTCGCCCGGCGGTATGTCGAGCGGGTGCCGTTGCTCCCGGGCCTCGGCGCTCGGCGGCCACGCGTCGCGCAGCCGGCCGCGCACCCGGCGGGAGGAGGGGTTGGTGACGGTGAGGCACACGGTGGCGGTCTCGCCGAGACGCACCACCGAGTCGCCGTCGCGCGCCATCGAGAGCCCGCGCACCGACCCGGCAAGCGCCACGTCCAGCGCGACCAGCGCCAGCAGCAGTGCGGTGGCGACGACCACCCCCCAGCCCGTCGGCGCGAGGAGACCCACGACCGCCGCGGCGGCCAGCGCCACGAGACCCAGCCGCCCGGTCAGCGCCACCGGCTGCCCATCAGCGGGGGACGGGGACGGAGCCGAGCACCCCGTCGAGGACGGCGTCGGCCGTGACGCCCTCGATCTCGGCTTCGGGCCGCAGCTCGACGCGGTGCCGCAGTGCCGGGCGGGCCAGGGCCTTCACGTCGTCAGGGGTGACGTAGTCCCGACCCGAGAGCCAGGCCCACGCCCGGGCCGCGGACATCAGCCCGGTCGCCCCGCGCGGAGAGACCCCGAGCTGCAGGGACGGCGAGGACCGGGTCGCCCGGGCCAGGTCGACCACGTAGCCGACGACCTCCGGAGCGATGGTCACCCGACGGACAGCCGCCCGCCCCGCCTCGAGCTCGGCGACCCCCGCGACGGGGCGGACCCCGGCGGCCCGCAGGTCGCGCGGGTCGAAGCCCTCCGCGTGCCGGGTCAGGACCCCGACCTCGTCCTCGCGGGAGGGCAGCGGCATCGTCAGCTTGAGCAGGAACCGGTCGAGCTGGGCCTCCGGGAGCGGGTAGGTCCCCTCGTACTCCACCGGGTTCTGGGTCGCCACCACGACGAACGGGTCGGGCAGCATCCGCGGGTCCCCGTCGACGGTGACCTGCCGCTCCTCCATCGCCTCCAGCAGCGCCGCCTGCGTCTTGGGAGGTGTGCGGTTGATCTCGTCGGCGAGCAGCAGGTTGGTGAACACCGGCCCCTCGCGGAAGGAGAAGGCCGAGGACCTCGCGTCGTAGACCAGCGAGCCGGTGACGTCGCCGGGCATCAGGTCGGGCGTGAACTGCACCCGCTTGGTCGACAGCGACGTCGCGGCCGCGAGCGTACGGACCAGCAGGGTCTTCGCGACGCCGGGCACTCCTTCGAGCAGGACGTGGCCGCGGCAGAGCAGGGCGATGACCAGCCCGGTCACGGCGGCGTCCTGGCCGACGACGGCCTTGGCCACCTCGACCCGTAGCTCGCGCAGGGCCTCGCGCGCGTGCTGGTCGTCGGGGGCAGTGTCGGGCTCGGTCACGGTCGGCGGACCTCTCTCTCCAGGGCGTCGAGGTCGTCGGCGAGCCGCACCAGCGCGGCGTCGTCGGGAGGTGCGGCACCGTACAGGAGCGCCGCGACATCGGGCGGCGTACGCCGGGCGCGCGACGCGACAGCGTCCACCACCGCGCCTTGCTCGGCCCGGCTCGGCAGGCCCATCAGGGGGACCAGGCGGGAGCGCAGCCCCGTGCGCAAGGCCGCGGCGGCGGTGTCCCTGGCTCCGCCGCGCCGGTAGAGGCGGGCCTGGCCTTCGACGGTCTCGGCGGCGCGGACCACGACGGGCAGGGGCTCCACGACGACCGCGCCCAGACGTCGGGCCCGCCACGCGGCGACGAGCAGCACCGCGACCAGCAGCTGCACCAGCCCCCACCAGACCCCAGGGGGCACCAGCGAGTAGAACGACTCGGTCTGGGCCGAGGCCGGCACGTCGGAGAGGGAGGGCAGGTACCAGACCAGGCGCGGGTTGGCACCCAGCAGCCCGAGCGACAGCGCCGCGTTGCCCTCCTCGCCGAGCCGGGAGTTCTGCAGCGCGGTGGGGTTGCCCAGCAACGTCACCGACCGAGGTCCGTCGGGCACCCGGACCAGCGACGGCTCCCCGTCCCGCGAGTAGCAGAGCGGGCCCGAGCCCGACACCGTCCCGGGCTCGACCAGCCAGCTCGGGCCCCCCGCGTCAGCGCGCCCCGCCCGCCGCGCCGGCCGCAAGGCGCAGGCCGGCTCGCGGACGCCGGGCTCGGAGCCCGGTCCGAGCGTCACGCCGGGGACGTACAGCTCGGGCTCGAGGGGCGCGAGCACCACCAGGTCGGCACCGGAGGCCCGGACGGCGTCCACCTGCTCGTCCACCAGCAGGCCGGGGTCGACCACGAGCAGCGTGTCGCCCGCCGCGGCAGCTCCCGTCACTGCGGCAGTCGTGGTGACCAGGTCGACCTGCACGCCCTGGTCGCGCAGGAGCTCCGCGACGGCCCGGCCGCCGGAGGGGTCCGGTGATCTCGGGTCCAGGCGCGCCGACCCCGTGGGGCCCGCGAAGACGGCGATGACGAGGGCCCCGAGCAGGACGATCCCGGCCAGGGCGACCGGCCCGCGCGCGGCCCGCCACAGGTCGGTCGCCGAGGGGTCGGTGCTGCTCACTGCGCAACGCCGGTCATCCGCGCCGCCCGGACCGTCCGGTCCAGCTCGCGCAGGGACGCGTCGGCCTCGGGTCCGGCCGGGCGCCCGCCGTACCAGACGTCGTCGAAGAGCCGGGCGGCTGCGGCCAGCTCCGCTGCGCAGCTCGGCAGCGCTGCTCCGGCCTGCGCCGCCGCCTCGTCCGCCGTCCGACCGGGGCGCGGCTCGAGGACCGCACGCTCCTCCAGCGACCGCACGACCGCGCGCAGCCGCTCCCGCAGCGCCTCGGCCCACTCGCCGGCGCGCGCGTGGGAGTCGGCGGCGGCGCGGTGCTCGTCGGCGCTGCGCTCCCGCCCGACGAACAGCGACTCGTCCAGTGCCGCGCGACGACCCATCGGGCCGACCCGCAGCCGGATCGCGACTGCGGCGGCCACGAGCAGCAGGAGCACCACCACCACCCCCACGTAGCCGCCGGGCGAGACGGCCGCCACCTCGTCGAGCGCATCCGCGAGGCGTCCGTAGAGCCAGCGCACGGCCCGCTCGACCAGACCGGGGCCGGCCTCGCGGTAGACCTGCTTGGCCAGCTCCTCGCGGGCCGCCTCCTGGGCGGCCTCCCGGCCCAGGTCCACCGGGACACTCATCGTGCGGGAGGAGGCCCGGCCGGCACGTCGACCGTGGGAAGGGTGACCCCGGCTGCCCGCGCGAGCTCCAGGTCGAGGGCCTCACGGCGGATCCGCCGGTCGACGTAGAGCAGTGCGGTCGAGACGGCGGTGAACGGCCAGGCGACGGCCGACGCCACGATCGCGCCGAGGGCGGTCACGAGCAACGGCAGGATCTCGTACGGGTTGATGCTGTCCTCGCCGCCGGTCAGGAACGTCACGACCAGGGTCAGCACGGTGAACGGCACGCTCAGGATGCCGGCCAGGATCTGGGCGATGACGTTGACGAGCAGCAGGATCGCGAAGGTGCGCCACCACGCGCCCTTCACCAGCTCCCGCGACCGGCGCAGGGACGCCCGCACCCCCCGGCGTTCCAGCACGATGGCGGGCGGCGCGAGGGCGAAGGAGACGTACAGGTAGACCGCGGCGCCGAGCGCGGCCGGCACCCCCAGGACGAACGCCAGCACCACCAGCGGGGTGGGCGCGCCGAGGGCGGCCAGCAGGATCCCCGGGCCGACCGAGAGCACCACCACCCCGAGCTCGATCAGGATGACCAGTCCGGTCACCCCCAGCAGGGCCGGCAGCCGCGGCCGCGCCTGGGTCCATGCCTGGCCGGCACTGATCTCCTGGCCCAGCACGGCGCGGCTCACCACCACGGTGAGGATGCCGGTCAGCAGGAGCGCGGCGAGCAGCGTGACGAGGATCTGGATGCCCGCAGCGGACACCGCGCTCGCGGTGAAGGCGAGCTGCTCGTCGGGGCTCACCGGCTGGTCGATCCCGAGCGCGAGGTCACCGGTGTCGCGCAGCAGCAGCCAGGTCAGGGGAACGATCAGGAGCTGGGTGAAGACGGCGACCACGGCGGAGAGGCCGAGCATGATCCGCGGCTGGGCGCGGATGCTCGAGATGGCGCCGTCGAGGATCTCGCCGACGCCCAGGGGGCGCAGCGGGATGACGCCCGGCTTGGGTGTCGGCGGCGATAACACCCCGGGGGACCACTGTTGGGTCCCCGATTGGGTCGCCGGGTTGTTGCTGCCAGGCACCCACCCGGAGGGCGGCTGCTGCGGCGCCCAGCCCGGTGGCACGGGTCTGGCCGGTGGGGTCCAGCCCGGCTGGTCGTTCCCCGTTGACATGTCTGCATCGTGTCATGGGCGATCCGTGCCACGATGTGGACATGTCGAAGGGGAGGGTGCTCATCGTCGACGACGACACGGCGCTGGCCGAGATGCTCGGCATCGTCCTGCGGGGGGAGGGCTACGAGCCGACGCTGTGCGCCGACGGCAACTCGGCGCTGGCCATGTTCCGCGAGCACAAGCCCGACCTGGTGCTGCTGGACCTCATGCTCCCGGGTCTGGACGGCATCGACGTCTGCCGGGCGATCAGGGCCGAGTCCGGCGTACCCATCGTGATGCTCACCGCCAAGACCGACACGATCGACGTCGTCGTGGGCCTCGAGTCCGGAGCGGACGACTACGTCGTCAAGCCGTTCAAGCCCAAGGAGCTCGTCGCTCGCATCAGGGCGCGGCTGCGGCGCAGCGAGGACCCGACCCCGGAGCTGCTGGAGATCGGGGACGTGGTGATCGACGTGGCTGGCCACTCGGTCAAGCGGGACAGCGCAGCGATCGCCCTGACCCCCCTGGAGTTCGACCTCCTGGTCGCGCTGGCACGCAAGCCCTGGCAGGTGTTCACCCGTGAGGTGCTGCTCGAGCAGGTGTGGGGCTACCGGCACGCGGCGGACACCCGGCTGGTCAACGTCCACGTGCAGCGCCTGCGCTCCAAGGTCGAGCGCGACCCCGAGCGTCCCGAGGTCGTGGTGACGGTCCGCGGCGTGGGCTACAAGGCGGGCCCGGCCTGACCGACGCCCCCGCCGCCGCAAGGCCGATGCGCGCCTGGCACCGGTCGATCTCGCTGTGGCGGCGGTCTCTGCAGCTCCGCGTGGTCACCACCACGACCGTGTTCTCCCTCATCGTGATCATGGTGCTGGGCAACGTGCTGATCACGCGGGTGCGCGACGGGCTGCTCGTCGACAAGCGCCAGGCTTCCCTCGCCGAGGCGAGCACCGGCAGCCGGACGTCGCAGGAGGCGATCGACTCCGCGGACCGCAGCGAGGTCGGTGTGTACGACCGGCTGGTGCCCGACCTGGTGCGCCAGCTGTCCAAGGGGGGCCGTGCCGAGGGGTCCAAGGACGTCGTCCTGCTGCGCGGTCCGGACGTCAGCGCCCCGGAGGCACCGCTCGGCCGCAGCTCGGCGGGGGCCGACGTCGCGGCGGTGCCACCTGACGCGCTGCGCGCCCGCGTCCAGGAGCAGGCAGGTCAGCACTGGACGTACGGCGAGGTCGTGCGCGACCAGGGACGAACGGTGCCGGTCATCATCGTCGGCTCGCCGGTGCAGGTGCCCGGGTTCGGCACCTACGAGCTGTACTTCGTCTTCCCGCTGGACAAGGAGCAGGACACCCTCGGGCTGGTGCGGCGGGCGCTGCTGCTCGCGGCGTTCGGGCTGGTGGTCCTGGTGGCCGGCATCGCCTGGCTGGTCACCCGCCAGGTGGTGACCCCGGTCCGCATGGCCGCGCGCATCGCCGAGCGACTCTCGGCCGGTCGGCTCGAGGAGCGCATGCGGGTGCGCGGCGAAGACGACCTGGCACGGCTGGCTGCTTCGTTCAACCGGATGGCGACCAGCCTGCAGCACCAGATCCGTCAGCTCGAGGACCTCTCGCGCGTCCAGCGCCGTTTCGTGTCCGACGTGTCCCACGAGCTGCGCACGCCGCTGACCACGGTGCGGATGGCGGCCGACGTGCTGCACGAGGCCCGCGGCGGCTTCGACCCGGCGGTGGAGCGCAGCGCCGAGATCCTGCAGACCCAGCTCGACCGCTTCGAGTCCCTGCTCGCGGACCTGCTGGAGATCAGCAGGTACGACGCGGGGGCCGCCCTCCTGGACGCCGAGCCCACCGACCTGGTCGGGATCGCGCGGCACGTCATCGAGGCTCTCGAGCCCCTCGCGGACGCGCGGGGAAGTGTCCTGGAGCTCGCCAGCCCGGACGGGCCCTGTGTCGCCGAGGTCGACAGCCGGCGCATCGAGCGCATCCTGCGCAACCTGGTCGTCAACGCCATCGAGCACGGGGAGGGGCAGCCCGTGACGGTCCGGGTGGAGAGCGACGACGATGCGGTCGCCGTCGCCGTGCGCGACCACGGGGTGGGCCTCGAGCCGGCCGACGTGAGCATGGTCTTCAACCGGTTCTGGCGGGCGGACCCGGCCCGGGCGCGCACGACCGGGGGCACCGGCCTGGGCCTCTCGATCGCCCTCGAGGACGCGCACCTGCACGCCGGCTGGCTGCAGGTGTGGGGCAGTCCCGGCGACGGCTGCCAGTTCCGCGTCACCTTGCCCCGGCGTCAGGGCGAGGAGCTCTCCGGGTCGCCGATCCCGCTCGAGCCGCTCGACTCGGCGCGCCGCCGCGCGGCGGTGCGGGCCGGTGAGCCCTATCGCCGGGTGGGCGCCCCGGGAGGTGTCGATGCGTAGGGTCGCCGTGCTCGCCGTACTTCTCGGGCTGGCGGTCACCGGCTGCGCAGCCGTGCCGACCTCGGGCCCGGTGCGCAAGGGAGGCGACGTGCGGCTGGAGCGCGCGGACGTGGCGGTGCCGTTCATCGCTACCCCGCCGCAGCCGGGCGCGACCGCGGAGGAGGTCGTGCTCGGCTTCCTGCGCGCCAGCGCCGACTTCCGCAGCGACCACCGGGTGGCCCGCCTGCACCTGGCACCCTCGGCCCGCCAGCTGTGGCGCACCGGTGCGAGCACGACGGTCTACGACCAGGCTCAGGCACCGCTGGCGGTGGTGGCCGCTGGCGCGACGGTCGCGGTGCGCGGTGCCGAAGTGGCGCGCATCGACGCGGAGGGCAGCTACCGGCGGACACCGTCGGAGGTCGAGGTGACGCGCTCGTTCACCATGGCGCGCGTCGACGGCGAGTGGCGCATCGCCTCGCTCGAAGACGGGCTGCTGCTGTCGCTCGTCGACGTGCAGGAGAGCTTCCGGCAGGTGTCGCTGTACTTCCTCTCGCCGTCCCTGAACACCCTCGTGCCGGACACGGTCCTGCTCCCGGAGCTGCCGGGGCTCTCGACCAGGCTGATGTCCCGGCTGCTCCGGGGCCCGACCGCCACGGTGCGCGGCGGCGTGGTGACGGCGTTCCCGCAGGGGACCGAGCTGGAGGTCCAGTCGGTGCCCATCCGGGACGGCCTGGTCACGGTGCGCCTCGACGAGACGGCGCTCAGCGGGGGCGACGACGCGCGCAACCAGATGGCGGCCCAGATCGTGTGGACCGTCAAGCAGCTGGGGCCGGAGGTCGAACGGGTCCGCATCACCGCGGGGGGCCGGGACCTCGTCGCGTCAGGGGTGCCCGCAGAGCAGCCGCGGAACTCGTGGGCCGCCTTCGACCCGAACGGTCTGACGGGCGTGCCGTCGGTGTATGTCGTGCGCGACGGTCGCGTCGCGCGCATCATCGAAGCCCGCTTCGAGCCCGTGGCCGGCGGGGCGGGTTCGGGCAGCATCTCGCTGCGCAGCCCAGCGGTGTCACTGGACGAGGGACGCGTTGCTGTCGTCTCGGCCGACGGCAAGGGGATGTACGTCGGACGGCTGGCTGCCGACGTCCCCTTCGAGCGGGTGGCGACCGGCGGTGACCTGGGGCCGCCGTCATGGGACCCGCTGGGCAACCTGTGGTCCGTGGACCGGGCCGGAGGCACCGTCTCGGTGCTGGCAGCCGGTGCGACCGAGTCGGTGGCGGTCGAGGTGGGCAAGCTGCCCGGCGGCCCCGTGACCCAGCTAGCACTGTCCCGCGACGGCGCCCGCGTCGCGCTGGTGACCGGCACCGGGAAGGCGGCCCGGCTCCTGGTCGCGACCTTGCGCGGGGTCGACCAGCTCGGCACCGAGCCCCCGGTCGCCGGGCAGGTCCCGGCCGTGTCGGTCCAGGCGGCGCGGGAGGTGCTGCCCGACCTCCGGGGCGTCCGTGACGTCGCCTGGGCCGACGCGCAGACGCTGGCGGTCCTCGGCAGCCGTGGCGGGGCCTCGGTGGAGCCGCTCTACACGAGCACCGACGGGTACCAGGTCGAGGCGGTCCAGGCCGAGGCGGACCTGACGGCACTCGCCGCTGCCCCTCCCGTGGGCACCCAGATCAGCCCGCTGGTGGTCGAGACCGCCGACGGGCAGCTGCAGCAGTTCACGTCGGGGCGCGTGTGGGTCCGCCTGGGCCAGGGGTCCGACCCCGCCTACCCCGGCTGATCGTCCCCAGCCTGACACCGGACCGGGATGTCCACAGACATCGCTCCGGGGGTCTGGCTGACGGAGCGATGCCCGCAAGACTCGCGCGGTGGGCATGGTCTCGGCAGTGCTGTCAGGGCTGGTCGGCCTGGTCGACCTCGCCCTGCCGTCCGGCTGCGCGAGCTGCGCAGCCGAGGGGCCGGTCCTGTGCCGGGTCTGCGCCGGTGCGCTCGCGGATCCTGCGTACCTGACCCGGCCCGACCCGACGCCGGACGGACTGCCGCCGACCTGGGCCGTGGCCGCATACGCCGGAGCTGTCCGGGCGGCGGTCGTCGCGCACAAGGAGGAGGGCCGGCGGGCGCTCGCCCGACCGCTCGGTGCGGCGCTGGCGCGCGGCGTGCTGGCCGCGTGGTGCGGGCCGAGCAGCAGTGTCGGGTCACGGTCGTCACTTCTGCTGGTCCCTGCTCCGTCGCGGGGTGCCGCGGTGCGGGCCCGAGGTGCGGACCCGACCCTGGTGCTGGCCCGGTCCGCGGCGGCGCGGCTGCGGGGCGAAGGTCTCGACGTCCAGGTGGTCCGGGCCCTGCGGGTCGGCATGGGCATGCTCGACCAGGCCGGCCTGGGTGCCGCTGACCGCGCCGCCAACCTGGCGGGGGCACTTCGGGTGTCTCGGTCGGCGGCGGGCCGGGTGGCTGGCGCTCGCGTCGTGGTTGTCGACGACGTCGTCACCACCGGTGCGACCCTGGCGGAAGCGGCCCGGGCGTTGCGTGCCGCCGGCGCCGAGGTCAGTGCCGCGGCCGTGGTGGCTGCCACCCGTCGTACCGGCCGAACCGGCCGATAGCCGGGCGGGGTGTCGCCCGACGCCAGTGGGGACTAGCGTTCCGTCATGGCACCCGCCCGGGTCCGTGGTTGCGCAGGTCCGACCGTCCCTCATGGGGCGCACGACCGGCTAGCCGATGCCAGCCGCAGGCGAAACGGCCCACGTAAGGCGACTTCTCGTCGTTCGATCACGGTGCGGCTTAGATGTGAGTCCTGCCCCGCCGGAGGCCCAGATGGCTTCCGTTCCGGGAGAAGGGGAGTAGTGGCGGCTACCGCTGCGAGACCCTCAGCAGGCGGATGTGGGGTCGAAGACCAGGTCGGCCGGGCGGGTGCTTGCATCCATCGTCTTACTCCTACTGGAGGTCACTTCGTGGACATCGTCGTCAAGGGTCGTCACACCGAGGTCGGCGAGCGGTTCCGCCTGCATGTGGCAGCGAAGCTCGCGAAGATCGAGAAGCTCGATCCCAAGGTGATCAGCGTCGACGTCGAGTGCTCCCTTGAACGCAACCCACGACTGGCCGACCAGCGCGAGCGCATCGAGCTGACGATCTACTCGCGGGGGCCGGTCGTCCGCGCAGAGGCCTCCGCGCAGGACTGCTACGCCGCGCTGGACCTCGCCGTCGGGAAGCTCGAGGGCCGGCTGCGGCGGGCTCATGACCGGCGCCGGGTCCACCACGGCGCGAAGACGCCGGTGTCGGTGGCGACGGCGACGGCCCGGCTCGACAGGCAGAACGGAGGCGCGGGCGGTGTGTCCGGTGCCCCGGTGACCGCGGACGCGGACGAGTCGGAGCGTGCCGTTGGGCGGGCCGCGGACGACGGGCCGATGTTCGTGCGGGAGAAGGTGCACGCCGCCGCCCCGATCAACCTCGACCAGGCGTTGTACGAGATGGAGCTCGTCGGTCACGACTTCTACCTGTTCGTGGACTCAGAGACCGCCCAGCCCAGCGTCGTCTACCGCCGTCGGGCCTACGACTACGGCGTCATCCGTCTCGCGGTGTAAGTCACCCACAGGGCTCTTGGGCGTGGGATAGTGCAGCCGATCGCGCCGGGTCGATGACGGAGGGCAGCAGGTGAGCGACGTCTCGTTCGACGGCCGGTCCTCGCTGCCGTCTGCGCCGGGTCCCAGGAGGGGTGAGCCCATCCGGGTCCTGGTGGTGGACGACCACGCACTGTTCCGGCGCGGCCTGGAGATGGTGCTCGGCCAGGAGCCGGACATCGAGGTCGTCGGCGAGGCCGGGGACGGCACCGAGGCGGTTGAGCTGGCGACGGCGCTGCTGCCGGACATCGTGCTGATGGATGTCCGGATGCCCCGTCGCAGCGGCATCGAGGCGTGCACCACGATCAAGGACGTCGTGCCGAGCACCAAGATCGTGATGCTCACCATCTCCGACGACGAGGCCGACCTCTACGACGCCATCAAGGCGGGGGCGAGCGGCTACCTGCTCAAGGAGATCTCCATCGACGAGGTCGCAGCAGCCATCCGATCGGTGGCTGGCGGCCAGTCGTTGATCAGCCCGTCGATGGCGTCGAAGCTGCTCACGGAGTTCGCCACGATGATCAAGAAGGGCGACGAGCGACAGCAGCTGCCCGCACCGCGGCTGACCGACCGAGAGCTGCAGGTGCTCAAGCTGGTGGCGAAGGGGCTGAACAACAGGGACATCGCGAAAGAGCTGTTCATCAGCGAGAACACCGTGAAGAACCACATCCGCAACATCCTGGAGAAGCTCCAGCTGCACTCCCGCATGGAAGCCGTGGTTTACGCGGTCCGCGAGAAGCTGCTCGAGATCACCTAGGGCGGCGCTGGGACCTCGCTGGAGGAATGGGGCCTACGGGCTGGGGAGCGGGACGCCACCGATGTCGTCGTCGGTCGAGGCGCCGATCCTGGGTCAGGAGATGGCGATGCGGAGCAGTCCGCGGGCGACTCGCGCTACCTGGTCGTCGGAGGCCATGCGGCCGAGCTCGACCGTCACGGCGCGGCCGGGGAGGCGGGTGTTGTGCCAGTCCGTCAGGGTGCCGTGACAGACCCCACCGCAGTCGAAGGACCGCACGGGCAGGCCGGTCTCCCGGCCGAGCCGGCGCACCAACGTCATCGACTTCGCGCGGTAGGAGTCGACCCCGTAGAGCGGCTGGTGGAACACCAAGGTCGTACGCGGTCGCACCTGCCGCAACAACGCCATGACCGCCTGCGTCTCCGGCTCGCTCGCGGCGAACGGTCCTGACCACTTCGTCGTGCCGGCGCCGGCCGCCACCCAGTGGCACGGGAAGTTGCGGTTGAGGTCGACACCGGAGGCGTTCGTGCGCCGGTCCGCCGCGACTCCGTCCGGGTTCATGGTGCGCACCAGCCACAGGTCGACACCGTCGGGCAACGGGGCCTCCCGTAGCCGGCGGACGACCCGCTCACCGGCTCGCTCGTCGCCATGGATGCTGCCGACCACGAGCATCGTGCGGGTCGCACCGTCGGACCACCGGTGCACGGCGGTGATCGCCCGCCCGTCGGCCGAGGTGCCGACCCGGACCGTCTCCTCGCGCACCACCGCGCCGGCCGCCGGTGTTGACACGGCGAGAGCCAGGGCAGCAACCAGCAGCCCGACTACACCTTCGACCGCACGGTGACGACGCACGACGGCATCCTCGCAGGGGCTGTCGGTCATGCATGGCAGCATCGGCTCCCGTGACCACGCCGTCGAGCACGCCGGTGCGACTGACCGCAGCGCGGGCCCGTCGGGTGGCGATCGCGGCCCAGGGGCTGGCCGCCGTACGCCCGGCCGCCCCCGGCATGCGCCAGCTGACGGCGACGGTGGAGCGGATCGGGCTGCTCCAGATCGACAGCGTCAACGTCCTCACCCGGGCCCACTACCTGCCGCTGTACTCCCGCCTCGGGCCCTATGACCGCGCCCTGCTCGACCGCGCCAGCAGCAAGGCGCCCCGCCGCCTCGTGGAGTACTGGGCCCATGAGGCCAGCCTCGTCCCACCCTCCACCCATCGCCTGCTCCGCTGGCGGATGCGCCGCTGGAGCGAGGACGCGTGGGGCGGGATGCGGTCCGTGGTCGAGCAGCAACCCCAGCTGGTCAAGGCCGTGCTGGCCGAGGTCGCAAGCCGCACCGCGCCGATGACGGCGGGGCAGGTCGAGGCGGCCCTGGCTCACGACGCCCCGCGCACGACGACGGAGTGGGGCTGGAACTGGTCGGAGGTCAAACGCGCCCTGGAGTACCTCTTCTGGGCCGGTGAGATCACCTCGGCCGGCCGCACCGCGTCCTTCGAGCGCCGCTACTCACTGCCTGCCCGAGTGCTGCCGCGCGACGTCGCACAGGCACCCGACCCGACCGACGACGAGGCGTTCGTCGAGCTGGTCCGCATCGCAGCCCGCGCCCACGGCGTCGCCAGCGAGGTGTGCCTGCGTGACTACTTCCGGATGCGTCCGGCGGACACCCGGCGCGCGATCGGGTCGCTGGTCGCGGCAGGAGAGCTGCTGCCGGCCATGGTCGACGGGTGGGCGAGACCGGTCTACCTGCACCACGAAGCACGCATCCCGCGAGCCGTCCGGGCCCGGGCCCTGTTGGTGCCTTTCGACCCGCTCGTGTGGGAGCGGGCGCGTACCCAGGCGCTCT
>JAJAYQ010000201.1 GCA_026786145.1 Spirochaetaceae bacterium | reverse complement strand
GTCCGGGAGGGCGACCAGCTCCACGTCGACGCCGGCCCCCGACAGGATCGCCTGCAGCTCCCCCAGCTTGTGCGCGTTGCGGGTGGCGAGGACCAGCCGGCTCATGCGCGGAGAGCCGCCGTCTGGGCCGCGGTCAGCTCCGCGCAGCCGGTGGTGGCGAGGTCGAGCAGCTTGTCGAGCAGCACCCGGTCGAACGGCTCGCCCTCAGCGGTCCCCTGCACCTCGACGAACGCACCGTCCCCGGTCATCACGACGTTCATGTCGGTCCCGGCGTTGACGTCCTCCTCATAACAGAGGTCGAGCAGCGGCTCACCTCCGACGATCCCGACCGACACCGCCGCGACCGAGGCCACGAGCGGCTCGCCGGCCAGCGCCCCCTTGCCGCGCAGATAGGTGACGGCGTCGGCCAGCGCGACGTACGCCCCGGTGATCGCGGCGGTGCGCGTCCCCCCGTCGGCCTGGAGCACGTCGCAGTCGAGGACGATCGTGTTCTCCCCGAGCGCCTTGTAGTCGATGGCGGCGCGCAAGGATCGCCCGACCAGGCGCGAGATCTCGTGCGTACGCCCGCCGATGCGCCCCTTGACCGACTCGCGGTCGGACCGGGTGTTGGTCGCGCGCGGGAGCATCGCGTACTCCGCCGTCACCCACCCGAGGCCGCTGCCCTTCCGCCACCGCGGCACGCCCTGGGTGACCGAAGCGGCGCACAGGACCCGGGTCCGGCCGAACTCCACGAGCACCGAGCCCTCGGCGTGGTCGAGCCACCCGCGGGTGATGGTGACCGGCCGCAGCTGGTCAGGAGTGCGTCCGTCGATGCGTGCCATGGCGACGACCCTAAACGGCGGGTCTCACAGCTCGTACGTCGAGCCGGGGCGGGCCAGCTCGACCGGACCGGAGTAGGCAGTCCTGGCGGCGGCCAGCGAGAGGTCCGGGTCGTTCCAGGGCGGCAGATGGGTCAGTACCAGCCGGCGTACGCCCGCTCGGCTCGCGTACTCACCTGCCTCACCCCCGGTCAGGTGGAGGTCGGGCGGCGCGGCGTCGTCGCGACCCTGCTCGAAGGAGGACTCGAACAGCGCCAGGTCGGCATCATGGGCGATCTCGAGCAACCCGTCGCAGGGTCCGGTGTCGCCGGAGTAGGCCAGCGTCCGACCCGCGTGCTCGACCCTGATCCCCCACGCCGGAACCGGGTGCGCCATCGGCGCCACCGACACGGACAGGGGACCGACCTCGTGGCGACCCTCCGACCAGTCCACGAAGTCGAAGCAGCCCGTGAGCCCCGGCGGCTCCGCGCGCCCGTAGGCCCTGGCCAGGTGGGTCGCCGCACCGGCGGGGGCGTGGACCGGGATGACCGGGTAGCCCCGGCGCGGGTCGTAGGTGCGCGCCACGTAGAGCGACAACAGATCCATGCAGTGGTCGGGGTGCAGATGGGTGATGAGCACCGCGTCGATGTCTCCGACGGTGCAGTACTCCTGCAGCGCCCCCACCGCCCCGTTGCCGAGGTCGAGCAGCACCCGGAAGCCGCCGGCCTCGAGGAGATAGCAGGACGCGGCGTTCCCCGGCCCGGGGAAGGACCCCGAGCACCCGACGACGGTGACCTTCATGCCACCGCCTCCACGCCGCCGGCCTCGGGGCCGAGGAACCGGCGGCTGAGCTCGTGGAAGACGGCCGGGTCACCCGTGGTGAGGAAGCGGTGCTCGGGCTCGGGCAGCGAGTGCGAGCGCTGCAGCCCGCCGGCCACCAGGGTCCGGAAGACGTCCTTCGCCGTCTCCTCCGCGCTCGACACGAGCGTCACGCCGTCGCCCATGACGTACGAAACGACCGCAGAGAGCAGCGGGTAGTGCGTGCAGCCCAGGATCAGCGTGTCCACCCCGGCGGCACCCACCGGGTCGAGGTACTCGTGCGCCACGTCGAGCAGCTCGTCCCCACCGGTCACGCCCTGCTCAACGAACTCCACGAACCGCGGGCAGGCCTGCGTGGTCACCTCGATGTGCGGCGCGGCGGCGAACGCGTCCTCGTACGCCCGGCTCGTCTTGGTGGCCACCGTCGAGATCACGCCCACGTGGTGGTTGCGCGTCGCGGCCACCGCCCGGCGTACGGCCGGCCGGATCACCTCCACCACCGGCACCGCGTAGCGCTCGCGCGCGTCGTGCAGCACCGCGGCGCTGGCGCTGTTGCAGGCGATGACGAGCATCTTGACGCCCCGCTCGACCAGGTGGTCGAGGCACTCGAGAGCGAACGTGCGGACCTCCGCGATCGGGCGGGGGCCGTAGGGCTGGCGCGCCGTGTCGCCGTAGTAGAGCACCGGCTCGTGCGGCAGCTGGTCGAGCACCGACCGGGCCACAGTGAGCCCCCCGAAGCCCGAGTCGAAGATGCCGATCGGCGCGTCTGCCACGCGCCCGAGGGTACGACCTGCCGTGGACGCGTCAGGACCCACACACCGGGGTAGGTCAGCGACATGTTCACTGTGACGATTGCCGACGAGGCCGCCCGCTACGACAACTTCCGCACCGTGCTGGACACGGGCAAGCACACCCAGGTGGTGGCGATGACCCTGCAGGCCGGCGAGGACATCGGCGCCGAGGTCCACCCCGACAACGACCAGGTGCTGATCTTCACCGAGGGCAGTGCGACGGCCGAGGTGGGGGGCGAGACGCGCGAGGTGGTCGCCGGCGACATGGTGGTCGTGCCCGCCGGCGCCCAGCACAACTTCACCAACACGGGGTCCGGCACGCTGCGACTCGTGACGGTCTACGGCCCGCCCGACCACGCCCCCGACACGGTCCACCGCACCAAGGCCGAGGCCGAGGCGGCCGAGGCCAAGGGCGAGGACGACCCGCCCGAGTCCTCCTAGCGGCCGGTCACGAGGACGTCCGCGCGGCCCGACGTACGCGCGATCAGGTCCGCGTTGACCTGGTCGCTGCCCAGTGAGCGTTCCTCCGCGCCCGTCCGGTCCCGGCCGAACGCCATGTGCCGGGCGATGAGCCGATCGAGGCGGACGCTCTCGTCCGGCAGCAGGAACCACACCTCGTCCAGCAGCGGCCGCACCCGCTCCCAGCCCCCGCCCTCGACGAGAAGGTAGTTGCCCTCGACGACGACCAGCGGCACGCCGGCCGGTACGGCTACCGCGCCGGCGATCGGCTCCTCGAGATCGCGGCGGAACGCCGGTGCGAAGACGACCGCCTCGTCCGCTGCCTTCAGGCGCCCCAGCAGATGGGCGAACCCGCCGCAGTCGAAGGTGTCGATGGCGCCCTTACGCTCGGCCCGACCCAGCGCATCGAGCTGTGCCTGCGCCAGGTGGAAACCGTCCATCGGCACCAGCGCCGCGAGCCCGCTGAGCGCATCGGTGACCTCGGCCGCGAGCGTGGACTTGCCGGAG
>JAJAYQ010000200.1 GCA_026786145.1 Spirochaetaceae bacterium | reverse complement strand
CAGCTCCGCCGCCGCCATCTGCTCCGGCACGACCTCATCCGCCCCGGGACCGACCCCGCGCCAGCCCGTCACCCGCCGGGTCAGCTCCAGCGTGGCCGCCAGCCCGCGGGCCTCGGTCCACGCCCTCTGGCGGTGCGCGCCCGCCGCGACCTCCACCAGCACCTCGTCCCCGACCTCGGGCAGGCACACCGTGTTCAACAAGGCCGCCAGCACCGGGCCTGCCGCGGTGGCCCCCACCATCCCCGGCGGCGGCCACGACTCGTCCATCTCCACCAGCAGCGCATCGCGCGCCCGCCACTCCAGATCGTCCAGCTCGGGCAACTCGGGCCAGGGCGGGGCGGGCTCCTCGAAGTCGGGCGGGACCGGGGGATCATCGAGCGTCGTACTCACCGGACCACCACCCCCCTCCGCCTCGCTTCGAACAACTGTTCGAAAGCCTAGCGACAACCCCCGACACAACCGCCGAGTTCTCCACAGGCGCATCCGGGCGGCTGCCCCCGCGTCAGGTGACCGTGGCGCGTACGACCCATTGCTCGTCGCGGTCCTCCCCCGCCTCCACCACCTCGACGAGGTGCCTCACCGCGGTGACCACGTCGGTATGACGGACGTACAGGGGCGCGAAGCCCAGTCGCACGATGTCCGGGTGCCGGAAGTCAGCCACGACGCCGCGAGCCGCCAGCGCCTGGACGACGCCGTAGGCATCGGGATGGTTGAGCGAGACCTGGCTCCCGCGCTCCGCGTCACGCCGAGGGGTGACCACCTCGAACCCGTGGGCCACCAGGTGCTCCTCGGCCAGATCGAGGAACAACGTGGTCAGCGACAGGCTGCGGGCCCTCACCTGCGGCATCGTCAGCCCGTCGAAGGCGCCCAGTGCTGACTCGAGAGCCAGCAACGACAGCATCGGCGGCGTTCCGCACCGCATGGCATCGATGCCGGGCGCCGGCTCGTACGTCCCCTCCATCGCGAACGGCCGGGCGTGCCCCGTCCAGCCGGGCAGCGGTGAGCGCATCGTCGCGTGGTGCCTGCGGGCAGCCATGGCGTACGCCGGCGCACCTGGCCCGCCGTTGAGGTACTTGTAGCCGCACCCGACGGCGAAGTCGACGCCGCAGTCGTCCAACTCGACCACCAGCGCACCGGCCGAGTGCGCCAGGTCCCACACCGCGAGCGCACCGGCGTCGTGCACTGCCCTCGTGATGGCGGCCATGTCGTACGCCCGGCCCGTCCGGTAGTCGACGTGGGAGAGGCTCACGACACAGACGTCGTCGTCAAGCGACGACCCGATGTCGAGCGGGTCGACGCGACGCACGGTCAGACCGAGCAGGTCCGCAACAGAGTCAGCGATGTAGAGATCGGCAGGGAAGTTGCCCGCCTCGATGACCATCGTGGCCCGCCCGGGGCGCAGCCGTGCCGCGGCGACCAGCGCCTTGAACAGGTTCACCGACGTCGAGTCGGCGACGACGACCTCATCGTCCGCGGCCCCCACCAGTCGGGCAATCCGCGCCCCGACCCGTCGCGGTGCGTCCCACCAGTCGTGGGTGTTCCACGACGCGACCAGCGACTGACCCCACTGCCGCTGCACAGCGTCCCCGACCGCGGCGGGGACCGACGACCCGAGGGCACCCAGAGAATTGCCGTCGAGGTAGACCAACCCGTCCGGCAGGGAGAATCGCTCCCGCACCCGAGCCAGCGGGTCCTCAGCGTCGAGCTGCTCAGCGCGGTGCAATGCCTCGGTCAGGTCCACCCCCGCACCCTAGGTCCCTTGCCATCGCGGCCGGCATCCCTGGCAGCATGCCGGAGGTGGCAGACATGACGTTCGACATCACCACGGTGCGGCCGACCGAATCGGGCTGGGACACCCTGGTTGATCTCTTCTCGGACTACCGCGCCCACTACGGCCGGCAGCGCGAACTGCAGCGCTGCGACCGGTGGCTGCAGGAGCAGGTCGACGCGGGCCGCTTCCGCTGCTATCTCGCCCGCACCTGGGAGGGCAAACCGGCCGGGATGGCGACGGCCGCCGTATCTCCGGCGTCGCTGTCGCTGTCGCTGTTCTGGGCGCTGCGTGACCTCTTCGTGACACCCGAGCACCGACGGGGCGGCGTCGGCCGGGCGCTCGTCGACGCAGTGGCCGCGGACGCCCGGGCCGGCGGCGCAGT
>JAJAYQ010000199.1 GCA_026786145.1 Spirochaetaceae bacterium | reverse complement strand
TCATGACAGGGTAAGGCGCAGCACCTTGTCGTCGCCGGAGCGGGGCGACCCGCGCCCGTCGGTGTTGTTGGTCAGCACCCACAGTGAGCCGTCGGGGGCCTCGGTCACCGCGCGCAGCCGGCCGTACTCCCCGGCGAGCAGTGGCCGCGGCCGGCCTGCCTTCCCGTCCGGGATCGGGATCTGCCACAGTCGCTCACCGCGCAGGCCGGCCATGAAGACGGAGCCGCCGGCCACGGCGATGCCGCTCGGGGATGCCTTGTCCGTCGACCACTGGCGTACGGGGTCGATGAAGTCCCCCTCGCCGCCGCGGCCTTCTACCTCCGGCCACCCGTAGTTCCCCCCGGCCCGGATGCGGTTGAGCTCGTCCCAGGTGTTCTGGCCGAACTCCGCTGCCCACAGCTGACCGTTCTCGTCCCAGGCGAGTCCCTGCACGTTGCGGTGGCCCAGGCTGTACACCGGGGAGCCGGCGAACGGGTTGCCGGGCGCCGGATCACCATCGGCCGTGATCCGCAGGATCTTGCCGCCGAGCGAGTCCCGGTCCTGCGCCAGGTCGGTCTGCCCGGACTCGCCGGTGCCGACATAGAGGAAGCCGTCGGGACCGAACGCGATGCGCCCCCCGTTGTGGATCGGGCCGGCGGGGATCCCGCCGAAGACCGTTCGCTGGTCGGAGAGACCCTCGCCGTCGTAGGTCAGCCGCACGATGACGTTCTCCGACCCCGCGGTGAAGTAGGCGAAGAGCGTCGAGTCCTCGTCGTACGCCGGGGACAGCGCGAGCCCCAGGAGGCCACCTTCCCCGGAGCCGTCCACCCCCGCGACCCGGCCGACCACATCGATCTCGCCGTCGGCCGAGACGCGCACCACCCGGTCCGAGTCGCGCTCGCTGACCAGCGCCGACCCGTCGGGGAGGAAGGTCATCCCCCACGGTGCTTCGAGACCGCGGCCGACAACCCCGTCCACAACGGCCCTGGCCACGGCGGGCCCGCTCTGCGCAGACGAGGGGGACCCGCCCGGGGCGGACGAGCTACCGGGGGCTGTGGTCTCGGCGGGTCCCGCGGGTCCGGCGTCAGCTCCCTTGGAGCACGCAGAGATCAGGAGCGGGAGCACCACCAGGACCGGCACCAGTCGACGTCGCACCAGACGAGCCTCGCACGGGGTGATGGCTAGTGTCGGGGCCATGGAGGCCGCTGAGTCCAATGAGCCCATGCGAGCCGATCTGGTGCTCGAGGGCGGGGGAGTGAAGGGCATCGGGCTCGCCGGTGCGGTGGCCACGCTGGCCCGCGCCGGCTACCACTTCCCCCGCGTCGCGGGGACCTCGGCCGGTGCCGTCGTCGCGGCCTTCGCGGCGGCTCTGCAGCGGGCCGGTGAGCCGCTGGAACGTCTCGAGGACGTGGCGCGCAGCCTGGACTACCGGCGGCTGCGCGACCGCGGCGCCGTCGGCCGCAGGGTGGGGCCGCTGGCCCGTGTGGTGGACGGGCTGTCGCTGGCCTTCGACGGGGGCGTCTTCGAGGGCGAGTACCTGCGGGCCTGGCTCAAGGGCTCCCTCGCCGACCTCGGCGTCCGCACGTTCGGCGACCTGCGTGTCGACGACGACGGCGCCTCGCTCGCCCCCGAGCAGGCCTACGCCCTCGTCGTCACCGCCAGCGACGTGTCGCGCCGCCGCCTGGTGCGCCTGCCGTGGGACTACGACGTCTACGGCCTGGACCCCGACGAGCAGGAGGTCGCCGACGCGGTGCGCGCCTCCGCATCCATCCCGTTCTTCTTCGAGCCGATGACGATGCGATCACGGCGCGCCGGCGAGGAGTCGCTGGTCTCCACCATGGTCGACGGCAGCGTGCTGTCGAACTTCCCGGTGGCACTGTTCGACCGCACCGACGGGCGCCCCCCTCGGTGGCCGACGTTCGGCGTCCGCCTGTCCATGCGGGCCGACGGCGGAGTGCAGACCACCGACGTCAGCGGCACGGTCTCCCTCGCGCTGGCGCTGGTCGAGACGATGCTCGAGGCCTGCGACGCGCGGCACATCGACGACCCGTGCGTGCAGGCGCGCAGCATCTTCATCGACACGTCGGGGATATCCCCGGTCGACTTCGCCATCAGCGACGAGATGCAGGAGCACCTCCTGCTGGCCGGGCACGAGGCGGCCGGCAGCTTCCTGGCCCAGTGGGACTTCGCGGGGTACCTCGCGCAGTGCAGGGCGTTCGAGACCGACCCGCCGTGAGGGTGTGGCTGCCGTACGCCGACGCCGTGGAGCGGATGGGAGGCGTCCCCGACGGTGTCGAGGTCGACGTGTACGACGGGAGCGGGGACCCACCCGCGACCATCGACGAGGTCGAGCTCTATGTCCTCCCTTACTTGGCAGGGCTCGCCCCGGCACGGCTGATGTCGTCCATGCCGTCCTTGAAGGTCGCGCAGACGTTGACCGCGGGCGTCGACGACGTGCGGCCGCTCGTTCCTGCCGGAGTGACGCTGTGCAACGCGCGTGGTGTCCACGACGCGTCGACGGCCGAGCTGGCCGTCGCCCTGGTCCTCGCGTCGCTGAGAGGGCTTCCGGACTTCGTCCGCGATGGGGAGCAGGGCCGTTGGGACGGTCGACGGCGCGACTCGCTCGCCGACCGGACGGTGCTCATCGTGGGCTACGGCTCGGTGGGGGCGGCCGTCGAGCGCCGCCTTGCCGGATTCGAGTGCCAGGTACGCCGGGTGGCACGCACCGCCAGGGAAGGCGTCCTCGGCGTCGACTCCATCGAGGCGCTCGACGCCCTGCTGCCGGTCGCCGACGTCGTCATCCTGACGGTGCCGATGACCGATGCGACGCGAGGACTGGTGGATGCCGACTTCCTCTCCCGGATGCCCGACGGCGCCCTGCTGGTCAACGTGTCACGCGGTCCCGTCCTCTGCACCGACGCCCTCCTCGAGGAGGTCGCCTCCGGTCGCCTCCGCGCGGCGCTGGACGTGACCGACCCCGAGCCACTGCCGCCCGGGCACCCGCTGTGGTCCTGCCCGAACGTCCTGATCAGCCCGCACGTGGGCGGCAACACCACCGCGTTCCTGCCGCGCGCGATGCGCCTGGTGGCCGAGCAGCTCCGACGGCACGTCGAGGGGCAGCCGCTGCTCAACGTGATCGGGGACGAGTACTGAGCAGTCTTGTTCGGGTCGACCTACACTCGCGACGTGGGTCCCGGCCGCGCCGGGGGTCCCGACGAGCTCGTCGGCGGGGCACCGGACAAGGAACCCCGCCGCCCACGTGGCTCGTGGCTGGTGGGACTGCTGCTCGTGGGGGTGGCCCTCGCGGTGGTCCGACCGGAGCTGTCGCTGCACGCGGATCAGCCGACAGCCCGGGCGCGCCCGAGTGTCGCACCGCCCACGTCGAACCCTCTGAACGGCATTGCCTGGGAACCGCGCGGTGACCTGGTCGGCGACAACCAGTTCACGGTCGAGGCCATGGTGCGGATCATCCACGAGCGGAGCGAGGCCGGCCGCCTGTTCTTCGCGGGACGGTTGCCGGACGGGAGCCGACTGGTGCTCGCGGGAACCGACGTCAACCGCGGCATGGTGGCGTCCAGGGTGCACGCGCTGCTCGTGCCCCCCGGCGGCGAGGTCGCGGCGGGAACCGTCACCGAGGCGTCTGCGCTCACCGATCCCCAGCAGGTCCTCGCCTGGGCGGCTCGCGGCCGGAACGGGAAGGTGGTCGTGGTGGCGATGACCCGCCCGGGCCCGGTCAGCTTCGAGGTGTCCGCGGGGGTGGCGTTCGCGTCCGACGGGTCACCGGAGCGGCGGTGGAGCGCGACGTCCACGAATGGGGTGGTGGTCGCCGACCTCGGCCGCGATGCGGACCCCATCGTCGCTGTCCGAGCGGTTGGTCCGGGAGTCTTCTCGCTCCCGCTGATCGTGCGGGTCACCCGCCAGGAGGCGACGCGACCGGTGCTCCGCGTCGCCGGTGTGGCGGAGCGGGGCTACGGGGGTCCGGACGCTGCCAGCGTGTCGCGGGCCCTGCGGGCCGGGGCCGGGGCGGTGGCCGACCTCGGCGAGGCCCGGCTCGAGGTCATCTGGAGTGGCTCCCCGAACGGGTCGGTCCGGCTGGCGCTGGTGCTGGTCACCCGGGCGGACGGCCAGCGGTTCCAGGCGCTGGTCGGCCAGCAGGGGGAGTACGAGTTCCCGGCGGGTGTCCGGGCGCTGCCCGACGGCGCGAGCGACGTGCTGCCCTGGCTCCTCCTGCCCTTCTCGCCCGACGACCCCACGCTGCTGCTGTGCCCGACGGGTCCCGGCTCCCTGGTCTACCGGCGCCAGGGACAGCCGGACCGGGTGCTGCCGATCACGCCCGAGGGCGTGGCGGCGCTGGTCGAGCCGGGCCCGTCGCCTCCCAGCGCCAGCGGCGCTGAGGTGACGTTGCTCGACCTCGACGGCGCCGTCGTCCTGCGAACGACGCTGCCCGACGCCGGGTTCGACGACCCGCTCGACCTGTACTGACCGCACGGCACCTGGCCGTAGAGTTCCTCCGTGACCGACGCACCGGACCTCAAGCCACGCAGCAGGGACGTCACCGACGGGCTGGAGCGCGCCGCAGCCCGAGGGATGTTGCGGGGGGTGGGTATGACCGACGAGGACTTCACCAAGCCCCAGATCGGCGTGGCCTCGTCCTGGAACGAGATCACCCCCTGCAACCTCTCCCTGGACCGGCTGGCCAAGGCCGTCAAGGACGGGGTACACGCTGCCGGTGGCTTCCCGATGGAGTTCGGCACCATCTCGGTGTCCGACGGGATCTCGATGGGGCACGAAGGGATGCACTACTCGCTGGTGTCCCGCGAGGTCATCGCCGACTCGGTCGAGGTGGTCATGCAGGCCGAGCGCTTCGACGGGTCGGTCCTGCTCGCGGGCTGCGACAAGTCACTTCCCGGGATGCTGATGGCGGCAGCGCGCCTCGACCTGGCATCGGTGTTCCTGTACGCGGGTTCGATCCTGCCCGGCATCGCCCGCATGTCGGACGGGACGGAGCGCCAGGTCACGATCATCGACGCGTTCGAGGCGGTCGGCGCCTGCGCGCGGGGGCTGATGAGCCGCGAGGACGTCGACGCCATCGAGCGCGCGATCTGCCCGGGGGAGGGAGCCTGCGGCGGCATGTACACCGCCAACACGATGGCCAGCGCGGCCGAGGCGCTGGGGATGTCACTTCCCGGCTCGGCGGCACCACCGGCAACCGACCGCCGCCGCGACGGCTACGCCCGGCGCTCGGGCGAGGCGGTCGTGGAGCTGCTCCGTCGCGGCATCACCGCCCGCGACATCCTGACCCGGGAGGCGTTCGAGAACGCGATCGCCGTGGTGATGGCGTTCGGCGGCTCAACCAACGCGGTCCTGCACTTGCTGGCCATCGCCAGCGAAGCCGGCGTCGACCTCGTCCTCGACGACTTCAACCGCATCGGCTCGAAGGTCCCGCACCTCGCAAACGTGAAGCCCTTCGGCCAGTACGTCATGACCGACGTGGACCGGGTGGGCGGCGTCCCGGTCGTCATGCGCACCCTGCTCGACGCGGGGCTCATGCACGGCGACGTGCTGACCGTCACGGGGCGCACGATGGCCGAGAACCTGGCCGACATCGCGCCGCCGGACGTCGACGGCAAGGTGCTGCGGGCACTGGC
>JAJAYQ010000198.1 GCA_026786145.1 Spirochaetaceae bacterium | reverse complement strand
TGCCCTCGCGGCGGCCCTGGCCCTCTCGACGGCGCTCGCACCGGCTCCGGCCGGCGCGGCGGAGGCGCAACACCTGTCCGGCACGACAGCCAACGGCGACTGGGTGCTCGACGTCCCGGCCGCGTTCAACGGGACGTTGCTGGTGTGGTCGCACGGCTACACGTTCACGCCGGCCGAGGGCACGAGCGCGCCGAGCGACGCCGTGCGCGACGCCCTGCAGGCCGACGGCTACGCCCTCATCGGGTCGTCCTACGCAGGGGGCGGCACCGGCTGGGCGGTGCGTGAAGGGGTGCGCGCCGGCGTCGAGGCAGTCGCCATTGCTGGGCAGCGCATCGGTGCGGAGAGGGTCGAGCGGGTCTTCGTCTGGGGCAACAGCCTCGGGGGTCTGATCACCCAGACGATCGCTGAGCAGTACCCCGACCTCGTCGACGGGGTCGCCCCGCTGTGCGGCATCCTCGGCGGCACCAACCGCAACCTCGACCTCGCGCTGGACGTGGCGGTCGGCGTGAAGCGGTTCTTCTATCCCGCCCTGCGGCTGCGCGGTTTCGCGAGCCGCGAGGGCGCGCAGGCCAACTTCGCCGCGGCCTCAAGGTCGATCACCACCCGGCTGGCGAACCCGGCGACGCAGACTTCCGCGACGGGCAGGGTCCTGGGTCTCGCCGCACTGATGGGCACAGCCGCGAAGACCAAGACCTTCAACGGTGCAGGCACAGCCTCCTCAGTCGGGGCGGCCGCCGAGTCCGTGCTCACGGCGCTGAATTACGCCACCGTCGGCCGCTACGACATCGAGCAGCGCGTGGGGGGCAACCCGTCGACGAACGAGGGCACCGACTACGTGGCCCGCGTCACCCCCGAGTCCACCGCCCGCTTCACCGCCTTCGGCTTCGGTGCCGGGCTGCTCCGTTCCTACGCCAGGGCGCTGGACACCTATGGCAAGCGCATCGCGGCCGACCCCCAGGCGCGGCGGGCGGCCGGGCGGCTGGGCAACCCGACGGGTGCCCTCGCCGACCGGACGGTGACCATGCACACCGTCCACGACCCCCTGGTCATCGTGCAGAACGAGCGGGTTTTCCAGCGCCGGGTCACGGCCCGGGGCGCGTCGGACCGGCTGCTCCAGCTCTACATCCAGCCGCCGGCGTACGTCACTGCTGCGCCCTACGGCGCGGGCCACTGCAACTTCGCCACCGACCAGTACGTCGCGGTCATCCGCGCTCTCGACGGGTGGGTCGACTCGGGCACGCGGCCCGACGCAGCCACCCTGACGACCCTCTTCGCGGCGCACCCGGGTGCGCTGGACCTCGACTACAAGCCCGCCCTCTGGCCGGCTCGATAAGGGAGCACGCAGATGCGACGCACAGCCATCGGTGGGGCGATTCTTGCCGTGACCGCCTTCCTGCTCGTCCTGTTCGGGGACGCCCTCGACCTCGAGCTCGAGCGGGTCGCTCTGACCGGCGCGGCACTGGGTGCCGTGGTGGCGCTGGTCCCCGACCGCGCGCCGCTCTTCCGCGCCATCGGCTTCGCGGCGGGCTTCGTCGTCGGAGTCGCCGGCTACGCCCTGCGCGCCGGCCTGCTGCCGGACACGTCGTTCGGTCGTGCCGTGGCGGCACTGGTCGTCCTGCTGGTGCTGATGGGCATCGCGGTCGCTACCGGCACCCGGGTCCCGCTGTGGTCGCTGCTGGTGGGTGCGGCCGCCATGACGGCCGCCTACGAGACCACGTTCATGACGACCCCGTCGGCGTTCCCCTACGAGGGACCGACCGCAGCGACCCAGATGGCGCTCGCTGCCGGGGTGGGTTACCTAGCCGCCAGCTTCCTCGGCCCGGCCGTGGCGCACGAGCGCGACGACGAGCGGGAGCACCGTCCCGAGCGGCCGAACCGGCCCGACGAGGAGCAGCGCGCCGAGCTCGACGCACTGCTGACCACCAAGAGCGAGGGCTGACCCCGATGAGCACGAGCCGTCCCATGCTGTTCGCCGGAGCCGCCGCTACCGCGGCGCTGCTGACGCTGTCGACCGCTGCACCGGCCCTCGCCGCCGGCGAGGTGGTCGTGACCGACCGCGAGACCGTGCAGGTCTACATGACGCCGACCGGCGAGGTGAAGGTCGCGCGGGTCTACGACCAGGTCACCGCCACCGGGAAGGGCACCGTCGACATCGCGAACCCCGTCGGCACCGACGACCTGCGCAACCTCGAAGGCCTCTCCGGTCTCGACGTCAAGGACGGCAACGCCGTGGCCGAGCTGACCGTCGACGGCGAGGAGCGGCTCAGGACGGTCAGCACCTTCGACGGCGAGCTGCCCGTCACGATCAAGCCGACGTACTCCCTCGACGGCAAGGTGTACGACGACCCCGAGGACCTGGTCGGCCGGTCCGGCGAGCTCTCGGTGAAGTACCGCGTCGAGAACATCACCGGCGAGCCCACCACGCTGACGTTCAAGGACGGCAACGGCAACGACGTGGAACGGCTGGTCAACGTGCCGATGCCGTTGGCCGGTCAGCTCGTGACCGTGCTGCCCAAGGACTTCTACTCGGTACGTTCGGACCAGGCCACCATCTCGGCCGACGGCCGTGGCGGCACCCGGATGACGTTCACGATGACGCTGCTGCCGCCCGTCGGCAACGCCGTCGCGGAGATCGGCTACACGGCCCAGGTGAGCGACGCGGTCATCCCACGTGCGACCGTCACGATCGCGGTCGTCCAGCCGCTGAAGAACCCCAGCCTCTCGACAGCGGCCGCCGCCTACCAGGGCGGTGCCGCGTCCGGGGCCACCCTGACGGCCGGCGCCACCGAGATCGACGCCAACCTGCTCAAGCTGCGCGACGGTGCCGGGCAGCTGCTCGGCGGCCTGCTGCAGCTCCGCGACGGAGCGATGGAGCTCAACGCGGGGCTCGCGGGGAAGGCGGCGCCCGGTGCCAACAAGCTGGCCGACGGTGCCGGCAAGGCAGCGGTAGGCGCTAGTGCTCTGGCGGCCGGGCTGAAGAGGGCCAAGTCCGGCAGTGACCGGCTCGCCGGTGGTCTCGGCAAGCTGGCCGACGGGAACGGCAAACTGGCTGCCGGGTTCAACAGCCCGACCGGCGACCCCGACCTGGTGACCGGGTCCCAGGACCTCGCGTCTGGCCTCGGCCTCATCAGCGGCGGCCTCGCCACCCTGTCCGGCGTCGAAGGCCTGCCCGCGGCTCAGGCCGGGCTGATCAAGCTCAAGACTGCTGTCGACACACTGATCATCCCGGCCATCGGAACCACATCCAGCCCGTGCGACCCGGTCGACAGGACCAAGCAGACCCTGCTCGGCTGTCTGCAGCCGATCCTTGGCGGGCTCACCCAGCTCGGGACGAGCCACAGCCAGGTCTCAAGTCAGGCAGGCGTGCCCACAATCCAGGACGCGGTGCGACTCGTCCTCAACGGGATCAACAAGAATCCGTCGGCTATGGCACCCGCCGACCAGCCGGGACTCCGGCGGGCACTCCAGCTCCTCGAGGGCGGCCTGCGAGCCAAGACGGCCACCGGTGCCGACCTTGACAACGCTCGCGACCTGATCGTCGCGGCTTGCGGCGCGAACGCAGTCTGCGTGGGCACGACCAATGCTGTGTTCGCGGGCCTCAAGACCGACGTGAACTCGGCCGCGGACTCGGTCGGGACCATCAGTGCGGGCGTCGGTGCCGCGACGGATGTTCCGACCGGCAACCCCGCCACGACGACGCTGACAGGCGCTCTCAACGGCGTGAACGGCGGGCTGTCGGCGATCATCACGGCCATCAACAACCAGCTGGTCCCCGGCGTGACCGGGGTTCGCAATGGACTGGTGGCCCTGCGTACAGGCTTGACGAACGCGGACTTGAACGCAGGCAGGAGCAACCCGGTCTGCAGTTCCACCACGGCTACCGGATCCGCGGGCTACTGCGGTCTCACGGAGGGGCTCGCCCAGCTAGTGGCCGGTCTGACAGGTGCTGTCTCAGGA
>JAJAYQ010000197.1 GCA_026786145.1 Spirochaetaceae bacterium | reverse complement strand
TCCCGGTGATGGTCGCCTTGACACCGAAGCACATGGCCTGGCCCGGCGGGATCTTCGTCGTGGACGGCGTCGGCTTCGAGGTGGTTGTCGGGCTGGGAACCACCGAGGCGGCCCCGGTAGCGCCTGCCACCCCAGCGGCCACCAGGACGGCGATCGCGCTGGCAGCGACGGCGGACAGGACGGGCAGGGAAGATCGGTTCATGAGTGAGAACCCCTCTGTATTGCGTGGGCAGGCACTGCGTGGGCAGGCACTGCGTGGACTGCTTCGTGCACTCCTCAAGGAGTCCTCCACCCGTGTCAGGGTTCGGTCCGATGTGCAAACGCTGCGGATCACGGCGCCGACGACCATCCCGACCGGAGAGGGGCAAGGCACCCCGCCGGGTACGTGGGTCAGAGCGTCGCCGGCAGCGGCCGTCAGCCCTGCCAGACGCGGGTGTGCAGCTGCCGCGCGGCCTCGGCGATAGAGCCGCTGATCGAGGGATAGATCGTGAACGATTGGGCGAGCTGGTCCACGGTCAGCCGGCCCTCGACGGCCACGGCCACCGGGAAGATGAGCTCGCTGGCCCGCGGCGCCACGACGACGCCCCCCACGACGGTGCCCGACCCTGGCCGCGCGAACAGCTTGACGAACCCGTCGTGCACGCCCTGCATCTTCGCCCGCGCGTTCGTCGCGAGCGGGAGCTTGACCATCACCGTGTCGGTCGAGCCGGAGTCGAGGTCTTGCTGGCCCCAGCCGACGGTCGCGATCTCCGGGTCGGTGAACACGTTGGACGACACCGAACGCAGATTGAGCGGGGCCACGGCGTCACCGAGCAGGTGCCACATCGCGATACGCCCCTGCATCGCGGCGACGGAGGCGAGCATGAGGACGCCGGTGCAGTCCCCCGCGGCGTACACGCCCGTGACGGAGGTGCGCGAGACCCGGTCCACCTCGACGTACCCACTCTTGTCGAGGCGGACGCCCGCCTCCTCCAGCCCGAGCCCCGCCGTGTTCGGGATCGACCCGACCGCCATCAGGCAGTGGCTGCCCACGACCGTGCGCCCGTCCTCCAGCGCGACGGTGACCGTGTCGCCGTCGCGGGTGACGGCGCCGGCGCGCGACGCCGACAGGACCGTCATGCCGCGGCGCCGGAACACGTCCTCGAGGACCGTCGCGGCGTCGGCGTCCTCACCCGGCAGCACCCGGTCACGGCTCGAGATGAGCGTGACCTGGCTGCCCAGCGCGGTGTACGCCGACGCGAACTCGGCCCCGGTCACCCCGGAGCCCACGACGACGAGGTGCTCAGGCAGCCGGTCCAGGTCGTAGAGCTGTTCCCAGGTCAGGATGCGCTCCCCGTCGGGCACCGCGTCCGGTAGCACCCGGGGATGGGCACCGGTCGCGAGCAGCACCGCGTCCGCCTCGACCGTCTCGGTGGACCGACCGTCGCCGTCGCCGTCGCCGTCGAGCTCGGCGACCACCCGCGACGGTCCGTCCAGGCGCCCCCGGCCTCGCAGCACGCGCACGCCCTCGCGACCAAGCCGGGCGGTGATGTCCTGCGACTGCGCAGTGGCCAGCGCCTTGACCCGGGCGTTGACCCGCGCCAGGTCGACACCGACCAGGTCGTCGGGCAGGGAGCCGCCTTTGCCTCCCGAGCCGAGGCGCACCCCGAGCTCGCCGGACTCCGCGGTGTCCGTCATCACCTCGGCGGTCGCGATGAGCGTCTTGGACGGCACGCAGTCGGTGAGCACCGCCGACCCGCCGACCCCGTCGCTGTCGACCACCGTGACCTCGGCGCCGAGCTGCGCCGCGACCAGGGCCGCCTCGTAGCCGCCCGGGCCGCCACCGATGATCGCGATGCGTGTCACGCGCGCCATTGTTCACCACACCGTCGCGAGATCACGCCGCGCTCGGTCGGCGTTGCCGTCGCGGCGGTCCACGCCTGGACCGTGCGCGGCCAATACGCTCTGACGACATGGCCGTCTACGCCGCCTACGGCAGCAACATGGATCCGGGGCAGATGGCCATCCGGGCCCCGCACTCCCCGTTGCGCGGGGTGGGCTGGCTCAGCGGCTGGCGGCTCACCTTCGGCGGGGAGGACCTGGGGTGGGAGGGCCCGCTGGCCACGCTGGTCGAGGACCCCTTCGAGCAGGTGTTCGTCGCGCTGTACGACGTGACCGAGGCCGACGAGCTGCAGATGGACCGCTGGGAGGCAGCCGACCTGGCGCTGTTCCGCAAGGTGCGGGTGCGGGTCGCGACCCTCGACGGAGAGGTGCTCGCCTGGCTCTACGTCCTGGACGACTACGAGGGCGGGATCCCCTCCGCGCGCTACCTGGGCCTCATCGCCGACGCCGTCGAAGCCGCAGGAGCCCCGGACGACTACGTGGCCGAGCTGCGCAGCCGGCCCTGCCGCAGCGTCGGGCCCGGTCCCGGCTCCTGACTCCTCGCCGTCCCGTGCCCGCCCCGCCTCGTCGGATCGGAGCGGAGGGAGGTCAACTCGACGCCAAGAATTTCTCCGATCTTTCCCAAATGGAGCAGCGCGCCAGCGTTCAGACGGCGTCCCGGCGTGCCGATGCTGGGGACGTGAGAATCGTTCGCGGCGCACCCCCCGCCATCGGTGAGCGCGTGCTGGCCGCCCTGCAGGAATGCCCTGCCTCCCAATGGGTGACCATCCGTCTCTCCACCAGCACCGCACGCACCCGGCCCTCCATCGCCGAGCTCCTGCAGGCCCACGCCTTCGCCGCCCACTGCCAGATCGCCGTGGCCGAGACCCGCGGCATCGCGGTCCGCTGGGTCGACGGGATCGTGTCGGGCACCGCCGAGCAGCTCAGCGACTTCCTCTCGACGGTGTCCCCCGTGCTCGACCGGTCGCACGGCTCCGCCACCCTGGCCGGCCTCGCCGCCTGACCGGCCCGCCTGACTGGGCCGGCGCGACCCACCGCGACGCAGCACCTGACGTGACCCAGCCGACGCAATAGGGTCGCGGCCGTGAGCACCACGACCCCCGATCCGTACGCCCTCGCGGCAGACGCCGCCGCGCGGCTGCGCGAGCTGACCGGGCTCGAGCGCCACGACGTCGCCCTCGTGATGGGCTCCGGCTGGGTCCCCGCCGCCGACCTGCTCGGCGAGACCGTCTCCGAGATCCCCGTCACCGACCTGCCCGGCTTCCACGCCGCGTCGGTGCAGGGCCACTCCGGCACCCTGCGATCGATGCGTCTCAGCAGGGCGGGGGCCGAGGACCGGCACGCGCTGGTGTTCCTCGGCCGCACCCACCTCTACGAAGGTCGGGGCGTCGCAGCGGTCGTGCACGGTGTCCGCACGGCGGCCGCTGCCGGAGCAGGTGTGGTGGTACTGACCAACGGCTGCGGCGGCCTGCGCCCGACGTACGCCCCGGGCCAGCCGGTCCTGATCAGCGACCACATCAACCTGACCGCGACCTCGCCGATCGTCGGCGCCCGGTTCATCGACCTCACCGACCTCTACTC
>JAJAYQ010000196.1 GCA_026786145.1 Spirochaetaceae bacterium | reverse complement strand
TCGAGGAAGGTGTGCCGGCCCGCCCTGGCGGCGGAGAGCGCCTGCTCCGTCGCGGCGCGCGCCGCCGGCAGGTCGCCCCGCCGCAGGTGCATGTTCGCGAGCCGGTGACGCAGCGACAGCGTGCCTGCCTCGTCGTCGAGCTCCTGGAACAACGCGAGGCTGCGCAGGTAGATCCCCTCTGCGCGAGGCCAGTCACCTGACACCTCAACCGACCCGGCGAGGTCCCGCAGCGCGGTCGCGTGCAGCGCCGGCGGCAGCACCACGTTCGCCGTGAGCAGGCGCTCGAACTGTCTGACCCCGTCCCGCGGGTCGCTGGTAATCCAGTGCTGCTCCAACGCGATCGCGATGCGCAGGCCCAGCACGGGGTCGTGCTCGGCCGCCCAGTCCAGGGCCTGGTGCAGGTCGGCCGCCTCCGCAGCGACGTCGGCGTGCCGCTGCCGCACCTCACCGCCACGGGCGTCCGCTGCCAGGCCCAGGGACAGCGCGACCTCGAGCGCGCGCTCCGCGTGCCGGCGGTGCAGCTGCTCGCGGTCTTCGAGAAGGGCCAAGCGCTCCGCGGCGAAGGCACGGACGGTCTCGAGCATCCCGAACCTGGAGCCGTCCCCTCCCACGGACCGGCTCAGCAGGTGGTGGTCGACCAGTGTCGACAGCACCTCGAGCGGGACGTCGCACACGGCCTGTGCGGACGCGAGCGAGCAGCCGGACGGGAACACGGCCAGCCGGGCCAGCGCCTCCCGCTCGACCGGCTCCAGGAGGTCGTGGCTCCACTCCAGCGTCGCCTGCAGGGTCTGCTGCCGCGCCGGCAGGTCGCGCGCACCTCGGGCGAGGGACGGGAGCCGTTCGTCGAGCCTGGCGAGCAGCTCCGCGGGCGTGAGGCTGCGCAGCCGGGTCGCGGCAAGCTCGATCGCGAGCGGCAGCCGGTCAAGGCGCAGGCAGAGCCGGCGCAGGACCTGCTCCTGGTCCGACAGTCCCGCGACGGAAGCTCCGGCGCGCTCCACGAGAAGCGCCGCCGCGTCGTGCTCGGCCAGCGGGTCGACCGGGTAGACGTGCTCACCGGACAGGTGGAGGACGACGCGACTGGTGACCAGCAGCCGCAGTCCGGACGTGCGGCGCAGCAGCTCCACGAGCACCGCCCCGCCCGCCCGCAGCTGCTCGAGGTTGTCCAGCACCAGCAGCAGCTCCCGTGCGCGCAGCGCCTGCGCGAGGTCCTCCAGCGCGTCGGGCGAGAGCCGTGGCACCCCGAGGCGGCGGCATAGCTCCTCGGGCAGGCGCGCCGGGTCGCGCACGTCCGCCAGCTCCAGGAACGCGCTCCCGTGCGCGAAGGCGCCAGCCGCCTCGCGCGCCACCTCCAGGGCCAGCCGGGACTTGCCCGAGCCACCGGCACCGGTCAGCACGAGCAGGCGGACGTCGTCCTGCCGCAGCAGAGCGCGCAGCTCGGCGAGCTCCGTCGCGCGGCCGCGCAGCGCGTTCAGCGCGGCCGGAAGGCCGGTGGTGCCCAGCGGCTCCGTAGTCAGCGCGAGCGACGGGTCCTGCTCCAGGACGCGGCGCTGAAGATCGCGCAGGCCGGGACCCGGGTCGACGCCCAGCTCCTCCACCAGCGCCTCGCGCGCGCGCCGGAACACCTCCAGCGCCGCGCCCTGCTCGCCGGCGCGGTAAGCCGCCAGCATGGCCAGGCCCTGCAGCCGCTCCCGTAGCGGCTCGGCTGTTGCCGACGCGGTGAGCTCCGCGTGCAGGGTTGCGTGCCGCCCGAGCGCGAGCTCCGCCTCCCACCGGTCCTCCAGGGCCTCGCGCCGCAGGTCCTCCAGCCGGTTCGCCTCGGCCGTGGCGAACCCCTCGTGCGCGAACTCCTCGTACGCCCGACCCGACCACAGCGCGTCCGCGCGCCGCAGCACGGAGGCCGCCAGCGCCGGGTCCTGCGCGCGCAGAGCCTGGCGACCACTGGCCACCAGGTCCTCGAAGAGGCGGGCGTCGTGCGCCTCCGCGGCCAGCGCCAGCGCGTAGCCGGTATCGGTGGTGGTCAGCGACAGCGCCGGGGCGGCCCGGCGCAGCTGCGAGACGTACTGCTGCAGGACCTTGTCCGCCGACCTCGGCGGCGCCTCACCCCAGAGGTCGGTCACGAGCTGGCGTCGCGAGCGCGCGCCCCCGGCGACGGCCAGGGCGGCCATGAGCCGCCGCACCTGACGGGCTGGCAGCGGCACTTCGCTGCCCCCGGAGAACAGGCGCATACGGCCGAGGACTCGCAGCGACACCTGCCCCGGCCCCATGCGCGCATGGTGGCACCGCCCCGCTTGAGAAGGAAACGGCTAGACCGCCGCTCTACCGGCCGGGTCCACCTTCTGCTCCACGGCCGCGGCACCGCGGCCGGCAGGCAGAGCGGGAGCGGTCATGACCTACGCGTATGTGCACGACGTCGCGTGCAGCTGGGACCGCTATCGAGAGGCAGCGTCCGGGCTCGTCGAGCCGGCCCCGCCCGGGCTGATCCTGCACCTCGCGGGACCCACGGAAGAGGGCGTGCGGTGCATCGACGTCTGGGAGTCCGAGCAGGCCGGCACGCAGTTCCGCGTCGACCTCCTGAGCCCGGCTCTGGCGCAGCTCGGCGCGGCGGCCTGCCGCCACGACGTCCTACGCCACCTGCACCCCGAGCACTTCGTCCTCGGCGCCGTCCTGGCTCCCCGGACGTTCTCCTCCACCCTCCGCACGACCGACAAGGAGCAGTTATGAACAGGACCCGCACCACCATCGCCGCCGTCGTCACGATCGGCGCCGCCACCGTCGCCACCACCCTGCTCGTCCCGGGCGTCGCCTCGTCGGCACCCACCACCCAGGCCGGCGTCAAGGCCGCCACAGCGAGATACCACAGCGTCCAGCAGGCAGAGCGCGACGGCTACAGCGGCAAGCACGAGCCGTGCGTCTCGTCGCCGGCGGGCGCCATGGGCTTCCACTACGTCAACGCCGACCTCATCGCCGACCCCAAGGTCGACCCGCTGAAGCCCGAGATCCTGCTCTACGCGCCGAACAAGCAGGGCAAGCCCGTCCTCGTTGGGGTCGAGTACCTGGTCCTCGACCCGCAAGGGGAGCTGACGGCCGCGCCCACGCTGTTCGGCGAGACCTTCCAGGGGCCGATGCCCGGGCACGGAGGGGGAATGCCGCACCACTACGACCTGCACAAGTGGGTGTGGAGTGACAACCCCAGCGGGGAGTACGCGCCCTTCAACCCGACGCTGAGCTGCGGCTAGGCCAGGAGGGACCGGGCCGGCGGGACGACAGGGACGACAGGGACGGCTACGTGAGGCTGGCATCTTGCCCGGCCCTATCTCTCCTACCTGGAGACCACAGCCGACAACCAAGCTGGACGCTCCAGTAGCTTCGGCAGGAGTTCGAGCGGTACAGCCAGCTGGTCAATGCCGCGGATCTCGCGCCCAGCAGCACGTCGACCTATCTGCAGCACGCCGACCGCTTCCTCCGCTGGCTGGCCGGCGAGGTGACCTTCGGACAAGGACCTCGAGGCTCCTGAGCGGCGCCGACACAGCGCAGCGCGGCCGCTCGCGGCTTCAGCCTCCCACTCAGTCGGGTGAATCGGTGACGGTGGTTTCCCGCAGACTGGGCCATGCCAGCCCGACCGAGACGCTTCAGACCTACTCGCATCTGTGGCCGGACAGTGATGACCGGACCATCGACGTGCTGGACCAGGCCTACCGCCGTCATGTGTCAGATCGTGTGTCACGGACAGCCCGATAAGCGCGTTTCCGCAGGTCAGTGACCAGGCGGCGGACGAGTCGGCCTGTAAGCCGGGTTCTGTCGTGCGCCGGAGCGCACGGACGGCCATCCATCTACGGCTGCCGTTGCCGACAGCCTCAAGCGGTCTACCCGGGAGCTCGGGCGGGCACCCT
>JAJAYQ010000195.1 GCA_026786145.1 Spirochaetaceae bacterium | reverse complement strand
GCCGCCCCCGTCACCACCGTCTACAACCAGTGGACGCAGTTCGAGTCGTTCCCCCAGTTCATGGAAGGCGTCGACCGCATCGACCAGGTGAGCGACACGATGACGCACTGGGTCACGAGCATCGGTGGCGTCACTCGCGAGTTCGACGCCAAGATCACCGAGCAGCACCCGGACGAGCGCGTTGCCTGGACCTCGGTCGGTGAGCCCCACCAGGCCGGCGTGGTGACGTTCCACCGGCTCTCCCCCGACACGACCAAGGTGATGGTCCAGCTGGACTTCGAACCAGAGGGTCTCCTCGAGACCGCCGGCGACAAGCTCGGTGTCGTCAAGCATCGCGTCAAGGGAGATCTCGAGCGTTTCAAAAACTTTATAGAGAACCGCGGCTCGGAGACCGGCGAATGGCGTGGTGAGGTGCGTTGAGCGCTGAGTAACCTGCCCCTATGGCCGACGGCGAGACCGAAGCGCGCGACGAGACCGACGAGGAGCAGGCAGACCGCCGCTATGACGAGCTCCTCCAAGAGCTGCGGGTAGCGCAGACAGGTGTCCAGTTCCTGTTCGCCTTCCTGCTGACGTTGGCCTTCACGCAACGGTTCTCGCAGATCAACGACTTTCAGCTCACCGTGTACGTGGGGAGCCTGATCGCCACAGCCGTCGCATCCGCACTGCTCATCGGCCCGGTTCCCTTGCACCGGATCCTGTTCCGTCGTGGCCTCAAGCCCCGGTTGGTGCGGGGGGCGGACATCATGGCCCGCGCGGGACTCGCAGTTCTCCTGGTGGCCGTGAACGGAGCTGTGCTGCTGATCCTCGACGTGGTCCTGTCCGGAGCACTTCCGTTCATCCTGTCCGGCGCCGTCACACTGTGGTTCATCGTGGTCTGGTACGTCGTGCCGCTGACGGCACGAGAACGGCCCAAGTGAGCGAGCAGCCTTCCGGCGTATGACCCTGCCCTCCCGGGGTATCCCTGCAGGCATGCCCAGCTCACCGTAGCGAGCCCGATGCGCGCGCCGTTCACGGCGTACACCGGGCCGGCAGGGCCGGGCGAGGTCATGGAGGAGGTGAGAGGTCACGGCGTCCGTCATGCAGCGGGCGAGCTCCTCACCTGCCCGTTCTGCATCAGCCCCTGGGTCGCGACCACCCTGCTCGGCGGCCTCGCCGCTGCTCCACGACTCACCCGGAACGCCCTCACGGTCTTCAGCGCGGTGACCGTGGCCGATGGGCTCCAGCTCGCCTACTCGGCTCTGGAGAAAGCCGCCGAGTGACGAAGGTTTGCGACGGGTCGGTGCGGAGTAGATTTCTCGGTGACACGTCGTGAGCGCCGGCGAGCTCGATCGCCTGGTCGACAGCGGCGTGCGCCGCGCGGTGCTGCGTGTGCGGCCCGAAGCCGTCGACCCAGCGCAGTTCGTCGACGTGGGCGCAGAGCTCCCAGCCTGGGCGGCCTACCGCGTCGCCCTCGCCCGACCGGACGGTCGTCACGAGGACCACACCGTGCTCGGACTGCCCGGGATGCCGGCGTACGACGTCGTTCCCGTGCCTGCTGACGGTATGGACGAGACCGGGCTCGCCGACCGCCTCCGATCCGTGCACGCCATGGTGGTCACCGACGACAGCGACGCCGAGGTCGCGCTCACCCTCAGGGCGATGTCCGGTGCCGTCCCTGTCGTCGCCGTGACCACCGGAACTCTCGCCGACGTCGTGGCCGACGACGTCACCGGCGTGCTCGTCCGCCGCACCTCGGACGTCCCGTTGGCCCTGCGCTCACTGCTCTCCGACCCGCTCCGTCGTCAGAGCATGGGTCTGGCCGCGGTGGACAGGGTCCAGGCCCGGTTCGACACGGCTGTGGTCGGGGCGGCGCTCGAGGGCGCCCTGCTCGACGTCCTGCCGCGGAGCGTGGCCGTCGCGTCGTGAGCCGGCAGATGCGGCCGGCGGGTCAAGTCGCCCACCTGCGGCGCCGACGCTAGTCAGGACGCCTCGGACCGGGGCGTCCCTGACCGCGAAGGACGTCGATGTCACGCCGAGGGCCCGGCCGCGCCGTGCGCGTCGCCGTGCTGCCGCTGCTGCTCGTCGCTCTCGCTGTCGGACCCGCTCCCGCCACATCCGCCGCGGAGAGGTCGCCGGGTCCCGCCGCCCCGGCCGACCCTGCAGCCACCGGTCCCGCCGACTTCGAGACGATCCTCGCGCAGCTGAGGGAGGAGTTCGCCGAGTCCAGCGAGGCGATGGTCCGTGCGGCCGCCGACCTGCGGCTTGCCGACTCCGCGTTGCCCGGCGCCCGAGAGACCGCTGCCCACGCACACCGCCTGCTCGTCACCGCACAACGCCGGCAGCAGCGGGCCGCCCAGCGACGTGGGCAGGCCCAGGTCCGGCTGATGCTGTCCACCCAGGACGCCGAGGCTTCAGCGGCGGCCGTGGAGGAGCAGCGCGCCCGTATCGGCCGGCTGGCCCGGGCGGCCTATCAGGGGGGCGGGACGATGAGCGAGGTGTCGATGCTCCTCGAGGCGCGGTCGGCCACGGACTTCGCGGAGCGCCTGGTGGCACTGCAGACCGTCGTGTCCTCGCAACGCTCGGCTCTGGATGACCTGCGCATCGAGCAGGAGGCGATCGGCACGCGGAATGCCGACCTCGAGGAGATCCGGGACGAGCTCGCGGCGGCGGACGCGCAGGCGCAGCGTGAGCTGCGTGCCGTCGCGGCCCTCGAGGCCAGTGCCCGGGCCGCCGAGCAAGAGGTCGGGCGCCTGGTGGCGACCCGCGCAGCCGCACTGGCCGCGGCGGCCGCTGCCCAGGCCGAGGAGGACGCGGCCAACCAGTACCGCCAACTGGTCTCCAGCGAGCTGTCCACCCAGCTGGCGGAGCGGACCAGGAGGGAGCTGGGCGCGCAGGCTGACACGAGCGGAGCTGCGATCCCAGGACGGCCGGGGACGCTCGGTTGGCCGGTCCCAGGGCGGGTCTCCTCGCCGTTCGGCATGCGGGTGCATCCCATCACCGGCGTCTACAAGCTGCACACCGGCACGGACCTGAGCGCTGCCTGCGGCACCCCGATCGGGGCGGCCCGAGCGGGGACTGTCACGGATGCGGGGTGGAGCAGCGCGTACGGCTGGCGCACCGTCGTGTCCCACGGCGTCGTGGACGGCGTCCTGCTCACCACGACCTACAACCACCAGGAGCGCCTGGGAACCCAGGTCGGGGCCAGGCTGACCGCCGGGCAGACGCTGGGAACCGTCGGCTCGACCGGCTACTCGACGGGCTGCCACCTGCACTTCGAGGTGTACGTCAACTCCAGCCTGGTGGACCCGCAGGGTTGGCTGCCCCAGGGCTGAGGCCTCAGCCCAGAGCGGCCACGTGGTCCGCAAAGCCACCGGAGAGCCGCCCGTGTGCCCGCGCGCTGGTGATCACGGGGATGGCCCCGCTGCGTGCGACGTGGTGCTCGGCGAGCAGGGCCACCATTGACACGTCCTCGTCCAGGGCCAGGCCCGGGAAACCGCCGACCGCGAGGTACACCTCGGCCCGCAGCCCGACGTTGGCACCGTGCACGTGAGGGTGCCCGTCGCGGGGGTCGTAGGAGCTGCGCCAGCGTCGCTGGACGTGCGCCGGGTGCTCCGACCAGTCGTCGACGTCCACGGTGCCGAGGACGACGTCGGCTCCCGTCCCGGCGATCTCGACCTGGCGCACCAGCCAGTCGGGCGGGACCCTGGAGTCGGCATCCGTGGTGGCCAGCCAGAGGCCCTGCGGGTCCACCGACTGCTGCGCGCCATGCCGGCTCATCACGTCGGTCAGCCCGGCCGCCCGCGCCAGTCCCACGTTGCCGACGTCCAGCGCCAGCGATCGGACCCGAGGGTGCGCGGCGAGGACCCGAGCGCTCCCGTCCACGCACAGGTCGAGCACGACGAGCAGGTCGACCGTCGTGCCACAGGCGTCCTGAACCCGGTCGGCGGCAACGACCAGGGCGTCCAAGCAGGACGGCAGCAGCTGCTCCTCGTCGCGGGCCGGGACCACGACGCCGACGGCGGACACACCGCGGCGCGATCCGGCCGCCGTTCTCACCCCACCAACCCTTCGCGACGGGCAACCGACGGCGTCCGACCGTGCGACCACACGTCGAGCACGAAGTCCTCCTCGAGATGGTGGACGAGCCCGTACAGCTCCCGCCGCTCCCCCAACGCCGCGTGTACCTCGTCCCCGGTCGCCGGGTAGTCCTCGACCTCGTGCCGCCAGTGGCACGACAGGAGCGTGCCCCCCTCGACCAGGCTGCTGAGGCATCGGTCGACCAACTGCGTCAGGTCGCCCGGCTCCAGGTAGTACGCCACCTCCGAGAGCACAACAAGGTCGAAGGTCCCCTCCGGCCAGTCCTGCGGGACGCGGCCCTGGCGGACCTCGATGGTGGAGCGCGTGGTCACCGCAGCCCGCGCCGCATCGACGGCGGCGCGGCTCGGGTCGTACGCGACGACGGTGTCGCACCGCTCGGCCAGATCGGTGGTGAGCACGCCGACGCTGCAGCCGGGTTCGAAGGCGCGCGTGTAGCGGGCCGCCGGGAGAGCAGCCATCGTGACGGCCCGCTTGCGCAACTCGTACCACCTGTCGCGGAAGCCCCAGGGGTCGTTCGAGCCGGCGTACATCGCGTCGAAGTAGTCGGTCGGGAGGGTCATGTGAGCGTCACGCGAGGAGCACCTCGTAGTCGCGGGCGAAGTGGGCGAGCACACCCGGCGGGAGCACCGGCCCGTCCTCCGGGTCGGGCCCGAGGGGCCGCACCTGGCTGGCGAAGCACGCCACCGCCGCGGCCTTGCGGGCGCGGACGTCGGCAGGGAGGTCCAGCCGCAGAGCCCGGTCCCACGGGACCCGCTCGTCCCCCGGCCGGGCCCAGTGCCAGGCCCACACGGGGTACTCCAGGACCCGGGAGGAGACGGCGGCCGCCGCCCGCCCGCAGGCCTCGTGGTCGGGGTGCGCGTCACCACGCCAGGGGGCGATGACGAGGTCCTCGGGTCCCGTCACGCACCGGAGCAGGCGGACGAGGTCGTCCTCCCGCTCGGCGAGGCCGCCGTCCGGGAGCTCCAGCCGGACCCGGCTCGCCGCAGGGGCCCCCAACCGATCGAGGGCGGCGGCCGACTCCGCCCGCCGGGTCGCCGCGAGGCCCCGGACCCCCGACGCGGTCGACCCCGGGTGGGAGGCCTCGCCATCGGTCGCCCAGACGAAGCGCAGCTGGGCGCCGGACGCGGCGAGCAGGCAGACCAGGCCGCCGGCCCCCAGCACCTCGTCGTCGGGATGGGCTGCCAGCAGGACGACGGGCTGATCCAGCAGTGACAAGGGGTCGAGCTCGGGCCAGCCCGAGCGTCCCGGCCACTGCTCCCAGTCCGCCTCAGCGGTTCCGAGCAACGGCTCGATCCGGCTCACCACGGCCGGTCCCGGTCGTCGGGCGCCACCTCGAGGCTGCGCGAGCCCAGGTCCGCGAGGTCGCGTTCGGCGTGGCTCTGCCGGAGATAGAGGCCCAGGTCGGCGATGCGTCGGGCGTGCTCTTGGTCCATGGCCAACGGCCCGGCGCCCAGCGCCCGACCGACGCGCTCGACGACCTCCGTCGCGGCGCGCTCCACCACGGCCCGGGTGCGACCGGCGAGCAGCCGTGCCTGCTGCCCGTCGTCCTTGGGGTCGGCGTCGAAGTCCGCCGCGGTCTGGCGGAGCAGGGCACCCGCCGCTGCCAGCCCGGCGTCGACCGCACCGGCATGTGCCAGCGCGTGCGGGTCCAGCGGCCGCCTGGCGTGCGCCCGGCCCAGGGCGTCGGCGCCGCCGACCGCCCCGCCCAGCCAGACCGCGGCGCCGCCGCCGGCCCCGTGCCAGCACCCCGGCCGCTCGAGATAGGCCTCCGGGTCCCCGACCTCCACCGCAGGGTGGGAGGAGAACAGCACCGCCCGGCTGTCGCTGCCCGTCATGCTCCGGGCCGACCAGCTGCCCTGGACCGGCGAGGCGGTGCCACCTGCCATCCGCACCGCGAAGAGCCGGTAGCCGTCTTCGGTTCGGGCGGTCACCAACGCCCGGTCGCACGTCCCGGCGCCGCTGCACCACGGCTTGGTCCCGGTCAGCAGCCACCCCGAGCCACCGGAACGCCGTGCCACCAGCGGGTGGGCCGGGGGGTTCGCCGCCCAGACCCCCCACAGCTCCCGGGCCGGCCCGTCCAGACCGAGATCGGCCCCGATATCGGCCCCGAGATCAGCCAGGATCGCGAGCGCGTCGGTGTGCGCCTCGACCAGGCGGGCGAGGTCGAGGTCGACCGACCCGAACGCGGCGAGGGCGGCGTAGCGCTGCGGCGT
>JAJAYQ010000194.1 GCA_026786145.1 Spirochaetaceae bacterium | reverse complement strand
GTGCTCGCTGCTGGTGGTGACTCCGGTGTGGTCGTCGACGCCGGTCCCGACCCTGCTCGCGTCGACAGGTGCCTGCGAAGCCTCGGGGTGCGGAGGGTCCCGCTGGTCATCCTCACCCACCTGCACGCCGACCACGTCGAGGGTCTGCGCGGCGTCCTGCGCCGGAGGGAGGTGGGGGAGGTGCAGGTCGGTGGCTATGACGAGCCGGCGGACGAGCTGCGCCGGGTGCGCCGGTGGGCGGCCGCGGCGGACGCGCCGGTCACCAGGACGACCATCGGCGACCGGGTGCGGGTCGGGCAAGTGTCGTGGCAGGTGCTCGCGCCGGCCCGGGTGATCGAGGCCGGCTCAGTGCCCAACAACGCGAGCACGGTCCTGCTGGTCCGCACCAGCGGGGTCTTGATGCTTCTCACAGGAGACATGGAGCCCGAGGCGCAACGTGCTCTGCTCGCCCGCGGCGCGCTGGGGCCGGTCGACGTGCTCAAGGTGGCCCACCACGGGTCGGCCTACCAGGCTCCTGAGCTGCTGTCCGCCGTACGTCCGCGGGTTGCGCTGGTCTCGGTCGGCGCGGACAACGACTACGGGCACCCGGCCGCCGGAACCCTGGCCGACCTCAAGGCGGCGGGAGCCGTCGTGGGGCGCACCGACCGGGACGGGACGCTCGTCGTCGCCGGGTCGGGTGAGACGCTCCGGCTGGTCGGTCGGCACAGGTAGCGTGGCGGGGATGGCTGCCGCCGACACGTTCCCCACTGTCACCCTCGTCACAGGTCCCGAGGAGCTGCTGCGTGACCGCGCGGTCGCCCGGGTGGTCGCCCAGGTGCGCCGCACCGATGCGAGCACCGGGGTGCAGGACATGTCGGCCGTCGGCCTGGAGCCGGGCCGGGTTACCGAGCTGGCCAGCCCGTCGCTGTTTGGCGAGCCGACCGTGATTGTGGTGCGGGACGTAGGCGACGCGGCTGACGCAGTCGTCGACGAGCTGAAGACGTACGTCGGGTCGGCCGCCCCCGACGTCGCCCTCGTGCTCGTGCACTCGGGTGGGGTCAAGGGGAAGGGGCTCCTCGACGCCGTCCGCAAGAGCGGGGCGGCCGTGGTGGAGTGCAAGGTCGTGAAGTGGGAGAGCGACAAGGTCGCCTTCGTGCACACCGAGTTCAGCCATGCGCACCGGACCATCGCCCCGGACGCCGCCTCAGCCCTGGTCGACGCGGTCGGCAGTGACCTGCGCGAGCTGGCCAGCGCCTGCAGCCAGCTCGTCGCGGACACCGACGGGACGGTGGACCGGTCGATGGTCGAGCGCTACCACGCCGGCCGGGTCGAGGTGAGCGGCTTCAAGGTCGCCGATGCCGCTGTGGAGGGTCGTTGCGAGGAGGCGTTGCGATTGCTGCGGCACGCCCTCGCGACCGGTGTCGACCCGGTGCCGGTCAACGCGGCGTTCGCCTCAGGGCTGCGGAACCTCGCCCGGGTGGCCGGTGTCTCGCGGTCGTCGCGGCCTGACGAGGTGGCGCGCGAGCTGGGGATGGCACCGTTCCAGGTGAAGAAGGCCCGGGGACAGCTCGGCGGATGGACCCCCGATGGCGTCGCGGCGGCGATCACGGCCGTCGCCTTCGCCGACGAGCAGATCAAGGGTGGCGGCACCGACCCGGTCTACGCGCTGGAGCGCGCGATCGTCGCGATCGTGGCGGCCCGCTCGGCGTAGGCGTGACGAAGGGCGTCACCCAGTGCGGGGGACGCCCTTCGGAACGTTGTTCAGAGCGAGGCGGTGCGCTTGGCCATGGCCGACTTGCGGTTGGCCGCCTGGTTGGTGTGGATGACGCCCTTGCTGGCTGCCTTGTCGAGCTGGCGGGAGGCCACAGTCATGGCCTCGACCGCCGAGTCGCGCTCGCCGGCGTCCGCAGCCGTACG
>JAJAYQ010000193.1 GCA_026786145.1 Spirochaetaceae bacterium | reverse complement strand
TTCCCGATATCCGCGAGCCGGACGGTCAGCCCGGCCTCCTTGGGTCTGCTCACCCAAGGCCGCCGGCCAGAGCGGGGCGAGGCGCTCGCCCAGCGAGTCGGCGATGTGACGGTCCGCGTCGCGGCCGGTGTGCTGGTAGATGAGGGCGGCGCGCATGGTGCCGTGTCCCATCCGCACCATGAGGTCGCGCAGGGTGGCTCCCGGCGTCTGGGCGGCCAGGTGATTGCCCGTGTGGCGCAGGTCGTGGAAATGCAGGCCGGACAGACCCATCTGCAGCACGACCTCGGACCACCTGACCAGCTTGTTGACGTTGCTCCTCCGCAGTGGTTGGCCGTGGCGCCGCTGAAGACCCATGCCTTGTCATGGTGTTCCACATGCGGCCGCTCGCCCTGCTGGAGGCCGGACTGTCGGAGCGCGACGTCATCGACGCCAACCACGTCGTGCCCCAATTCAACTATGTGAACCGGGTGGCCGAGGGCCTCGGCGTGGAGCTCGAGGCGCACTGGTACGAACGCTGACCGCCCCGACACAGCAACACGCGTTTCCGTCCGGGTTTGCACGCGGCAGCCACAGCGCAGGGTAGTGGTGACCGCACCTGCGGCACCGCAGGCCCGCACTCGACGGAGGAACCCATGACCGACACCTACGACGTCATCGTCCTAGGAGCCGGCTCGACCGGCACGAACGTGGCCTGGTACGCCCGCGACAACGACCTGACGGTGGCGGTCGTCGAGCGCGAGCTCGTGGGCGGTGAATGCTCCTACTGGGCGTGCATGCCCAGCAAGGCCCTCCTGGGACCGACGCACGCGCTGGCCGCCGCTCGCCGGCTGCCGGGTGCGAAGCAGGCCGTGGGCGACGTCGACGTCGACGTCGTGCTGGCACGGCGCGACGACTTCATCTCGCACCTGGACGACGCGTCGCAGGTCTCGTGGATGGGTAGCATCGACGCCGACCTGGTGCGCGGCGAGGGACGGCTGAGCGGTGAGCGCGAGGTGACCGTGACGGCGGCCGGCGGCTCCTCCCGACGGCTGACCGCCCGCCGCGCCGTCGTCATCGCCACCGGCTCGCGCGCCTCTCTCCCGCCGGTCGACGGTCTCGCCGACATCCGGACGTGGGACAACCGCGACGTCACCAACGCCAAGGTCATCCCGGCGCGGCTGCTGATCCTGGGCGGCGGCGTCGTCGGCTGCGAGATGGCGCAGGCCTACCGCCGGCTGGGCGCGCGCGAGGTCACCGTCATACAGCGGACGGACGTGCTGGTGGCGAACTTCGAGCCGTGGGCGGGCGAGCTGCTCGCCGACGCACTGACCGCCGACGGCATCACGGTCCTGACCGGCCGCTCCGGTGAGCACGCGTCCCGGGACGGTCAGGACGGCCCGGTCACGCTGCGGCTCGACGACGGCACCGAGCTGGTCGGGGACGAGCTGCTCGTCGCCGCCGGACGGTCCTTCAACACCGACGACATCGGCCTGGACATGGTGGGGCTCGAGCCGGGCGGCCCGGTCGCGGTCGACGACCAGCTCCGGGCGACCGGCGTGGACGGCGGCTGGCTCTACGCCGCCGGCGACGTCAACGGCCGCGCCCTGCTGACCCACCAGGGCAAGTACCAGGCCCGCCTGGTCGGCGACATCATCGCTGGCAAGGAGCGGTCGGCCTGGGCCGACCACACCGCGGTGCCACAGGTCATGTTCACCGACCCGGAGCTCGCGGCGGTCGGCCCGAGCGAGCAGCAGGCCCGCGACGCCGGCATCGACGTGAAGACGGTGTCGTACGAGATCGGCTCGGTGGCCGGCGGAGCGCTGCTCGGCGCCAAGGGACGTGCGCAGCTGGTCATCGACCAGTCGGAGCGCATCGTCGTCGGCGCCACCTTCGTCGGGCCGAACGTGGGTGAGATGCTGCACGCCGCGACCATCGCCATCGTCGGGAAGGTGCCGATCGACACGCTGTGGCACGCGGTGCCGGCGTTCCCCACCGTGAGCGAGGTCTGGCTGCGCCTGCTCGAAGCCGACCGCGGCGTCTGACCCCGAGAAGCACGATATTCCGCAGGCGCCGGTCCGTCGAGACCGCCGAGGGACGCAGGCCCTCGCGGTGAGAACGTACATCCTGACCGCAGCGCCGCTCAGCCCCAGCTCTGGCAACGCCGTCGCGTGTCCGCTACGTGCCCGTAGCGCGCGCATCTGCGTGCTGCGACGAACACGTCTGGACCAGCCACCCCTCCTGACCTGCAACAACAGGTCAGGACAGTCGCCGTCAACCGACCAGGATCAGCTTCCCCAGCTGACAGTGCGAGTTCGATTCTCGTCACCCGCTCCAGCTATCACCCCAGGTCAGAGCCCCCCTCGCGTGATCCCGCCGCTCGTGCGACCGTCCTCAACTGGGCGCCGTGCGTTCTGCGTGCGTTCCCGATATCCGCGAGCCGGACGGTCAGCCCGACCTCCTTGGGTCTGCTCACCCAAGGCCGCCGGCCAGAGCGGGGCGAGGCGTCACCGACGAGCAGCGCTCCGCCCGTCAGTGCTGCGGCGAAACCTGCCGCGACGGCTAGAAGGCGGGTCTTCCTCATCCAGGCATAGTGCCGGATCAGCTCGGCGGCGTCAGCCGCCGAGCGGTGCTCGGAGCTGGCATTCTGGGCGACTACACGAGGTCGAAGGCGGCGCGGATCGCTTCGTGGAGCTCGAGTTCCTGGGCGTCCAGGAGCCACCCGCAGTGCTCGTGCAGCTGATCGGTCGGAATGCTGACGATCTGGTCGCACTTGACCGCGCTCTCACCCTCCAGGCCGTTGCGGGTGCCTACGCGGACCTCGGTGGCGATTCCGTGGACGGTGCTGGTGATCGGCGCGACGGTCACCGTCGACATCCGGCCGACCATCAGTTCTCGAGTAAGCACCAGTACCGGCCGTCGCTTGTCGAGGGTCGCGACGTGCATGGGGCGCACCGCTACTCCGGGACCGGGGTGGCTGCGGCGGACCGGGCAATCGCCAAGGCCTCGGGATCGTGCGCGCAGCCCTTCTCGACAAGCAGGGCTAGGTCGTCCTCGGCGCGCTGCCGGCGGGCATCGCGCTCGATCAGGCGAGCCACCAGATCTGCGCGACTCTTCACGCGGCCCCGGGCAACCGCCTGGTCGACGTAGGCGACGAGGTCGTCAGGGAGACGAACAGCGATCTGAGTGCTCATCCCCAAACGGTACCAGTTTGGGATGCAGACGGACATCGCCGAACCGCGGACACCCCAGACAGCGGACCGAACAGTCCCTGTCACTACGGATCGACCGCGGCGAACTGCGCATGCCGCCTGTCAGGCACGACGAGACCGGACGGGTCGTCACGACTCTGGCCGTGACTTGTCGCGCGTATCCGCGCCCACCGCCGTGCGCTCCGCGTGCGTTAACGGGAGGACACATGGGGGCAATCGAGGCCTCTGATGGGCGGCCGTACACGCTCGGACACCGGCCAGGCGGCGCCCCGCATCAACTTCCCAGGCTGACAGTGCGGGTTTCGATTCTCGTCACCCGCTCCAACCACCGCCCAGCTCGCTCGGCGAGTCGGCGCTGAGGCCGCGTCGCGCAACCGGGTGACATGACGCACCATTCGGTTTGTTTCTGGCACTTCACGCTACAGTCAGTGACGGAACCCGACGCCGCCGTCTTGGTAGGCGCCGCCCAAGCCAG
>JAJAYQ010000192.1 GCA_026786145.1 Spirochaetaceae bacterium | reverse complement strand
GGGGACGCCGAGACCTCCGTCGCGCACCTGCGCGAGACCGTGACCGGCGCCAACGCGGTCGGTGACCTGGATGGTCTTCTCGGGCGGCTCGACGCCCTGTCAGGGGCGGTCGCAGCCCGTAAGGCCCGGCGCGAGGCCGACCGGGCCGCGTCGCGGAAGCGTGCCACGGCGACAAAGGAACGGATCGTTGCCGACGCAGAGTCGTTGTCAGGGTCGACCGACTGGAAGCGGACCGGGGAGCGGCTGCGCGAGCTGCTGGAGGAGTGGAAGGCGGCTCCCCGACTCGAGCGCAAGGTCGACGACGCCCTGTGGAAGCGCTTCAGCACGTCCCGGACAGCCTTCGACAAGCGTCGTCGAGCGCACTTCGCCGAGCTGGAGGATGAGCGCGGCGAGGCTGTCACGCTGAAGGAGAAGCTCATCAAGGAGGCGGAGGCGCTCGCGACCTCTAAGGAGTGGGGCGACACGGCGAGGCGCTATCGCGACCTCATGACCCAGTGGAAGACCGCCGGGCGTGCGCGTCGCGACGTCGAGAACGCCCTGTGGGACCGCTTCCGCGCCGCCCAGGACACGTTCTTTGCGGCACGCACCAAGGTGTTGTCAGCCCGGGACGCGGAGCTCTCCGTGAACGTGGAGAAGAAGCGCGCCCTGCTCGTCGAGGCCGAAGCCCTGCTTCCCGTCACCGACTACAAGGCCGCCCGCGCCACCATGCGACGGATCCACGAGCTCTGGGAAGCGGCCGGCGAGGTGCCGCGCGCAAAGCGTGACGAGGTCGAGAACCGGTTGCGCAAGGTCGACGACGCGCTGCGCGCCACCGAGGACTCAGCCTGGACGAGCTCCAACCCCGAGGCTCGCGCCCGGGCCGAGGCCACGGTCGGACAGCTGCGCACCAGCATTGCCAGCCTTGGGAAGGAGGCCGCGACTGCTCGAGGTGCCGGTAACGAGCAGAAGGCGGCCGAGGCCGAAGCGGCGGCCGCCACCCGGCTCACCTGGCTCGTCGAGGCCGAGAAGGCACTGGCCGAGTTCTCCTGACGGCCGGTGCTGTGCTGCGAACGCTCAGAACTTGCCGCTGGTGACCCGGTAGACGTCGAAGACACCGTCGATGCCGCGGACGGCCTTGAGGACGTGCCCGAGGTGCTTCGGGTCCCCCATCTCGAAGGTGAAGCGCGACAGCGCCACCCGGTCGCGGGTGGTCGTCACCGAGGCCGAGAGGATGTTGACGTGCTGGTCTGAGAGCACCCTCGTCACGTCCGAGAGCAGCCGTGACCTGTCGAGCGCCTCGACCTGGATGCCGACGAGGAAGACCGATGACGCCGAGGGAGCCCACTCGACCTCGACGATGCGGTCGGGCTGACCGACCAACGCCTGGGCGTTCACGCAGTCGTCCCGGTGGACCGACACCCCGCTGCCGCGTGTCACGAACCCGACGATGGCGTCGCCCGGCACCGGGGTGCAGCACCGAGCGAGCTTCACCCAGATGTCGGAGATCCCCTTGACGACGACTCCGGGGTCGCTCGTGGTGCGTGCCCGACGGGTGCGGACGCCGGGAGTGGTGACCTCGGCCAGGTCCTCGGTCGCCCCCTCCTCGCCCCCCAACGACTCCACCAGACGGGCCACGACGGACTGGGCCGACACGTGGTTCTCACCGACCGCGGCATACAACGAGGAGATGTCGGGGTAGCGAAGCTCCTGGGCCAGGGCGGTGAGCGACTCGGTCGTGAGCAGCCGCTGGATGGGGAGGTTCTGCTTGCGCATCGCCTTCGCAATGGCGTCCCGGCCCTGCTCGACCGCCTCCTCGCGGCGCTCCTTGGAGAACCACGCACGGATCTTGTTGCGGGCCCGCGGGCTGGCGACGAAGCCGAGCCAGTCTCGGCTCGGCCCGGCGCCCTGAGCCTTGGACGTGAACACTTCGACGACGTCGCCGTTGTCCAGGGTGCTCTCCAGCGGCACCAGGCGTCCATTGACGCGGGCGCCGACGCACCGGTGGCCGACCTCTGTGTGCACCGCGTAGGCGAAGTCCACAGGAGTGGCGGCGGCAGGCAGCGCCATCACGTCACCCTTGGGCGTGAACACGAACACCTCGGCCGACTTGAGGTCGAAGCGCAGGCTCTCGAGGAACTCCCCGGGGTCCTCGGTCTCCTTCTGCCAGTCCAGGAGCTGACGCAGCCAGGCCATGTCGTTGGGACCGGTGTCAGCGGAGTCGACGTTCCGACTGGGCTTGGTCGACCCGTCGGGTGACATGGTCGACGGGTCCTCCTTGTACTTCCAGTGGGCCGCGACGCCGTACTCGGCCCGGCGGTGCATGGCCGCAGTGCGGATCTGCATCTCGACCGGCTTGCCCTCCGGCCCGATCACCGTCGTGTGCAGGGATTGGTACATGTTGAACTTGGGCATCGCGATGTAGTCCTTGAACCGCCCCGGCAGCGGGTTCCATCGGGCATGGATGCTGCCCAGCACCGCGTAACAGTCGCGGACCGAGTCGACAGTGATGCGGATGCCGACCAGGTCGTAGATGTCGGTGAAGTCCCGGCCACGTACGATCATCTTCTGGTAGATCGAGTAGTAGTGCTTGGGTCGCCCCGTCACCGCCGCCCGGATCTTCGCCCCTTTGAGGTCACCGTTGACGTGGTCGATGACGGTGGTCAGGTAGTCGTCACGGCTCGGTGCCCGGTCGCTGACCAGACGGACGATCTCGTCGTAGACCTTGGGGTAGAGAGTCGCGAAGGACAGGTCCTCCAGCTCCCACTTGATTGTGTTCATGCCCAGCCGGTGGGCCAGCGGCGCAAAGATCTCCAGGCACTCGCGCGCTTTCTGCTCCTGCTTCTCCTGACGCAGGTACCGGATCGTGCGCATGTTGTGCAGGCGGTCGGCCAGCTTGATGACCAGGACCCGGATGTCGCGGGCCATCGCGACCACCATCTTGCGGACGGTCTCGGCCTGGGCGGACTCGCCGTACTTCACCTTGTCCAGCTTGGTGACGCCGTCGACCAGGTCGGCGATCTCGTCACCGAAGTCGGCCCTCAGCGCAGCGAGGGTGTAGGTCGTGTCCTCGACCGTGTCGTGGAGCAGGGCGGCGCACAGCGTCGGCGGTGTCATGCCGAGCTCGGCGAGAATGGTGGTCACCGCGAGCGGATGGGTGATGAACGGGTCCCCGCTCTTGCGCAGCTGGCCACGGTGGTGACCTTCTGCGACGTCGTACGCCCGCTCGATCAGCCTGAGGTCAGCCTTGGGGTGGGTCTGGCGCACGACACGGAACAGCGGGTCGAGCACCGAGTTCACGCTGGAGCGCTGCGCGCCCAGACGACTCAGGCGGGCGCGGACGCGCCGAGCGGTCGGGGCGCTGCCCGTCGCGGGGGAGTCCGTCGGGCCGGGAACGGGCGCGTCGACCTCGTCCGGGTCACCTCGCTCGAGGTCCACCGGACTGGACGGGGGCGCCTCGGCCAACGTGCCGCTCCAGCTTGTGTGGGTGAGCGCCCGAGTCTAGCGCTCGGCCGGGCGCGGAGCGCGCAGTCAGACCGTCAGCAGGGCGTGCGGTTCGATGCCGACAGCGCGCAGCGCCGTCCGGCCGTCGAGGAAGCCGAGCTCCATGAGGACCGACACACCGACGACGACCCCGCCGCACCGGCGGACGAGGTCGACCGTGGCCACAGCGGTGCCGCCGGTCGCCAGCACGTCGTCGACGACCAGCACCCTCGCACCTTCCACGAAGGCATCTGAGGTGACCTCCAACGTCGCCGAGCCGTACTCCAGGTCGTAGGAGGTCTCGACCGTCTTGCCGGGGAGCTTCCCCTTCTTGCGCACCGGGACGAAGCCGGCCCCGAGCGCCAGGGCCACCGGTGCGCCCAGCACGAACCCACGGGCCTCGATGCCGGCGACGGTCTCGATGCCCGCGCCGCGGTGCGGCGCGGTGAGCGCCTCGACCGCGCTGGCGAAGGTGGCGTGGTCGGCGAGCAGGGGCGTGATGTCCTTGAACACGATGCCGGGCTTCGGCCAGTCCGGCACGTCCCGGATCCGGGCGAGCAGGTCGGCGGCGTCCGACATCAGCGCTTCTTCCTCCCACCCGAGCGGTTGCGACTGCCGCTCTTGCGCTGCTGGCTGCGCTGTTGCTGGCTGCGCCCAGTACTGGGCGCTGGTCGGCCCTGGGGCGGGCGTGTGGGCGAGACGCCGGCCGGGGCGAGGACCTCCTCGTCCGAGGCCGCGGAGTCTGATGCCTCCGCATCGACGCTCCCCCGACGACCTGCCGGCGTCGTGGCGGTGCCGGCCTTCCGGCTGCTGACACGCCTGGCTAACGCCTGCATGGCCGGCTCGCGCTCCTTGAGCTGGGCGAGCACCGCCGGAGCGATGAAGATCGAGGAGTACGCCCCGACCGCAACGCCGATGAACAGCGCAAGCGCAAGGTCCTTGAGCGGGCCGGCGCCGAGCAGGACGACTCCGGCGAAGAGGATTGCGGCGATCGGGAGCAGCGCGATGATCGAGGTGTTGATGGAGCGGACCAGAGTCTGGTTCACGGCGAGGTTCACCGCGCCGCTGTACGTTGTGCGGCTCCCGCCGGTGAGCCCTTGGGTATTCTCGCGCACCTTGTCGAACACGACCACCGTGTCGTAGAGCGAGTACCCCAGGATGGTGAGGAACCCGATCACCGTCGCTGGTGTGACCTCGAAACCGATGAGGGAGTAGAGGCCGGCGGTGATGACGAGGTCGTGCAGCAGCGCCACCATCGCGGCGAGGGCCATCTTCCACTCGAAGTAGAGCGACAGGAAGACCACCACGCCCAGCAGGAAGAACAGCAGGGCTCGTAGAGCCTTGATCGAGATGTCCCGGCCCCAGCTGGGCCCGATGAACTGCGTGCTGACGTCCGCGCGCTCCAGGCCGAAGCGCTCAGCGAGAGCGAGCCTGATGTCCTCCACCTCGGCACTCTTCAGCGCCTCTGTCTGGGCCCGGACTGCGTTCTGACCGACCTGCTGGACGACGATCTCGGTCTTGACGGTGTCGTCGACGACGTTCCGGACGGTGTCCACCGAGACGTCTGAACCCTGCACCCGGAACTCGGCCCCGCCGCGGAACTCGATGCCCAGTGTGAGCCGCAGCAGGAGCAGGGAGGAGACGGACACCAGCAGGAGGACGGCAGACACGACGTACCAGGTCCTGCGGTTCCCGATGAAGTCGTAGGAGACCTCACCGCGGTAGAGCCGGGCGCCGAGCGAGCCGAGGCGGGTCATCAGGCCTCCTTGGGGGCGGTCGCGACGTCACGTCGTCGTGGAGTGCGGGACGTGAGGGTCCGGCGTGGCGTGCCGAGCCGGTCCGCGGCGAGGCCGGAGAACCGGTGGCCCTGCCCGAAGAACTTCGTGCGGGCCAGCAGGCTCACCAGCGGCTTGGTGAAGAGGAACACCACGGCCACGTCGATCAGGGTCGTGAGGCCGAGGGTGAAGGCGAACCCTCGCACGCCTCCGACAGAGAGCAGGTAGAGGACCACCGCCGCCAGGAACGACACGAAGTCGGCGGCGAGGATGGTGCGACGGGCACGGTGCCACCCGGTCTCGACCGCCACCCGCAACGGTCGCCCATCGCGCACCTCGTCACGGATGCGTTCGAAGTACACGACGAAGGAGTCCGCGGTGATGCCGATCGCCACGATGAGGCCGGCGATGCCGGCGAGGCTGAGCCGGAAGCCCAGTTGCCAGCCGAGGAGCACGACCATGCCGTAGGTGATGGTGGCTGCCACGACCAGGCTGGCGATCGTCACCAGGCCGAGCCCCCGGTAGTAGAGCAACGAGTAGATGACCACGAGGAGCAGACCGATGAGGCCCGCGGCCAGGCCGGCCGAGAGCTGGTCCCCGCCGAGCGTGGCCGAGATCTCCTGCACCTCGCCCGGGTCGAAGGTCAGCGGCAGCGCACCGTACTTCAGGACGTTGGCGAGCTCGGTGGCGTCGGCCTGGGTGAAGTCGCCGGAGATCTCGGCCTGGCCGTTCGTGATGACGGCGTTGGTCGTCGGCGCGGACACGACCAGGCCGTCCAGCACGATGGCGAAGCGGTTGCGGTCGCCGGTCTCGGCGAAGAGCCGGCGGGTGATGTTCCCGAACTTCTTCTTGCCGTCGCTGGTGAAGTCGAGCTGGACCACCCACCCGCCGGTCGCGGTGCCCTGGCTGTTGGTCTGCAGACTGGCCGTCGCGGTGTCGACGTCGGTGCCGAGCACCTCGGCGGGCCCCAGGAGGAGCTTCTCGGCGCCGTCCTCGTCGCAGGTGGCCAGCGGGTTGCCCGGGTCGTCGGCGCCGGGTTCTTGTCTCAGGGCCTGACGGACAGCCTCAGGGTCGGTGCAGTCCAGCTCGGCGAACCGCTGCTGCAGGGCCGCCGAGAGTGCCGGGTCGCCGGGCGCGGTGTTCGGTGCCGGCGGGGTGGCCGACGGTGCGGGCGTGGCGTCGCCGGACGGCGGGGTGCTGGCCGAAGGAGACGGGCTGGCCGAGGCTGCCGCCCGCAGTCCCTTGGGCAGCACCCGGTTCTGGGTGCTCGTGGACGGCGAGGAGGACGGCGTCGAGACCCCGGGAGGGGACGGCGAAGGGGACGCGGTACCCGACCCGCTCGGTGAGGGTGCCGGTGTCGGGGAGGCCGTCGGTGTGGGCACACCAGCGGCGGAGAGCAGGACGGGCCGGAACCTGAGCTCGGCGGTCTGCTGGACGGTGGCCAGGATCGAGTCGTCCTGCTTGCCCGGGATGGAGATCACGATGTTCTTGCCGGCGGTCGTCGTCTCCGACTCCGCCACCCCGAAGCTGTCCACCCGGTTGCGGATGATGGACACCGCCTGGTCCAGAGCTTCTCGGGTGACGGACCCCTCCTCGCCCTTCGGGACGCGGGGGGTCAGGATGACGCTGGTGCCCCCCTCGAGGTCGAGCCCCAGCCGCGGTTGGTACTTCTGGGCGGCCGAGAGCCGGTTGTCGCCCACGCGGTCGGGCGCGGCGAACCAGATCGCGGCGAACACCAGAGCGCTCAGCACGGCGAGGATCGTGAGCGTGCGACCAGGACGGGACGGGGGGGTTGCTGCCACGAGAGGTAATTCTCCGATCTGTGCGCCGCGCCGGCCATGCCTGGCGAGGCGAGCGGGCGGGCGGCGCGCTAGCGAGAGGTCTGGTCGCCCTGGGGCCGGTCGTCGGTGCCGGCCTCGGACCGGGGCTCGTCGGCTGCACCGTCGAGGTCATCGGACGTCTCGTCGGCGGGAATGATGCGGGCGACAGCAGCCTTGGCGAAGCGCATCCGGACCCCTGGTGAGACCTCGAGCACCACGGCGTCGTCCTCGATCGAGGCGATGGTGGCGAACACGCCCGATGTGGTCATGACCTCGAGGCCGGGCGCCAGTCTGTCCTGCAGCCGCGCGGCCGTCTGGGTCCTGTTGCGGGCGGGCCGGATGATCAACAGATAGAACGCCACCACCAGAAGCGCAGGGAAGATGAACGGGGTGAGGGCTTCCACGGTGGAGATGTCCTTCCGAAGGGCACTGCATCTGGGGACGGCCCTGGACAGGGCTGGACCGGTCCCGGCGGACCGGGCGGGAGTCTACCCGTCAGGACGCTTCGGAAGTCCCCGGCTGTGGTCGGCCTCGTCGGGGAAGAGGTCCAGGGTCGCGCCGTCGCCGCTACGGCGCGGCGGGGTAAGGCCAAGGTGGGTCCACGCCGCGGGTGTCGCGACCCGTCCGCGCGGCGTGCGGGCCAGCAGGCCGGCGCGGACCAGGAACGGCTCGGCCACCTCCTCGACGGTCTCGCGCTCCTCGCCCACCGCCACCGCCAGGGTGGACACCCCCACCGGCCCGCCCCCGAAGGACCCGACCAGGGCCTGCAGCACCGCCCGGTCCAGCCGGTCCAGCCCGCGCTCGTCGACCTCGTAGACCAGCAGTGCTGCTCGCGCCACCTCTCGCGTCACCACGCCGTCGGCCCGAACCTGGGCGAAGTCGCGGACCCTGCGTAGCAGCCGGTTGGCGATGCGAGGGGTGCCGCGGGACCGGCCGGCGACCTCGACCGCACCGTCAGGGGTCAGCGGAACACCCAGCAGTCCCGACGACCGGGTCAGCACCTGCTCGAGGTCGGCAGGCTCGTAGAAGTCCATCCGGGCGGTGAAACCGAACCGGTCGCGCAGCGGTCCCGGCAGCAACCCGGACCGAGTGGTCGCGCCCACGAGGGTGAACGGGGGGATCGTGAGCGGGATGGCCGTGGCCCCCGGTCCCTTGCCGACGATGACGTCGACCCGGAAGTCCTCCATCGCCAGGTACAGCATCTCCTCGGCCGGGCGCGACATCCGATGGATCTCGTCGAGGAACAACACCTCGCCCTCGGCCAGGCTCGAGAGGATCGCGGCCAGGTCACCGGCGTGCTGGATGGCGGGGCCGCTCGTGATGCGGAGCGGGGCCTGGATCTCGGCGGCGATGATCATTGCCAGCGTGGTCTTTCCCAGGCCAGGCGGGCCGCTCAGGAGCACATGGTCGGGCACCCCGTCGCGGCGTCTCGCGGCCTCCAGGACGAGGCTCAGCTGCTCGCGCACCCGGTGCTGGCCGATGAACTCGTCCAGGGACCGCGGCCGCAGTGCGGCCTCGACCGCTCGTTCCTCGTCGGGGCCGGGGACGAGCTCGAGGTCGGGGTCGACCAGCCGCTCGGTGCCGCTCATGCGCGGCTCAACGAGCGCAGCGCCAGCCTGAGCAGAGCAGCGATGTCCGGCGTCTCACCGGCTGCGGTCGCCTGTGCCGCGTCAGATGCCGCAGCGGCCACGGCATCGTCGGCCTCCCGGGACGACCAGCCGAGGCCCAGGAGTGCCGAGTGCAGCTGCTCGCTCCAGAGTGCGGCACCGCGACCGATCGGGCGGACCGCGCCGGACCCACCACGGACCGCGCCCAAACGATCTTTGAGCTCGAGCACGATGCGCTGGGCCCCCTTGCGCCCGATGCCGGGCACCTGCATGAGGGTGACGAAGTCGTCGGTGGCCACCGCCTGCCGCAACACGTCGGGCCCGTGGACGGCCAGCATCGCCTGCGCGAGCCGCGGCCCGACCCCGCTGGCCGTCTGGAGGAGCTCGAAGACGGCCCGCTCGTCGTCGTCGGCGAAGCCGTACAACGTCAGGGAGTCCTCGCGCACGACCAATGACGTGGGGAGGTGCGCCGCCTCACCCAGCCGCAGCGAGGCCAGGGTGCCGGGGGTGCACTGGACCGAGATCCCGACTCCTCCGACCTCGACGACCGCGCCATCGGGGGCGAGTGCAGCGACCCGTCCCGCGACGAAGGCGATCATTCGGGGCCCCCGGATTTCATCGGCCGGCTCCGGCCAGAGCGACGGCCGCCGCGATCCGTGCGGTCGCGGCCCCCCGCCACACATGGCAGATCGCCAGGCCGAGCGCGTCTGCGGCGTCCGCCGGCTTCGGCGGTGCGTCGAGGCGCAGGATGCGCGTGACCATGGCTCCCACCTGGGCCTTGTCGGCCCGGCCGCTCCCCGTCACGGCGGCCTTCATCTCGCTCGGCGTGTGCAGGGCTACGGGCAGTCCGGCGCGCGCCGCGCAGGTGATGGCGACAGCACTCGCCTGGGCGGTGCCCATGACGGTGCGCACGTTGTGCTGGCTGAACACCCGCTCGACGGCGACCGCGTCCGGCTGATGCTCCCGCAGCCAGGCCTCCACGGCCCGCTCGATCGCGAGCAGCCGGGCGCCGATGTCGTCACCCGGGGGCGTGCGGACCACGTCGACGGCCACCAGGCGGAGCGGCCGGCCGGCTGCCCCCTCGACGACACCCAGGCCGCAGCGCGTCAGCCCAGGATCGATGCCGAGCACCCGCACGTCCTACCTCCTCGCTCGCCGTCGGTCCGAACACCTGTTCGGGTAGCACGCTACCTGCGGCTCGGACAGATCCCGTCGTACGACGCGCCGTGGCCCGCCGACGGGACCCACGCCGGTGGCAGCTCTTGTCAACGAGGGTTGACATTGACCTCGCGTCAATCTAGGTTGACAGCCATGACGACGACGGTTACCAGGGCGAGCACGGTGGCGGAGCAGGCAGCGAGCAACGACCCGGCCGTCGGCCTGCAGGCCGCGGGTGCGCTGCGCCGGCTGGCCGAGCGGCTCGAGGCGGTCCAGGTGCGCAACGCCCGCGCCCAGGGCTGGTCCTGGGAGGCGATCGGTGCCGTTCTCGGTGTCAGCCGGCAGGCCGTGCACAAGAAGTACCGAGGGAGGTAGGGGATGTTCGAGCGGTTCACGACAGACGCCCGTCACGTGGTGGTCGGCGCCCAGGACGAGGCCCGGGCCCTGGGCCACGGCTGGATAGGCACCGAGCACCTGCTGCTGGCGGTGCTCGCCGACGGCGGGTCCTCCATGCAGACCACGCTCGCCGGGCTGGGGATCACCCACGCTGCCGTTCGGGCCCGAGTGCTCGTTGAGGCGGGCAGCGGCGACGGCGACGGGGCTGCCGACGCGGCAGCGCTCGGTGACCTCGGGATCGACCTGGACAACGTCCGGCGACGCGTCGAGGCCAGCTTCGGGCCGGGTGCGCTGGACGGACCGGCCGTGCTAGGCGGGAGACGGTGGCTCAGACGTCGTCGTGTCGAATCCGGAAGTCACGGGCACTGCCGTCGCGACGCGACGGGAGGTCACCTGCGCTTCACGAAGCGAGCCGAGATGTCACTGGAGATCGCCCTGCGGGAGTCGATGAGCCTGCGTAGCGGCGAGATCACGGCAGCGCACATCGTTCTCGGGATGCTGCGCGCCGGCGGCCTCGCCGCCCGGGTGGTCGCCGCCGAGGGCGTCAAACCGGAAGACGTACGTCGGGCCGTGCTCGACCGCCTCGACCGAGCCGCCTGAGCGGCCGAACACATGACCGGAGCGAACTGACGCGAGCGGCTGCCCCACCTCCACCCCGGTCCGCCGGAAGGTCAGCCCACGGACTCCATGATCTCATCGGACACGTCGTAGTTGGCGTAGACGTTCTGCACGTCGTCGGAGTCCTCGAGCGCCTCGACCAGCCGGAAGACCTTGCGGGCGCCGTCCTCGTCGAGCGGCACCACGACCGACGGGAGGAACGACGCGTCCGCGGAGTCGTAGTCGAGGCCGGCGTCCTGAAGCGCCGTCCGCACCGCGACCAGGTCGGTGGCCTCGCTGACGACCTCGAAGGCCTCCCCCAGGTCGTTGACCTCGTCGGCACCCGCGTCGAGGACGGCCAGCAGCACGTCGTCCTCGGTCAGGCCCTCGGTCTTCGGGACGATCACGACGCCCTTGCGGTTGAACAGGTAGGACACCGACCCCGGGTCGGCCATCGTGCCACCGTTGCGGGTGAGCGCGATCCGCACCTCGGACGCCGCCCGGTTGCGGTTGTCGGTGAGGCACTCGACCAGCACCGCGACGCCGTTGGGGCCATAGCCCTCGTACATGATCGTCTGGTAGTCGGCTCCCCCCGACTCGACACCCGAGCCGCGCTTCACGGCGCGCTCGATGTTGTCGTTGGGGACCGAGGTCTTCTTGGCCTTCTGGATCGCGTCGTAGAGCGTCGGGTTGCCGTTGACGTCCCCGCCCCCGGTGCGGGCCGCGACCTCGATGTTCTTGATCAGCTTGGCGAACGACTTGCCCCGGCGGGCGTCGACGACGGCCTTCTTGTGCTTGGTGGTCGCCCACTTGGAATGGCCGCTCATCGCCGGACCGTCGCGATCATCGACCTTGCTCCGGTGCGGTCTTCACGATCGCTCATAACGCTCCTTCACCATCTGCAGGAACAACCCGTGGACCCGCGGGTCACCGGCCAGCTCGGGGTGGAACGACGTCGCGAGCAGGTGCCCCTGCGTCCCGCCCCGGACGGCCACGACCATACCGTCGGCCGGGCCGCCCTCGACGCGGGCGAGCTCGCGCACCCCCGGACCGCAGGACTCGACCCACGGCGCGCGGATGAAGACCGCGTGCACCGGGCCGGCCGGCTCGAGCCCGTCGAAGGACACGTCGGCCTCGAACGAGTCGACCTGGCGGCCGAAGGCGTTGCGGCGTACGACGACGTCGAGCCCGCCAACCGTTTCCTGGCCGGCGGCACCGTCCTCGATGACGTCGGCCAGCAGGATCATCCCCGCGCAGGTCCCGTAGGTCACCATGCCGTCGGCGACCCTCTTCCGCAGCGGGTCCAGCAGCCCGAAGGTGGCCGCCAGCTTGGCCATCGTGGTCGACTCTCCGCCGGGCAGGACCAGGCCGTCGACCCGGTCGAGCTCCTCCGGCCGGCGTACGGGTACCGCGTCGGCGCCCAGCGACTCGAGCATCTGCACGTGTTCGCGGACGTCACCCTGCAACGCGAAGACCCCGATGGTCGGAGCAGTCACCAACCGCGGGACGCGTAGCGCTGCGACTCGGGCAGCGTGTCCACGTTGAGCCCGACCATCGCCTCTCCCAGGCCGCGGGAGACCTTGGCGATGACATCGGGGTCGTCGTGGAAGGTCGTGGCCTTCACGATCGCCTCGGCGCGCTTGACCGGGTCTCCGGACTTGAAGATGCCCGAGCCGACGAAGACACCCTCGGCTCCGAGCTGCATCATCATCGCTGCGTCGGCGGGTGTCGCGATGCCGCCGGCGGTGAAGAGCACGACCGGCAGCTTCCCGGTCTCGGCGACCTCGCGGACCAGGTCGACCGGAGCACGGAGGTCCTTGGCGGCGGCGTAGAGCTCCTCGTCGGCGAGGGTGCGAAGGCGGCCGATCTCGCTGCGGATCGACCGCATGTGTCGGGTGGCCTCGACGACGTTGCCGGTGCCGGCCTCGCCCTTGGACCGGATCATCGCCGCGCCCTCGGCGATGCGCCGCAGCGCCTCGCCCAGGTTGGTCGCGCCGCAGACGAAGGGCACCGTGAAGGACCACTTGTCGATGTGGTGGGCCTCGTCGGCGGGGGTCAGGACCTCGGACTCGTCGACGTAGTCGACGCCGAGGGACTGCAGCACCCGGGCCTCGACGAAGTGCCCGATGCGGGCCTTGGCCATGACCGGGATCGACACCGACTCGACAATGCTGTCGATCATGTCGGGGTCGGACATGCGGGCGACGCCGCCCTCGACCCGGATGTCGGCCGGGACCCGCTCGAGGGCCATCACGGCGACGGCGCCGGCATCCTCGGCGATCTTGGCCTGCTCGGCGTTGACGACGTCCATGATGACGCCGCCCTTGAGCATCTCGGCCATGCCGCGCTTGACGCGCGCAGTACCGGTGGGGCGGTCGGCTGTGCTGCTGGTGCTACTGGTGCCGTTGGAGTCGGCGAGGCTGGACACGGTGGACCTCACGGGAGAGATGGTGGGCTT
>JAJAYQ010000191.1 GCA_026786145.1 Spirochaetaceae bacterium | reverse complement strand
GGGTGGAGCTGAGGGGACTCGAACCCCTGACCCCCACACTGCCAGTGTGGTGCGCTACCAGCTGCGCCACAGCCCCAGGACATGCGCCCACCGAGCGGGCAGCGACGAGTCTAACGGGCCGGGTCAGCGGGCACGAATCGCCCCGGAGCTACAGCGGAGACGGTTCTACTCCTCGTCGCTCATCACCGGCGTCGGCAGGCTGCCGGCATTGTGCTCCACCAGGCGCCAGCCGGTGCTGGACTCCTCGAGCACCGACCAGGAGCAGTTGCTCAAGCCTCCGACGACAGCCCAGCGGTCCATCGGCAGGTCCAGGAGCGAGCCGATCGCGGCCCGCGCCGAGCCGCCGTGGGTGACGACGACAAGGGTCGCACCAGGAGGCAGCGGCGCGAGTGCCTCGAGGATCGCCGGCCCGACCCGCGCGGCGACGTCGGAGCGGGTCTCGGCACCACCGGCCGGCACGTCCGCCCCGGTCCGCCAGAGCGCGTAGGCATCGGCGTCCAGATCTCTGATCTGACTGACCGTCAGCCCCTGCCACGTCCCACCGAACGTCTCGCGCAGCCGACGGTCCTCGTCCACCAGCACCCCCGTCAGCCGCGCCAGGGCGCGCGCTGTGTTGCCGGCTCGGAGCAGGTCCGACGACACGATCGCGTGCGGCTGCAACGCCGCCAGCAGCCGGGCGGCGCGCTCGGCCTGGTCGCGTCCGGTGTCGTCGAGATCGACGTCGGTGTGGCCCTGGAAGCGGTCCTCGACGTTCCACCGGGTCTGCCCGTGCCGCCAGAGCACGACCCGGCGGGGCGCACCGATCAGGAGGCCGCCCCCGCCGTGTCGTCGTGCCGGGACCGGGACCGCCGGACCTCTTCGGGCAGCTCCACCGTGGGGCAGTCCTTCCAGACGCGCTCGAGGGAGTAGTAGACGCGCTCCTCGGAGTGCTGGACGTGCACGATCATGTCGATGTAGTCCAGCAGGACCCAGCGTCCCTCGCGCTCACCCTCGCGGCGGACCGGCTTGGCCCCCAGCCCGCGCAGGCGCTCCTCCACGGCGTCGACGATGGCCTTGACCTGGCGGTCGCTGGGCGCGGAGCAGAGCACAAACACGTCGGTGATGACGAGCTGGTCGCCCACGTCGAAGGCCAGGATGTCGTCGGCCAGCTTGTCGGAGGCCGCCTCGGCGGCGGCGACAGCCAGCTCACGGGCGCGGTCGGAGACAGTCACGTCGTCCAGGGTCTCACGGGAGGAAATCCTTGCCCAAGACGACGATGACGTCTGCGACGGTCTGGCCACGGTCGGACGTCGTGACGGCGCTCACCGGCAGGCCCAGGGAGGAGGCCACTCGTTCCCCTCGCCGCACGCTCGTTGCGGTCCCGTTGGAGATGAACACCGCGCTCTCCTCGACGCCGAAGTTCGCGGCATTCCCGCCGTTGACGAACCGGAAGCCGTCGGCCACCAGCTTGGCCCGGGCCAGCTCGACCAGACCCGGAGTACCCACGCCGTTCTCCACCAACACCCGCAGCACCTCACCGCCGGAGTCCGTCTGCAGCGCGCCCGGGAGCAACGAGCGCATCATCGCGGCGACCTGGCCGGAGTCGATGCCGTACGACGTGACGGCGCCCCCCGAGTCGATCTCGGTGACGGGCAGCACGTCGGACACCAGGGTCCCCGCCGCCGACGATGCCCGCAGGACCGAGAGGCGGGCCGCGAGCTGGCCCTCGCCGAGGGTGGACTCCGAGCCGACACCACTGGCCTGGACGGCGGCCTCGATCTCGGCCTTCGTGGGAGGTAAGGCGGCCACCACTGCTGTGAACACGTCGTCGAACCGGGCCAGCCTGGCCTGCTCCGGTTCGTCCTCGGCGAGGTAGGTGGCGAACGCCGCGGCCGACGTGCCGTCGAGGCGTTGCGACCCGGCCGGCACGACGATCTTGGACCTTCCGGCGGCGTCGGTGGTCACGACGTCGACGTCCACCGCGGCCTGGACCCCTCCGACGGCGTCGACCACGCCGGCGAGCCCCTCCACGGTGAGCACCCAGCTGTCGTCGACCCGTACTCCCAACAGGTCGGTCAGGGCCTGGGCGGGCGCGCTGGGCTCAGGAAGGGTCGCGGTCTCGCCGAACGGGAGGCTGCCCGCCCCCGCCACGTCGACAAGCAGCCGGGACGGCACGAGAACGATGGCGGAGGAGTTCTCGGCCGCCGTGACCCCGACCAGGGCGCTGGCCGCGGCCACCCCGTCGTCGCCGGTGACCTGGACCAGCAGGGTCTGCTGCTTCGCGGGGCCGGCGGCCACCTGGTTCGTGCTCTCTTGGCCGGTGCGGGTCACCCAGTACACGGCGACGGAGGCCGCGAGGATCCCCGTCCCGAGCACGACCGCCAGGGTGCGCCGACGCCCGGTGGCTTTGCGTTGCGTGCGCTCGGAACGGCGGTCGCGGCGGACGACCACGGTCCGGCCGGGCGCCGCCGCGGCCCGTTGAGGTCCCTCCGAGGGCGTACTCTCCCGGGCCACCAGAACCCTGCCGTCAGCGGGCGCCGGCGGCCGGCTGTGCGAGCCGGCCACGCGTCGGGAGGGTGGGGCGGCGGATGGAGCCGGAGGCGGCGGCACCTGAACCGGGGCCATGGGCTCGGCGGCGCGCGGTTCGCCGAGTTGGTCGAGCTGGTCGGGGTCGGGCTTGCGGTGCTTTCCGCTCACAGCACGGTTCCCGGGTCGTGCGCCTCGTCACCGAGGGGGTACAGGCGGTGCTTCGCGATGTACTGCACGACACCGTCCGGCACGAGGTACCACACCGGTTGACCCCGCCGGGCCCGCCCGCGGATGGCGGTGGACGAGATCGCCATGGCAGGGACCTCGAGCAGGCTGACCCGGTCGGCGGGCAGGCCCTCGGTGGAGAGAGCGTGCCCCGGTCGGGTGACGCCGATGAACTGCGCGAGCGAGAAAAGCTCCTCGGCCGCCTTCCAGGTCAGGATCTGGGCCAGCGCGTCGGCGCCGGTGATGAAGAAGAGGTCGGCGTCCGCGCCGCGCTGTGTCCGCAGGTCGCGCAGGGTGTCGATCGTGTACGTCGGGCCAAGCCGGTCGATGTCGACCCGGCTCACCGTGAACCGGGGGTTGGCCGCGGTGGCGATCACCGTCATCAGGTAGCGGTGCTCGGCCGGGGTGACGTTGTCGTCGTGCTTCTGCCAGGGCTGGCCGGTGGGGACGAAGATCACCTCGTCGAGGTGATGGGTTGCGGCCACCTCGCTGGCGGCGACGAGGTGACCGTGGTGCACCGGGTCGAAGGTTCCGCCCATCACTCCGAGACGCCGCTTCGCAGGTTCGACCACGCCCCCGACCCTAACGGTGTCGTGTCTCAGCGGTCCTTGCCGAACGCCAGGGTGATGGCGAGCAGGACGACAAGCAGCAGGAACGCGCCGGCACCGAGCGCCCAGGGCTCGACTGGCAGCTCACGAGCACCGGACTGACCCTCGGCGAGCAGGCGGATGGCAGCAGTCATGACGTGGCACTCCTGGATCGGTCGATCGGTCGATTGGTCGATTGGTCGATTGGTCGCGGGATGAGTCGACCGATCCTAGAACGGGCGGATGCCACCGGCCGGCACCAGGGCGGGAGCGGGACTGTCCATGGCGCGGCGCTGGAAGGTCGCGCGGTCCACCACCTCGAGCCCGGCCACCCGCCACGGCGGCAGCCCGGCCGAGCCGCGGTGCTCGCCCCAGAGACGCAGGGCCAGGGCGGCTGCGTCCTCGAGGTCGCGAGCCTCCTCCCAGTAGCGGACCTCAGCCCGGTCGGCCGCGTACCGCACGGACAGCAGGAACGGGCGCTCGTGGGTGAGCCGCGCCAGCGCGGAGCGCACGTCGGCCGGGTCCCGCTCGGCGCCGACCACCGTCAGCGTGACGTGCCACATCGGAGGCGGCGCGGGCTCCACGGACAACGCCTCCGAGAGAGTCCGCTCCGTCACGTGGTGCACGCCCTCTCCCGTGTGGCAGGGGCACCGACTGCACCCAACCCGTCATGCGAGCAGCACGATGTCGTCCCGGTGCACGACCTCGCGGCTGAACGCTGGCCCGAGCTCCCGGGCCAGCTCGGGTGTCGACCGGCCCAGCAGTGCGGGAAGCTCCGTCGCGTCAAAGTTGACCAGCCCGCGGGCCACCGCGTGGCCGTTTTGGTCAATCAGGTCCACCGGGTCCCCGGCGACGAAGTTCCCGTCGACGGCGGTGACCCCTGCCGGGAGCAACGAAAGCCGTCGCCCGACGACCGCAGCCACGGCGCCCGGGTCGAGCCGGACCCGGCCGCGGGGCGTGGACGCGTACGCGAGCCAGAGCAACCGGGTGGGTAGCCGAGCTCCGGCTGCAGGGAAGCTCGTCCCGACGGAGCTCCCGGCCAGCACGTCGCCCACCGCGAGCGCGGAGGCCACGACGGCGGGGATGCCGGCAGCCGCGGAGATGCGCGCCGCCGCGACCTTGCTGGCCATCCCACCGGTGCCCACGTCGCCGCCGCGACCCAGGCTCACCCCGTCGAGGTCGGTGTCCACGCGCACCTCGGTGAGCATCCGTGACGATGACCGGCGGGGATCACCCTTGTAGATCCCGTCGACGTCGGAGAGCAGGACCAGCAGGTCCGCGTGCACGAGGTGGGCGACCAGCGCCGCCAGCCGGTCGTTGTCGCCGAACCGGATCTCCTCGGTCGCGACGGTGTCGTTCTCGTTGACGATGGGGACGGCGCCCATCTCCAGCAGCCGGTACAGCGTGCGCTGGGCGTTGCGGTAGTGACCGCGGCGCACCACGTCGTCGGCGGTCAGCAGGACCTGTCCGACGGTGAGCCCGTGCCGGGCGTACGACTCGGTATAACGGTGGACGAGGACGCCCTGCCCGACGCTGGCAGCAGCCTGCTGGGTCGCGAGGTCCCGTGGGCGACGGCGCAGGCCGAGCGGCGAGAGGCCGGAGGCGATGGCCCCGGACGAGACGAGAACGATCTCCCGGCCGCCGTTGCGCGCCACGGCCAGCTCGTCGACCAGACGGTCGAGGCGCTGCGGGTCCAGGCCACCCGCAGTGGTGGTGAGCGAGGAGGACCCGATCTTGACGACGACCCTGGCCGCGGCGCTTCGAGCCGCCGCCACGTCAGCGTCCGTCGAGGCGCAGGTCGGTGCCGCGCCGGCCGTGGAGCAGCTCGGCCCCGGCCTTCATCGTCGGCTCCCAGTCGAAGACCACGGAGTAGGTGCCGTCGCCGATGAGGATCTCGTCGCCGGCGTCGGCCCCGGCCGCCAGCAGCGCGTCCTCCACCCCGAGGCGGGCCAACCGGTCCGCGAGGTATCCGACGGCCTCGTCGTTGGAGAAGTCGGTCTGGCGGACCCATCGACCTGGCTTCACACCACGTACGAGGTAGCTCTCGCCCTGCTTGACGACCTCGAACTCCGCCTCGTCCACGGCCTTGGGCCGCAGCACGATGCGGGTCGCCTCCGGGTCCGGGGCCGCTGCGCGCGCCGCGGTCACGAGGGCGGCCATCGCGAAGGACAGCTCGCGCAGACCCTCGCGCGTCGCGGCGCTGACCGCGTAGACGTCGAGCCCGCGGGACGTGAGGTCCTCGGTGACCAGCTCGGCCAGGTCGCGGGCCTCCGGCACGTCGATCTTGTTGATGGCGACGATGCGCGGCCGGTCGTCCAGGCCGCCGTAGGCCGCCAGCTCGGCCTCGATGACATCAAGGTCGCTCATCGGGTCGCGGCCCGGCTCCAGGGTGGCAGCGTCGAGCACGTGCACGAGGGCGCTGCACCGCTCGACGTGGCGCAGGAACTCCAAGCCCAGACCCTTGCCCTCGCTGGCCCCGGGGATGAGCCCCGGGACGTCGGCCACGGTGTAGCGGACCTCACCGGCCTCCACCACGCCGAGGTTGGGCACCAGCGTCGTGAAGGGATAGTCCGCGATCTTCGGCCGGGCGGCAGACATCGCCGCCACCAGGCTGGACTTACCGGCACTGGGGAAACCGACGAGTGCCACGTCGGCAACGGTCTTGAGCTCCATCGTCAGGTCGGCGGAGTCGCCCGGCTCGCCGAGCAGCGCGAAGCCGGGAGCCTTGCGCCGGGCCGAGGCCAGTGCCGCGTTGCCGAGCCCGCCGCGACCGCCCTGGGCAGCGACGTAGGCCGTGCCGGCGCCTACCAGGTCGGCAAGCACCTCGCCGCCAGGCCCGCGGACGACGGTGCCGTTGGGCACCAAGAGCTCGAGGTCCTGGCCGTCGGCCCCGCTGCGGTGCCCGCCCTGTCCCGGCCGGCCGTTGGTCGCCCGTCGGTGCGGGGAGCGGTGGTAGTCGAGCAGCGTCGTGACGCTGGGGTCCACGCGCAGGACGATGTCCCCGCCGCGCCCGCCGGTGCCCCCGTCGGGGCCGCCGAGCGGCTTGAACTTCTCCCGGTGGATGGACGAGCAGCCGTTACCGCCGTCGCCTGCGGACAGGTGCAGGACCACCTGGTCCACGAACGTCGTCACACCGTGCTCCTCTGGCCAGGTATCGAGGGCCTCAGCTGGTGACCGACTCCGCGGGAACGATGTTCACGACCCGGCGACCGCGTCGGCTGCCGAACTCCACCGCTCCGGGAGCAAGCGCGAAGAGCGTGTCGTCGCCGCCACGGCCCACGTTCAGGCCCGGGTGGAAGTGGGTGCCGCGCTGGCGCACGATGATCTCGCCGGCGTTGACCACCTGGCCGCCGAACCGCTTCACGCCGAGACGCTGCGAGTTGGAGTCGCGCCCGTTACGGGTGGACGAGGCGCCCTTCTTGTGAGCCATCGCTGCGCTACCTTTCGACTGCTGCTGGCCTGCCGCTGGTGCGGGGCAGGGTCGGGCTACTGGGAGTCGGTGGCCTTGGTCGCCTTGGTCTTCTTCGCCGTGGCCTTGGTCGCCGTGGTCTTCTTGGTCGCCGTGGTCGTCTTGGTCGCCGTCGACTTCTTCGCCGTCGACTTCTTCGCCGGAGAGGTGGCGGCGGTCTTCGCGGCGGCGGCCTTGGGAGCCGCCTTCGGGTTCGCGGCGTCCGCCTCGATGCCGGTCACCAGGACCTGCGTGTGCTTCTGGCGGTGGCCCTTGCGCACGCGGTAGCCGGTCTTGTTCTTGTACTTGAGGATGTCGATCTTGGGGCCCTTGGTGGCCGCGACGACCTCGACCGTGACTGAAGCCTTGGCCAGGGCGGACTTGTCGGTGGTGACGTCGTCCCCGTCGACGAGCAGGAGCACGGGCAGGTCGACCGTCGAGCCCGGCGCGGCCTGCAGCCGGTCGATCTCGAGGACGTCGCCGACGGCAACCTTCTCCTGGCGCCCACCGGCACGGACGATCGCGTACACCGCGCACTCACTTCCTGTACTCACGCATGAGGGACCTCGGCGCTGCCCGGAGCACGGGCGCGCGAGGGCGACGGCGCGTCAGCGCCAGTCGTCGGACGGTCAAGGGTACGAACGGGGTGGGCGCCGGGTCAAACCGGCGACCTCCCCGCCCGCTGCTGGCTCACAGCGTCGTGACAGGGCTGGACGCCTTGCGGCGACGGCGCTTGGGGGCCGGCTCGGCCGCCGCGGCGACAGGTGCCGGCTCGACCGGGTCCTCGGCCGCCGCGGCGACAGGTGCCGGCTCGACCGGGTCCTCGGCTGCCACCGGCGACACCTTGGGCTGCTTCGCGGTTCTGGGCTCCTGCGAGCGCTTCGCCCCCCGGCCGCCGCCACCGCCGCCGTCACCGCGGCGGTCCGAGGTGGGGGTGCGGCTCTCCACCGGTTCGGTGGAGATGTGGTAGCCACGGCCGTTGCAGGCCTCGCAGGGTTCGGAGAACGCCTCGTGCAGGCCCTGGCCGACCCGCTTGCGGGTCATCTGCACGAGCCCGAGCGAGGTCACCTCGGCCACCTGGTGCTTGGTCCTGTCGCGGCCGAGGCACTCGAGCAGGCGGCGCAGGACGAGGTCGCGGTTGCTCTCGAGCACCATGTCGATGAAGTCGATGACGATGATGCCGCCGAGGTCTCGCAACCGCAGCTGACGGACGATCTCCTCCGCTGCCTCGATGTTGTTCTTGGTCACCGTCTCCTCGAGGTTGCCACCCTGCCCGATGAACTTCCCGGTGTTGACGTCGACCACGATCATCGCCTCGGTGCGGTCGATCACCAGGTACCCACCGCTGGGCAGCCAGACCTTCCGGTCCAGCGCCTTGGTCAGCTGCTCGTCCACGCGGCGGGCGGTGAAGATGTCCTCCTCGCTGGTCCAGCGGGAGAGCCGGTCGCGCAGGTCCGGCGCGACGTGGGAGACGTAGGGCTCCACCATGTCCCACGCGTCGTCCCCGGAGATGACCAACGAGGCGAAGTCCTCGTTGAAGATGTCGCGGACGACACGGATGGTCATGTCCGGCTCACCGTAGAGAAGGGTCGGGGCCGCCGACCCCTTGGTCGACTTGCGCTCGATGTCTTCCCACTGGGCGGTCAGTCGGGCGACGTCGCGGGCCAGCTCCTCCTCGCTGGCCCCCTCGGCCGCCGTGCGCACGATGACGCCGGCACCCTCCGGGACCACCCGCTTCAGGACGGCCTTGAGCCGGGAACGCTCGTTCTCCGGAAGCTTGCGGCTGATGCCGGTCATCGCGCCTCCGGGGACCAGCACGAGGTAGCGGCCGGCCAGGGAGATCTGGCTGGTCAGCCGGGCGCCCTTGTGGCCGATCGGGTCCTTGGTGACCTGCACCAGGACCGGGTCGCCGGACTTCAGGGCGAGCTCGATGCGTCGGGGCTGGCCGTCGAGGCCGGCCGCGTCCCAGTTCACCTCGCCGGCGTACAGCACGGCGTTGCGCCCCTTGCCGATGTCGACGAAGGCCGCCTCCATCGAGGGCAGGACGTTCTGCACCTTGCCGAGATAGACGTTGCCCAGCAGCCCGGAGCTGGAGGCCGTGCTCACGTAGTGCTCCACGAGGACGTCGTCCTCGAGCACCGCGATCTGGGTTCGCGCAGCGGTCTGGCGGACCGCCATGACGCGGTCCACGGACTCCCGACGGGCCAGGAACTCCGCCTCGGTGATGACCGAGGGGCGCCGGCGGCCGGCGTCGCGGCCCTCCCGTCTGCGCTGCTTCTTGGCCTCCAGGCGAGTGGACCCCTTGACCGAGCGGACGCCGTCGTCGTCGTCCTTGTCCTTGTCCTTGTCCTTGTCCTTGGCCTTGTCGCCGCGATCGCTCCGGCTGCGGGTGCTCTTGCGGGGCTCGCGGACCCGCGTCACCGTGTTGGGCGGGTCGTCGACGACGGGCTCATCGCCGTCACCCTCGCCCGCTCCGCGGCGGCGGCGGCGGCGTCGACGGCGAGTTCCGCCCTCGCCGTCGTCTCCGTCGTCGTGCCCCGAATCCCCGGACTCCCCCGGCTCGGCAGCCTCACCGTTGTCTGCCCCGGCCGCCGGCTGCGTCGTCTCCGCCGAGTCGCTGTCGGACTCGTCCGCCCCGCCGCGGGGGGGCGCCCCCGGGGGGCGGGCCCCGCGGGGGGGAAAAGAACCCCCCCCCCCCCC
>JAJAYQ010000190.1 GCA_026786145.1 Spirochaetaceae bacterium | reverse complement strand
GAGGTGGGTCGGATGGAGGCGCAGCTGGCCGCGGCCGGCGCCCGGACCGACCGGCTCGCGTTGCAGGTCGGCCAGGCCGTGGAGGCCTACAACGGTGCACGGGTCCGCCTGCAGCAGGCAGAGCAGGACGCCATGGCCGCGCAGCGTTCGGCTGCCGACGCCCGGACGGCGCTGGAGACGTCTCGCGACGCCCTGGGCCTGCTGGCCGCCGCGGCCTACCGCAGCGGCGGGGACGCCGCAGGCCTGTCGGCCTTTTTCCTCGCCGCAGACCCCCACGACCTGATGAGCCGCATGTCGGCACTGCAGTCCATCGGTGACAGCCGCCAGCACGCACTGGACGAGTTCCGGGCTGCCCAGGCCCACGCGACCGTCCTCGAGGCGCGTGCCGAGCACCTGGTCGAGCAGCGGCGTTCCTCCGCGCTCCGGGTCGAGCGGGCCAAGGCTGAGGCCGAAGCGCGGCTGGCCGGACAGCAGCAGGCAGTCGCCCAGATCGCGACGCAGCGGGAGACGCTGGTCCGTGCCCTGGCAGCGGCCCGGCACACGACGGTCCGTCTCGAGCGCGCACGCCAGGACGGGCTGGAACGCCAGCGCGAGGAGGCCGCGCGCCGGGCAGCCGAGGCGCGTGCGCGTGAGCAGGCCCGTGAGGCTGCCCGGCAGGCCGAGGCGGCCCGGGAGAAGGCTCGGGAAGCCGCTCGCCAGGCGGAGGCCGCCCGCCAGGCGGACGAGAACCGCCGTGTCGACGAGGCGCGCCAGGCCGACGATGCGCGCCGTGCCGAGGACGCCCGCAAGGCCGACGAGGCCCGCAAGGCCGACGAGGCGTCCCGGACGCCGGAGAAGCCGTCCGATCCTCACCCGGCGCCTGCACCGGCCCCGAAGCCGAAGCCGGAGCCAGAGCCGGCTCCCGCCCCGCCGTCGCTTCCGTCGACCAACGGATCGGGTTCCGTCGAGCGGGCCATCGACTTCGCCCGCTCCCAGATCGGCCGGCCCTACCAGTGGGGCGCCGACGGGCCGAGCAGCTATGACTGCTCTGGTCTCACCATGCGTGCGTGGGAGCAGGGCGGCATCGGGCTCCCGCACTACAGCGTCGCGCAGTACGAGCGCTCCGAGAAGATCCCGGTCACCGAGCTGCGCCGGGGGGACCTCGTGTTCTACGCCAGCGACCCGGGCAACTATCGCTCGATCTACCACGTGGCCCTCTACATCGGCGACGGTCAGATGATCGAGGCCCCCTACACCGGTGAGAACGTGCGCATGTCGAGCATCTGGCGCGGCAGTCTCTTCGGCGCCGCCCGGCCGTGAGCGAGCGACGAGCGGCAGCGAGGCGCACGAGCGAACAGACAGCTCCGTGAGCGATTAGTGAGCGCGTACACCGAGCGGCACGCTCGCAGCTTCGGCGGTTGGCTGGTCGTGTTCGCGCTCGGCTACGGCGTCATGCACCACGGCGGGACGCTGTTCACCGGTCTCGGCGAGGTGGGCCCGACGCGGTGGGCCGACTGGATCGACCTGCTGACGCCGTACGTCGTGATCGGCGCCGCCGCCGGGACGCTACGTGCGGCCGGGGCCGAAGCCGGTGCCTGGACGGCTTTCCTGTTCGGCGCCGTGCTCTACACCTCGGGCCACGGGATCCACCTGGCCGCCAACTCCGTCGGCAACGCGCTGCCGGGCACGGACCCGGACGTGGTCCACCTCTGGGACGAGACCGTCGGTCACTACCTCTGGTACGCCGGGTTCGCTGTCGTCGTCGCGGTGCTCGCGGTCGTGGTCGCCGACCGGAAGGCGCGGGGTGGCGTCGTCGGACATCTGCTGGCGGCCAGTGTCGGCTTCACCTATTTCACCAACTCGGTCGAGGGCCAGACACCGTGGCTGGGCATCGGGACCGCCCTGGTGTTCACCGTCTGGGGCCTGCTCACCCGCGACGGCATGGGGCGCTACCTCGCGACGGCGTACGGACTGTCGCTCCTGCTCTTCGCGGGTTTCCGCATCTGGCAGGGCGGGTTTCCGGAGTTCAGCGAGCTCGGCTGGATCTAGCGGCCCAACGAGTGTTCAGTGCAGGGTCTCGTTGCTGCCTGGATCCTGCAACGTCGCCGCCAGTCGTTCGCGGGACGCCACGATCTCCGCCTCGGCCTCGACGCGGCCCACCCAGGTGGCGCCCTCGACGGACTTGCCGGGCTCGAGGTCCTTGTAGACCTCGAAGAAGTGCTGGATCTCGAGGCGGTCGAACTCCGAGACGTGGTGGATGTCGCGCAGGTGCTCCATGCGCGGGTCGGTTGCCGGGACGCACAGCACCTTGTCGTCCCCGCCCGCCTCGTCGGTCATCCGGAACATGCCCAGGGCGCGCGCCTTGATCAGGCAGCCGGGGAAAGTCGGCTCGTCGAGGAGGACGAGGGCGTCGAGCGGGTCGCTGTCGAGCCCGAGGGTGTCCTCGATGAAGCCGTAGTCGGCGGGATAGCGCGTGGAGGTGAACAGCATCCGGTCCAGCCGCATCCGGCCCGTCGCGTGGTCGAGCTCGTACTTGTTGCGGTTGCCTTTGGGGATCTCGATGAGGACGTCGAACTCCACGCCACGCCTCCTGCAGTCGCCTCGCGCAGTGGTCGGTCGCCGGGGGATGCCCGCTGCGGCCGGTCGCTAGTCTCGCGTACGCCGGTCAGGGCGACGAATCGAGGGATGCGTGGGCACCGCTGACGGGCGCGTCCGGACCTGGGTCGCGTGTGTCGTCGCGGTGCTGGTGGCTGCGGCCGTCGCCGTCGCGTCGCTGAACCTGACGGGCCGACTGCCCGGCGGCCTGGTCACCGACAGACCGACACCGGCACCCGTCGCGACCCCGCCGCTCGACCCCCGGCCGGTGGACGCGCCCGACGTGCTCGAGCCGCAGCCCGCGCAGTCCGCATCGGGGATGTCCACGGTGCCGGTCGATGCTCTGGACGTGGTGCTCGCCTCGGGCAGCCTCGGGCCGGACCCCGGTGCCCTCGTCCTTGACGTCGAGAGCGCGGCGACCCTGCTCGACCGGTCCGGTGACGTGGCGCGGACCCCGGCCTCGGTGGCCAAGCTGGCCACCGCCGCAGCTGCGCTGGTCACGCTCGACCCCTTCTCCCGGCTGCGGACCCGGGTCGTCCAGGGTTCAGCCCCGGGCGAACTGGTCCTGGTCGGCGCCGGCGACACGACCTTGACCTCCCGTCGACCAAGGACCGGGGTCTACCCGTCGCGCGCCAGCCTGGCCGAGCTCGCCGACGCGACGGCCAGCGCGGCGGCGGAAGCCGGGATGGCACAGGTCGTGGTGCGGGTCGACGACACCCTGTTCACCGGAGCGGCCACCTCGCCCGACTGGCCGGCGAGCTACGTCGGGTCCGGTGTCGTGTCGCCGGTCAGCGCGCTCTCGGTGGACGCCGGACGAGTGAGCCCCACGTCGACGTCGCGTGAGCCCGACCCGGCGCTCGCTGCGGGCCGCGAGCTGGCCCGGCTGCTGGCACGTCGCGGGCTGACAGTGGTCGGCGAGGTGGCTCGCGCCACGGCTCCGCCCGCCGCTGAGGAGCTGGCGGCAGTCAGCTCGCCGACGGTCGGCGAGCTCGTCGAGCTGATGCTCACCAGCAGCGACAACGACCTGGCCGAGTCGCTCCTGCGGCTGGTCGCGGTCGGCGCCGGCCGGCCGGGGACGTTCACCGACGGCGGCGAGGTCGTGGCCGAGACGTTGCTCGACCTCGGCGTGCCGACCGACGGGCTGGTCCTGCTCGACGGCAGCGGTCTCGCCCGCGGCTCGTCGATCGCACCCGAGACATTGGCCCGGTTGTTGGTGACCGCCGCCGACGGCACCCGCCCGGCGCTAGGTCTCCTCGTCAGTGGTCTCCCGGTCGCCGGCTTCAGCGGGACGTTGTCGCTGCGGTTCGGAGCCGGCCGTGCGGGCACGGCCGCCGGGCTCGTCCGGGCCAAGACAGGCACCCTGAGCGGCGTGAGCACGCTGGCCGGGTTGGCGTCGGTCGCCGGTCGGCCCGTCGTGTTCGTGGTCATGTCCGACCGAGTTCCGGCCGACACGCTGGCCGCACGCGACGCCCTTGACAGGTTTGCCGCGACCCTTGTCGGGGCGCCCGGAACTCCCCCGGATGGGGGCGGTTGAGGACCTAGATCACGGGAAACACTGGACTCGAAAGGGAGGTACCACCATGTCGATGTTGCTCTGGATTATTGCCGTTCTGATCGGCATCTGGGGAGTCGTCACACTCATTCGCGGTCAGGTGCTCTTGGGCATCGTCTTGATCGTCGTGGCGTTCCTGGTCGGCCCCGGTGGCGTGAGCATCTTCACCTGACGCCCCACCCCTCAATCGCTTTCCCCCGCTCAGGACTGATGGCCGGGACCGTCCTCCCTGCAGGACAGTCCCGGCCATCGACGTGACCGACGACGTACGGTGAGTCGATGAGCTCCTCCACGATGGTCGACTGGGACCTCGCCGTCACGACCGGCACCCGGCTCGTGCGACCCGGCCCCCAGGTCCCCCCCGACGTCGCCCGCCAGGCCGTCTCCGATCTCAAGACGTACGCCGCCCAGGCACACGGGCACGTCGCCGACTTCACCGGACTGGACGCCCCGACCGACCAGTCCTCCGTCGTGGTCATCGACCGGCCGGGCTGGATCCAGGCCAATGCTGCGGGCTTCCGCACCGTCCTCGAGCCGTTGGTCGAGAAGCTGCAGGAGCGTCGCACCTCGAGCTCACTTGTCGGTGACGCCGTCGGGGCAAAGGTGACCGGCGTCCAGACCGGCACGCTGCTGGCGTTCCTCGCGTCCAAGGTCCTGGGCCAGTACGAGCTGTTCCCGCCCTACGGCGCCCCCGCCGGCGACCGCCCCGGCCGGTTGCTCCTCGTCGCCCCCAACATCGTGTCCGCCGAGCAGGAGATGGGCGTCGTCCCGCGCGACTTCCGCCTCTGGGTCTGCCTGCACGAGGAGACCCATCGGGTGCAGTTCGGAGCGGTCCCGTGGCTGCGCGAGCACATGATGAGCGAGATCCGCGCCTTCGTCGACGCCACCGACGTCGACCCGGCCGCTCTCGCCGAGCGGGTGAAGGCGGCGGCCGCAGCGGCGTACGGCGCACTGCGAGAAGGTTTCGACCCCGACGGCACCGAGAGCGGCGGCTCGCTCGTGGAAGCCGTGCAGACCCCGGCCCAGCGGGAGATCCTCGATCGGATCACCGCCCTGATGTCGTTGCTCGAGGGCCATGCCGACTTCGTCATGGACGGCGTCGGCCCGTCGGTCATCCCGTCGGTGGGCGAGATCCGGTCCAAGTTCCAGGCGCGGCGCAAGGAGGCCAAGCGGGTCGAGCAGGTCCTGCGGCGGCTGCTCGGGATCGACGCCAAGCTGCGGCAGTACCGCGACGGAGAGCGGTTCGTGCGCGGCGCCGTCGAGCGGGCCGGGATGCACGGCTTCAACCAGGTATGGGCCGGCCCGGCGAACCTGCCCACCAAGGCCGAGATCTCCGACCCGGCCGCCTGGGTCACCCGCGTCGTCACCCCCCGCTCCCTCCCCGCCTGACCCCCCACCATTTCGGATGCGACCACGTTAGGTAGGCCAGGCACCCCGACAACAGCCGTCGAGGCCTGTTGTCGCGTGTTCCCGCCTACCTAACGTGGTCGACTCGGCGAGTAGCGTCCGGGGATGGGTCCGGCGCCGGCGGTGGCAGCGGTACGCCGGGCGGTGCGCGAGTCATTGGTGGGGATCGACCACGGGGTGCTCGTCCTCGTGGCATGCAGCGGCGGCCCGGACTCGACGGCCCTCGCGTCGGCTCTCGCCTTCGAGGCACCCCGGGCAGGTTTGCGGGCCGGCGGCGTCACCGTCGACCACGGTCTGCAAGTCGGCTCGGCCGACCGCGCGGTCGAGGTCGCCGCGACCCTTCGCAGCCTCGGTCTGGACCCCGTCGAGGTATCAACCGTCTCGGTCGGGAGCGGCAGCGGCATCGGGGGTCCGGAGGCGGCAGCACGCGCGGCCCGCTACGCCGCACTCGACGAGGCCGCCGGGCGGCTCGGCGCCGGGACCGTGTTGCTCGGTCACACTCTCGACGACCAGGCCGAGACGGTGCTGCTGGGGCTGGCCCGTGGCTCGGGTGCGCGCTCGCTCGCGGGCATGGCGGCGGTCCGCGGGACCTACCGCCGGCCACTGCTCGGGCTGTCCCGGGCGACCGTGCGGGCCGCGGCGGCGGGCCTGCCGACCTGGGACGACCCGCACAACTGCGACCGTCGCTATGCGCGGGCGCGGGTGCGCCACGACATCCTGCCGGTCCTCGAGAGCGCCCTCGGCCCCGGCGTCCCCGAGGCCCTTGCCCGCACCGCCGCGGCGCTCCGGGCCGACGCGGACGCCCTGGATGCGTTCGCGATCACGGCGTACGACGAGGCGAGCCGTCCTGGTGGAGGGCTTGACCTTGCGGTGCTGGAGACTCTGCTCCCCGCCGTACGCACCAGGGTCCTGCGCCGGGCTGCCGTCGCGGCCGGCTGCCCGCCGAGCGACCTCTCGGCCAGCCACGTCACCGAGCTCGACCGCCTCGTCACCGACTGGCACGGCCAGGGACCGCTGCACCTGCCGGGAGGTGTCCGTGCGGCCAGGGTCGTCGACGAGGGCTGTGGGACCCTTGCCCTGACGGCGGCGGACTGAGGCGAGGGGCGCGGCACGCGTGGACGAGAAGGACATGGGCGACGACCTCGAGAAGGTCCTCCTCAGCGAAGAGCAGATCCAACGGCGCATCGTCGAGCTGGCGGGCGACATCGACTCGGACTACGAGTCCAAGGACCTGCTGCTGGTCGGCGTGCTCAAGGGCGCGGTCATGGTGATGGGTGACCTTGCCAGGGCACTGCACCTGCCGGTGGAGATGGACTGGATGGCGGTCTCGTCCTACGGCTCGGGCACCAAGTCCTCGGGGGTCGTGCGGATCCTCAAGGACCTCGACAAGGACATCACCGGGCGCAACGTCCTGATCGTCGAGGACATCATCGACTCGGGCCTGACTCTGTCCTGGCTCATGTCGAACCTCGGCTCCCGCGGGCCCGAGTCCGTCGAGGTGTGCACCCTGCTGCGCAAACCGGACGCCGCACAGGTTGACGTCCCGGTGAAGTACGTCGGGTTCGACATCCCCAACGAGTTCGTCATCGGCTACGGGCTGGACTACGCCGAGCGCTACCGCAACCTGCCCTTCGTCGGGACCCTGGCGTCCCACGTCTACTCCGGCTGACCCCTTGGGTCCAGGGGGACCGTGCGCCGGGATCGAAATCGATGGCCGGGGAGTTGGGAGGGCATCGGGCGCTGCCCCTTCAGCACGGTCGCCGCTGCGGGTGAGCCGCCGCCCGGTGTACCGTCATAGTCCGACCAGACCGTTTCAGCAACCACGCCGGCAGGAGGGACGGGGCCGCCCCGCCCCGCTTCGATGAACGTGAAACGCTACTTCCGAGGCCCCTTCTTCTGGGTGGCGCTCATCATCGTCGGCGTCCTCCTCGCGACCTCGCTCTCCTCCGCCTCCGGGGGGTTCAAGCAGGTCGACACCAGCGTCGCGATCAAGGCCATCGAGTCGGGCCGGGTCGCCGAGGCCAAGCTGGTCGACCGTGACCAGCGGATCGAGCTGACGCTGAACAACGGCGAGAAGATCCGTGCCGACTACGTCACCGCCCGCCAGCGCGAGCTCGTGGCGATGATCGAGGACAACCCGCCGACCAAGACGTACACCGACAGCGTCCCGCGGACTGGCTTCCTCGTCGGACTGCTCGTCAGCTTCCTGCCGATCCTCATCTTGGTCCTGCTGTTCCTGTTCTTCTTCAACCAGATGCAGGGCGGCGGCTCGCGCGTCATGCAGTTCGGCAAGTCCAAGGCCAAGCTCATCAGCAAGGACACCCCGAAGACGACCTTCAAGGACGTCGCGGGTGCTGCCGAGGCGGTCGAGGAGCTGGAGGAGATCAAGGAGTTCCTCGAGAACCCCGCCAAGTTCCAGGCGATCGGCGCGAAGATCCCCAAGGGTGTCCTCCTGTACGGCCCGCCGGGAACTGGCAAGACGCTCCTCGCGCGTGCCGTCGCCGGCGAGGCGGGCGTGCCGTTCTACTCGATCTCCGGCTCGGACTTCGTCGAGATGTTCGTCGGGGTGGGAGCTTCACGAGTCAGGGACCTCTTCGAGCAGGCCAAGGCCAACGCCCCGGCGATCGTCTTCGTCGACGAGATCGACGCCGTCGGCCGCCACCGTGGTGCCGGGATGGGCGGCGGCCACGACGAACGCGAGCAGACGCTGAACCAGCTCCTGGTGGAGATGGACGGGTTCGACGTCAGGGGTGGTGTCATCCTCATCGCCGCCACCAACCGTCCCGACATCCTCGATCCGGCCCTGCTGCGCCCCGGGCGCTTCGACCGTCAGATCGCTGTCGATCGCCCCGATCTCGAGGGCCGGCACCAGATCCTCAAGGTGCACGCCAAGGGCAAACCGATCGACGAGAGCATCGACCTACGCGCGTTCGCCCGCCGGACGCCGGGCTTCACCGGTGCCGACCTGGCCAACGTCCTCAACGAGGCCGCGCTTCTCACCGCGCGTTCGGACATGAAGCTCATCGACGCCCGGGCACTCGACGAGGCCATCGACCGGGTGGTCGCCGGCCCGCAGAAGCGCACCCGGATCATGAGCGACAAGGAAAAGAAGATCACCGCGTATCACGAGGGCGGCCACGCCCTCGTCGCGGCGGCGCTGCCCAACAGCGACCCGGTACACAAGATCACGATCTTGTCCCGCGGTCGCGCCCTCGGATACACCATGGTGCTGCCCGAGGAGGACCGCTACTCCACGACGCGCAACGAGATGCTCGACCAGCTCGCCTACATGCTCGGTGGCCGGGCCGCCGAGGAGATCGTGTTCCATGACCCGACCACGGGTGCGGCCAACGACATCGAGAAGGCGACGAGCGTCGCTCGGGCGATGGTCACGCAGTACGGCATGACCGAGCGGATCGGTGCGATCAAGCTGGGCTCGGAAGGCGGCGAGCCGTTCCTCGGGCGCGACATGGGCCACCAGCGCGACTACTCCGAGGAGGTCGCCGGTGTGATCGACGAGGAGGTCAAGCGCTTCATCGAGGCCGCGCACGACGAGGCCTGGGAGATCCTTGTCGACAACCGCGACATCCTCGACGAGCTGGTCCTCGAGCTGCTCGAGAAGGAGACCCTCGACCGGGCCGCTGTCGCGACCATCTTCACCGACATCCGCAGGCGCCCTGCGCGCTCTGCCTGGACCGGCTCGTCGAAGCGCTCGCCGCAGGCCGGGCCGGTGATGACGCCCAAGGAGCTCGCGTCTCCCAACGGTGCCAACGGTCAGGACAAGGAGCACAGCAGCATGGGCGTCATCGAGCCCACCGACGTGCCCGACTCCCCGCTCCCCTCCGACGAGGTCCCGGGCCGTCCGCTGAGGTCCGAGGGCTGAACTCCTTGACCGAGGCGATCGGGAAGTACGACCACGACGCGGTCGCGAGGTCCGTGCGCGACTTCCTGGTCGCCGTCGGGGAGGACCCGGATCGCGACGGGTTGCGCGACACCCCGCAGCGGGTCGCTCGCGCCTACCGGGAGATCTTCGGTGGGCTGTGGGTCGAGGCCGAGGATGTCCTCACCACCACCTTCGACCTGGGCCATGACGAGATGGTCCTCGTCAAGGACATCGAGGTCCGCAGCGTCTGTGAGCACCACCTCGTGCCCTTCACCGGCGTCGCCCATGTGGGCTACATCCCCTCCCCGGACGGTCGCATCACCGGCCTGTCCAAGCTCGCGCGTCTCGTCGACGCGTTCGCCCGGCGTCCGCAGGTGCAGGAGCGCCTCACGACCCAGGTCGCGGACTCGTTGATGCGCATCCTCGAGCCGAGGGGCGCCATCGTCGTGGTCGAGTGCGAGCACCTGTGCATGTCGATGCGCGGCATCCGCAAACCCGGCGCCCGCACCATCACCTCGGCGGTCCGCGGGCAGCTGCGTGACCCGACCACGCGGGCCGAGGCGATGAGCCTCATCGTCTCCCGGTGAGCAGCAGGCACCCGACCGGACTTCCAGGGCACCTTGCCGTCCTTGACCGCACGCTGGTGATGGGCGTCGTCAACGTCACGCCCGACTCCTTCTCCGACGGCGGCGCCTACCTGGCCCCCGACGCGGCCGTGGAGCACGGCCTGCTGCTGCGTGACGAGGGCGCCGACATCGTCGACGTCGGCGGGGAGTCGACCCGGCCCGGCGCCGGACGCGTCGACGCCGACGAGGAGCTGCGCCGCGTCCTCCCAGTGGTCCGCGGCCTCGTGTCCGCCGGTGTGGTGGTCAGCATCGACACCATGCGCTCCGCCGTCGCCGACGCGGCACTCGAGGCGGGAGCCGGCCTGGTCAACGACGTCAGCGGTGGCTTGGCGGACCCCGACATGGCGCGCGTGGTGGCCGGCTCCGACACACCGTACGTCGTGATGCACTGGCGGGGGCACAGTGCCGACATGGCCTCCCGCGCCGTTTACGACGACGTCGTCGCCGACGTCGTGGGTGAGCTGCGCACCCGGGTCGACGCTCTCGTGGGGGCCGGCGTCGACCCCGCGCGACTCGTGCTCGACCCGGGGCTGGGCTTCGCGAAGGACGCCGGGCACAACTGGTCCCTGCTCCGGCACCTGGACGTGCTGGGCGGTCTGGGACGGCCGTTGCTGGTGGGCGCCTCGCGCAAGGGGTTCCTCGGGGCCCTTCTCGCCGGACCGGACGGGGATTCGCGACCGGCGGAGCAGCGCGACGTCGCCACGGCCGCCCTGTCCGCGCTCCTCGCCGCCGACGAGGTCTGGGGCCTGCGCGTCCACGCGGTGCGGCCGACCGTCGACGCCCTGCGTGTCGCGGATGCCCTGCGCTCTGCAAGGGTCGACGGGTGAAGGAGCGAGGCGTGAGCGCGGCAGCCGTGCTGCGCTCGTGGTCGATGTTCATGGCGAACACGGCGTACATACCGTTCGTGCTCACCGACGTCCGCGTGCCGGTCAACGGTGACGTAGCGGTCGTGACGTGTGGCGAGAACATCCTCACCGGCATGACCGACGCCGCGGAAAACGACGCGGCGCCGGGGTTCGCGGGCGGTCGCGCCGTCGCCACCAACGTCTTCCGGCGCACCACCGACGGGTGCCGCCTGTGGGTGCACCACGCGTCCCCGGTCCTCACCTCCCCGGCGGAGGTCGGGTGACCCGGGACCGCATCGTGCTGCGAGGGCTGCGTGCGCACGGATATCACGGCGTCTACCCGGAGGAGCGGACCTCAGGACAGCCGT
>JAJAYQ010000189.1 GCA_026786145.1 Spirochaetaceae bacterium | reverse complement strand
GTACGGCGACGAGCGGCGCACCCAGCTGGTGCCCTACGAGGGCGACATGTCGGCCGAGGACTTCATCCCCGAGGAGGACGTGGTCGTCACGATCACCCGGGGTGGCTACGCCAAGCGCACCCGGTCCGACCTCTACCGGGCCCAGCGCCGCGGCGGCAAGGGCGTACGCGGGGCGCAGCTGCGCCAGGACGACCTGGTCGAGCACTTCTTCGTCACGACGACCCACCACTGGATCCTGTTCTTCACGAACAAGGGCCGGGTCTACCGGGCCAAGGCCTATCAGCTGCCCGACTCCGGCCGAGACGCCCGTGGGCAACACGTGGCCAACCTGTTGGCCTTCCAGCCCGACGAGCAGATCGCGCAGATCATCGACCTCAAGGACTACGAGGTCGCGCCCTACCTCGTCCTGGCGACCAAGCGGGGCATGGTGAAGAAGACCCGTCTCACCGAGTACGACTCCAACCGCACCGGTGGCCTGATCGCGATCAACCTGCGCGAGGCCGGCCCCCATGCGAGCGGGAGCGACGAACTGATCTCGGCGCGACTGGTCTCGGCCGATGACGACCTGCTCCTCGTGAGCCGCAAGGCCATGTCGGTCCGCTTCACCGCCAGCGACGAGGCCCTGCGACCGATGGGCCGCGCCACCTCCGGTGTGACCGGGATGCGGTTCAAGGGCGACGACGAGCTGTTAGCGATGGACGTCGCCCGACCGGGCGGCAGTGTCTTCACCGTCACGGACCGGGGCTTCGCCAAGCGCAGCGACGTCGCGGACTACCGACTCCAGGGACGTGGCGGCTCGGGCACCCAGGCCATGAAGTTCTCCGAGGCCCGTGGGTCCCTCGCCGGTGCCCTGGTCGTGGACGAGAGCGACGAGGTCTTCTCTATCAAGGCCAGTGGCGGGGTCACCCGCGTCTCCGTGGGCGAGGTGAATCCGACCGGACGTGTCACCATGGGCGTACGGTTCATCGCCCTGGGGGACGATGACACCGTGGTGGCGATCGCCCGCAACGCCGAGCGAGCAGTCGCCGTGACCGATGACGAGCTCGACGAGGGGACCGACCCGACGCCCGCCGAGGCGGAGACGGGACCCGTCCAGACCGGTGAGGAGGGGATCGACGAGTGAGCAGCTCTAACGCTCCGGGGACCGAGCAGTGGCGCGGCAGCCAGCCGACCACGACCATGCCGCCGGTCCGCGATCCGATGTCCTCGCCGTCGATGAGTTCCCCGGTCTCGCGGGTACGCGCTCGCCGCGCCAGGCTCGTGCTGGCCCGCGTCGACCCGTGGTCGGTGATGAAGCTGTCGTTCCTGCTCTCGGTGGCGCTGGCCATCGTCGCGTCCGTCGCCGTCTTCGTCCTGTGGACCGTCCTCGACAGCATGGGCGTCTTCGACTCGGTGGGCCGCAGCGTCGAGAGCGTCACGCGCTCCAGCGACAACGCGCAGGGCGTGGACATCTTCGACTACGTCGGGCTGGGCCGCGTTCTCTCCCTGACGGTCGTGCTCGCGGGGGTCAACGTGGTGCTCATGACGGCGCTCTCCACCCTCGGTGCGTTCCTCTACAACATGGCCGCGGGCCTCGTCGGTGGTCTGCACGTGACGTTCACCGAGGACGTCTGAGCGTCGGGTAGTCTTGCGCGGCGCACGGGCCTATAGCTCAGTTGGTTAGAGCGCTGCCCTGATAAGGCAGAGGTCAGTGGTTCAAATCCACTTAGGCCCACCCCGTCTCCCGGCGACCGGACGACGGCCCCCGGCGACAGGAGTTCAGAATGTCCAGCAGGGTGTCTGGCAAGGTCTTGGCGGCAGCCATCGCGGCCGTCGGGGGACTTCTGGCCTACCGGAAGGTGGTCGCCGACCGGGAGGCCGAGCAGGACCTGTGGGCCGAGGTCACCGACAAGCCGTGAGCCCCTCGGGGACGTAGCTCAATTGGCAGAGCACCGCCTTTGCAAGGCGGGGGTTAGGGGTTCGATTCCCCTCGTCTCCACCATCAACGCCCCCCCGACACCGGGGGGGGGTCGTCAGGTGGTGGGCTTGGTCGACGGGCTGGAGGGTCCCGACTTCGAGGTGCTGCTGCCCGACTTGGACGAGGACGAGGACCCGGACGCAGTCGACGAGGCGCCCTTGCTGGCGGCGTCGGCGGACTTCTTGGCGTTCTTGGCCGTGACCTTCTCGGTCGTGGAGACGGGTGACGTGCCGGCCGAGGAGTCCTCGACTGCTGACTCCTCCGCGGCGTCGGCGAGGGCCTCGTCCGGCCCGGCGCCACCGGCGTCATCGGTCTTGGGCCGGCTCGCCACTGGGGTCACCGCAGGGGTGGTCTTCGCCGGGCTGGCCCACGGCTGCACCGGGTCGGAGGAGTTCTGCGCCGCCCATGCCTTCCAGGCCGCGTAGGCCGCGCCGAAGAAGCTGGCGAGCAGGAGCAGATTGCGGACGCGGTGCTTCTCCTTGGGCGGGTCGACCTCGCCCTTGAGGGCGGCCAGGGCCGCACTCCCCCGGTGAGCGGCCTCGGTGCGCGCCGGCTCGCTGGCGGCGAGCGCCGCGGTCACTGCCGCCGTGACGGCGGGGAGGACGTCGGCCTTCACCTTGTCCACGGCCGGCTCGAGCTTCGGAGCGGCCCAGTCACGGGCGGCCTCGACACGGGGAGCTGCCCAGTCACGGGTCGTCTCGGCGTACCGCGCTGCGGTGTCTCGGGCGTCGGAGGCGACCGGCGAGACCTTCTTGTTGGCCTGCTTGGCCGTCTTGCTGGTCCGCTTGCGCAGGGTGCTGGTGCGGGACATCGGACATCCTCCCGGTCGGGCGATCGGTCACGTACGGTCCTGCCCATACTGCCCCCGACGAAACGAGCGCCGACACCGGCCTAGGATGGGCGGCCAGTCGTTGCATTCCCGTCCGAGAGATATGAGGGCCCGTGGCCGAGGAGCTGTACGCCACCTTGAAGACCAACGAGGGCGACATCGAGGTGAAGCTCTTCCCGAACCATGCGCCCAAGACGGTCGCCAACTTCACCGGCCTCGCCGACGGTACCCGGGAGTGGACCGACCCGCGCAGCGGCGAGAAGAGCAACGCCCGGCTGTACGACGGGACGGTCTTCCACCGGGTCATCTCCGGGTTCATGATCCAGGGCGGTGACCCGCTCGGCACCGGCACCGGCGGCCCCGGCTACCGCTTCCCCGACGAGATCCACCCCGAGCTGCAGTTCGACCGGCCCTATCTGCTCGCGATGGCCAATGCCGGCCCCGGCACCAACGGCTCGCAGTTCTTCATCACGGTCGGCCCCACCCCGCACCTCAACCGCAAGCACACGATCTTCGGCGAGGTCGCCGAGGGTGCCAGCCGCGAGGTGGTCGACCGCATCGCCGCGACTCCCACCGGTGGCATGGACCGTCCGGTCGAGGACGTCGTCATCGCCGCGGTCGAGGTCGACCGCCGCGACGGCTGAGCTCGCGCGGCACTGTGACCGAGGACACCGACCGCCCCGAGCAGCCACCGGGCACCGGCCCGGCCGGCGCCGAGCCCGCGACCTGCTACCGGCACCCCGACCGTGAGGCGCATATCCGGTGCAACCGCTGCGAGCGCCGGATCTGCCCCGACTGCATGATCCCCGCGTCCGTGGGCTTCCAGTGCCCCGAGTGCGTCCGCGAGGGGAACAAGGGCGTACGGGAGGCGCGCACGGTCTTCGGCGGCTCGGTCAGCGGGAACCCGGGCGTCGTCAGCAAGATCCTCATCGCGATCACCGTGGTGGCCTTCGTGGCCCAGCAGGCGGTCAGCGGCTTCACGTCGCGCTTCTACGACATCGGTCTGGCCGTGGACCCCAACACCTTCGAGACCGTGGGCGTCGCCGACGGCGAGGTCTACCGGCTGCTGACCTCGGCGTTCCTGCACGGCGGGATCCTGCACCTGCTGCTGAACATGTACGCGCTGTACATGTTCGGCCCGCCCATCGAGGCGGCGCTGGGCCGCCTACGGTTCATCGCCCTCTACCTGGTGTCAGCTCTGGGCGGCAGCGCCCTGTCCTACGCCTTCGCCGCGCCGAACCAGCCGTCCCTGGGAGCCTCCGGAGCGGTGTTCGGCCTGCTCGGAGCGTTCCTCGTGGTCAGCCGCAAGCAGCGCCGAGACACCTCCGCGGTGCTGGTGCTCCTGGCGATCAACCTCGGGTACGGCTTCCTGGTCCCCCGCGTCGACTGGCGGGCCCACGTCGGGGGGCTCATCGCCGGGGGGCTCATCGCGCTCGCTCTCGTCTATGCGCCCCGCGATCGCCGAACCCTCGTGCAGGTCGCCGGGACGGTGGCTGTGCTCGCGGGAGCGGTCGCATTGGTCGTCTGGCGCACGGCGGAGCTCCGCGGCTCGATCTGAGCGATGCCAGAAGTTATCCACAGTGTGGACAACTGATGTGGACGACTTACAGCCGTGTGTTTCCGCAGGGTAGGGCGCTGCTCGCCGAACGGTCGACCGGCGTTGGGCCGGCGGTCACTTCCAGCGCGTCGACAGGGCGAAGCCCACGATGATCAGGCCGAAGCCGACGGCCATGTTCCACAGGCCCCAGGCGCCCACCGGGTACTCGGTCTGGGTCACGTAGTAGACGACCACCCAGAGCAGGCCGAGCACGAAGCAGGCGATCATCAGCGGCACCAGCCAGCGCGGGCTCCCGACCCGGACCGCCTTGGTCTCCCGCTTGGGCGGGGTGAAGGCGAACCGACGGCGGATGCGGGACCTGGGCACCGATGACTCTCTTTCCGACTGTGGGCTGCTGGGCTGCTGGTGACGGCGCTGACGGCGTCAGCGGTGCCGTCCGTCGGTTAGCGTAACGGGCTCGGGGCGGGATCGAACTCGTCGCCCTGGATGCCGGTTTGCCGGGCGAGAGGAGTGCAGGGTGCGAGCCGTCTGGCGCCTCGCCGCCCCGGTCGCGTTCGCGACCGCAGGCGTGCTCTTCGCCACCAGCGCCGGCGCCGCACGCGGAGGGGACCTGCGCGGCGGGTCGCGCAGCGACCTGGCGGACCTGATCCGCGCCGAGCAGCGACGAGCGGACGAGGTCACCCGACGGGTGGACCGGCTGCGGGACGAGGTCCAGGTCGCCACCGAGCAGGCCGGCGCGACCGACCGCCGGGTCGCCGCCGAGCAGCGCCGCTCCGCCGGGCTGGAGCTGGCCGCCGGCACCGTGGCCGTCGTGGGACCCGGTCTGACCGTCACGCTTGCCGACGCGCCCAGGTCCGCCGACCGGGTGCTGCCGGAGGACGCCGGCCCGGACGACCTCGTCGTGCACCAGCAGGATGTCCAGGCGGTGGTCAACGCGCTCTGGGACGGCGGTGCCGAGGCGATGCGGATCATGGATCAGCGGGTGATCTCGACCAGCGCGGTGCGGTGCGTGGGCAACACGCTGATCCTGCAGGGCAGGGTCTACTCCCCACCGTACGAGATCACCGTCATCGGGAACCCCGAGCGCCTGCGTCAGACGCTGGATGCCTCCCCCGGCGTCGCGCTCTACCGCTACTACGTGGACACGTTCGGGCTGGTCTACGAGACCGAGGACCTCGCCCGGGTCCGGCTACCGGGCTACGACGGGTCGCTGCGTCTCCTGTACGCGACCGGCGCAGCGTGAGCGCCGGCGGCACGGCCAGCGCGGTTCGTGCGGGGGCCCGGGCCCTCGGTGACCTGTTCATCACGGTGGGCCTGGTTCTCCTGCTCTTCGTGGCCTACCAGCTGGTGTGGACCAACGTCGTGGCCGACCAGGCCCAGGACAAGGTGACCGACACGATCCGCGACCAGTGGCAGCGGCCCACTGGCGGCGCCGGCAGCAAGGGCGCAGGCGTGGACATGGGGAACCTGGAGTTCGGCGAGGGGTTCGCCTTCCTGCGCATCCCGCGGCTGGGGGCGAAGTACTCCGTGCCCGTCGTGGAGGGTGTCCAGCTCGACGACCTCGCGAAGGGGGTGGGCCACTACCGGCGTACGGCCGGCCCGGGCGAGATCGGCAACTTCGCGGTGGCCGGGCATCGCGCGACCAACGGTGAGCCCTTCGCCTACCTCGACCGGGTCCGCGCGGGGGATGTCGTGGTGGCCGAGACGCGTGACAGGTGGTTCACCTACGTCGTGGACCGCACGCGCATCGTGAGCCCGAGCGACACCTGGGTGATCGACCCGGTGCCGGGCAAGCCGAAGGCCAAGCCCACGGAGGCCCTGTTGACCCTCACGACGTGCAACCCGCGCTGGGCCTCCACCGAGCGCCTGATCGTGTTCGCGCACCTCGAGGAGGAGCGCCCCAAGACCGCCGGGCCGCCGCCTGTCCTGGCGAAGGGGGCCTAGGTGTACGGCTGGATCTGGCGTCACCTTCCCGGGCCGATCCCGCTGCGGCTGCTGCTCGCCCTGGCGCTGCTCGCCGCCGTGGTGCTGGTGCTGTTCGTCGCGGTGTTCCCCTGGGCGGAGAACGCCCTGCCCTTCCTCGACGTCACGGTCGACCAGTGACATCGATGGCGCCGTTGCGCGTGCTCGTCGTCGACAACTACGACAGCTTCGTGTTCAACCTCGTGCAGTACCTCGGGCAGCTCGGCGCCGAGTGCACGGTGCGGCGCAACGACGAGGTGCGGCCGGGCGAGGCAACGACGTACGACGGGGTGCTGATCAGTCCCGGCCCGGGCACCCCCGAGCGGGCCGGGGTGAGCGTCGACCTGGTCCGCGAGTGTGCCGGAACGGTGCCGGTGCTCGGTGTCTGCCTGGGCCACCAGGCGATCGCGGTGGCCTACGGCGGAGTGGTCGAGCGCGCCCCCGAGCTGCTGCACGGCAAGACGAGCGAGGTGCACCACGAGAACGCCGGTGTCCTCGCCGGGCTGCCGTCGCCGTTCACGGCCACGCGGTACCACTCGCTCTCGCTGCGCCCGGACTCGCTGCCGGACGAGCTGGAGGTCACGGGGCGCACCGAGAGCGGTGTCGTGATGGCCCTGCGCCACCGTGACCTGGCGGTGGAGGGCGTGCAGTTCCACCCGGAGTCGGTGCTCACCGAGGGCGGGCACCACCTGCTGGCGAACTGGCTGGTCACCTGTGGTGACCCGACTGCTCCCGCGCGGGCCGAGGGACTGGGACCGGTGGTCAGCCGCCCCCGATGACCGGGGGTGGTGTGGTCTCCGTCGGTTCCGGTGTCGGAGTGGGCACCGGCTCGGGCGGCGCCGCGGCCACCACGATGGACACGGTCGAGCCCAGCCGGCTGACCTGCCGGGCACCGGGCGACTGGCGGATCACCTCACCCGGCGCCGCCTTGTCGGTCTCCTCGGTGGACGAGGAGACAGTGAAGCCGGCCTGCTCGATGAGGCTGCGTGCCTCGGACTCCGACGTCCCGACGACGGAGGGGACCTTGTTGCTGCCGCTGGCGTAGCGGACCTCGACCTGGCTCCCCGCCGGCACCGTCTCGCCCTCCGCGGGCCTGACCCGGATAACCGTGCCCTGGGGCTCGTTCGACGGGACCGCCCGCCCGTCGAGGTCCAGGTCGACGTCCTGCAGCGCCCGCCTGGCCTCGTCGAGGGAGAGCCCGACGAGTGAGGGGACGGTGGCCTCCTTGGCGCCGGCGGACACCGTGACGGCCACTGCCCGGTTCTCCTCGAGCGAGGTCCTGGCCTCGGGGCTCTGGTCGATGATGTTCCCCTTGGGGACGGTGTCGTTGTTGGCCTTGGTGATGGTGCCCAGGCGCAGGCCCTCGGTCCGCAGGACGATCCGTGCCTCCACCACGGTCAGGCCCTTGACCTCGGGGACGACGACCGTCTCGGCCCCTCCGCCGAACAGACCGCGCCCGAAGAGCGCGGCGAGGATGAACACGGCGAGCACCGCGAGGGCGAGCAGGGCGTAGCCCAGCGCCCGCCCGCCGCTCCCGCGCGGGTCCCTGTCCGCGAGTGGCGGGAAGGTCGAAGTGGCGTCGACGATCGCCGTCCGCTCGATCGCCTGGGTGGCCATGGGCGACGGCGGTGGCGGCGTCACGGGCAGCCCGGCGAGCGCGGCAGCGATGTCGCGCCGCATCTCGTCGGCGCTCTGGTAACGCTGCTCCCGGTCCTTGGTCATGGCCTTGAGCACGATGCTGTCCGCGGCTGTCGGCACATCGGGGTCCAGTGCTGACGGGCGGACGGGCTCTTCACGGACGTGCTGGTAGGCCACCGACACAGGGGAGTCTCCGACGAACGGAGGGCGACCGGTCAGCAGCTCGTAGAGCACGCAGCCGGTGGAGTAGACGTCGCTGCGCGCGTCGACCTGCTCCCCGCGGGCCTGCTCGGGTGAGAGGTACTGGGCGGTGCCCATGACGGCGGAGGTCTGGGTCATCGTCGCGCCGGTGTCGGCGACCGCTCTTGCGATGCCGAAGTCCATGACCTTCACGTCACCGGCGTTGGTGAGCATCACGTTGGCCGGCTTGATGTCGCGGTGGATGATGCCCTGCTGGTGGCTGTAGGCCAGGGCGTCGAGCACGGAGTCGACGATCTCCAGCGCCCGTTCGGGGACCAGCCTGCTGCCCGAGGTCAGCAGCTCGCGCAGGGTCGAGCCCTCGACGTACTCCATGACGATGTAGGGCACCGGGTTGCCGGCGAACTCGTCCTCCCCGGTGTCGTAGACGGCGACGACCGACGGGTGGTTCAACGACGCCGCCGAGTGCGCCTCGCGGCGGAACCGGGCCTGGAAGGAAGGGTCGCGAGCCATGTCGGGCCGGAGCATCTTGACCGCGACCGAACGGCCGAGGCGCGAGTCGTGGCCGAGGTGGACCTCGGCCATGCCGCCTCGCCCCAGCAGGCCGCCGATCTCGTAGCGACCCCCGAGCTGCGCTGGCACCGCGGTGCTCATCAGTCGTCCTTCCCTTGGTTGTTTCCCTTGCCTGCGCCCTTGCCCGGCTTGTCGCGGCCCTCGTCGTCGGGGGCAGGTGCGACGACAGCGAGCCGGACCATGCTCCCGACTTCGAGCGTCCCGGTCGGGGCGACCTGCTTCACCGTATCGACCTCGCCGCCGCCGCTCGACCGGTCGACCGCCACGCGCAGCCCCAGGTCCTCGAGCTCGGAGCGGACCTCGCCGACCGGCCGCCCGAGGTAGTCCTCGTCCGCCACGTCGACGGTCGCCGGTGCCGAGCCGGGCGCGGCGGAGTCCGAAGGGTTCCCGACGGTGCCCACGGTAGCGGGATCCTGCGAGCAGGCCCGAAGTCCCAGGAACAGCAACGCGAACAGCACCAGCGCGACGGCGTACGGCAGCCACGAGGGCAGTCGTGACGCGGACGGGAGGCGGAAGCCCGGGTCGGTGTCCGGGGTGTGTCGTGCCGCCGGTGACAGCACCCCCACCGTGGCGGCGCCCTCACCGGCGTACGCCGACGGGCCCGCGTCCTGGCTATCCGTCGCGATCCCGCCCACCACCGGCAGCGCTCGGGTGGGCGCGACCTGCCCGGGTGGCTGCAGGAGACCGGGTCGCATGGCCGCCGCCCGGTCACCGACCACGCCGGCGGCGGCCGGGCGCTGCTCCGGCTCCTTGGCGAGCATCGTCATCACGAGCTCGCGCACCGGTCCGGGAACGGTGTCGGGCAGTGCGGGCGGTTCGTCGCGGACCTGGGCGAGCGCCACGCTCACCGGGGTGTCTCCGACGAAGGGACGCTGACCGGTGAGGCACTCGTACGCGACGATGCCGAGGGAGTAGATGTCGCTCGCCGGGGTGACCGATCCGCTGCTCGCCTGCTCCGGGGAGATGTAGTGCGCGGTGCCCATGATCGCGCCTGTCTGGGTCAGCGGAACCGAGTTGGTGGCGCGGGCGATGCCGAAGTCGGTGATCTTCACCGTGCCCGTGGGAGTGACCAGCAGGTTGCCGGGCTTGACGTCGCGGTGGATCACGCCGGCGTCGTGGGCCGCCTGCAGGGCGTACGCGGCCTGCCCGACGATGTCGAGTGTCCGCTCCGGGCCCAGCGCTCCCTCGCGCCCGATCAGCGCCGAGAGGGGCTCGCCGGGCACGTTCTCCATGACCAGGAAGGGGGGTGCGCCCTGCGCGGGGTCCTGCGACCCCTCCCCGAAGTCGTAGACGGCGGCGATGCCGGGGTGCGCCAGGTTGGCGCTGTGCCGCGCCTCAGCCCGGAAGCGCTGGAGGAATGTCGGGTCGTCGGCGTACTCCCGGCGCAGGACCTTCACCGCCACCTCGCGGCCCAGCACCTCGTCTGTCGCGCGCCACACCTCGCCCATCCCGCCGCCGGCTATGCGGTCGAGCAGCCGGTAGCGGTTGCCGAGCAGCTGGTCCGCGCCCGGTCCGGTCATCGCCCCGTTCATTGTGCTTCCGCTTCGCTCGTGCGCCTCGCTGGCGCTCGTCGCCCGCTCACTGTGCTTCCGGTTCGCTCGTGCGCCTCGCTGGCGCTCGTCGCTCGCTCATTGTGCTTCCGGTTCGCTCGTGCGCCTCGCTGGCGCTCGTCGCTCGCTCACTGTGCTTCCGGTTCGCTCGTGCGCCTCGCTGGCGCTCGTCGCCCGCTCATTGCCCTAACACCGCGCGCATGACGGCCTGGGCGATGGGGGCGGCCAGCTCGTTGCCGCTCACCTCTGCCTGGTCGCCGCCGTCCTCGATGACCACGGCCACCGCCACCGACGGGTCGCTGTCCGACGGCGCGAACGAGATGAACCATGCGTGCGGCTTGCGGCCGCCGCCCTGCTGCGCGGTGCCGGTCTTGCCGGCGACCTGGATGCCCTCGATCTGCGCATTCGTGCCGGTGCCGCTGTCGACGACGGCCGTCATCATCTGGGCCAGCGCGGCTGCCGTCTGCGGGCTCATCGCCTCGCCGATCTCGGTCGGCCGGGTGCTGTCGAGGACGGAGAGGTTCGGCGCGATCACCTCCTGCACGAGGTAGGGCCGCATCAGCACGCCCCGGTTGGCCACCGCGGCGGCCACCATCGCCATCTGCAACGGGGTCGCGCGCACGTCGAACTGGCCGATCGCGGACTGCGCGGTCTGCGGCTCGTCCGGGTCCTCGGGGAAGCGGCTCGCGACGCTGCGCATCGGCACCTCGAACGCCTCGTTGAAGCCGAACTTCTCGGCCTGGACCCGCAGTGCGTCGGCCCCCAGCTCGAGGCCGATCTTGCCGAACGCCGCGTTGCAGGAGCGCTTGAGGGCGTCGGTGAGCGTCGGACGACCCGTCGAGCTGCAGGGCGCGTTGTCGAAGTTGGGCAGCGTTGCCGTGGTCAGCGGGAGCTCGAGCTCCGCGTCGTTGAAGACCTCGGTGTCGGGGCTCCAGCGCCCGCTCTCCAGGGCCGCCGCCGCCGTGACGATCTTGAAGGTCGAGCCGGGCGGGTAGGTCTGGCGCAGGGCCCGGTTCAGCATCGGCTTGGACCGGGCGTTGCTGAGCCGCTCGTAGTTGCGCCGGACCTCGGCCGGGGAGTGCGAGGACAGCAGGTTCGGGTCGTACGACGGGCTGCTGGCCAGCGCGAGGATCGCACCGGTCGTCGGGTCGATGGCGACCACGGCGCCCTTGCCCCCGGTCCGCTGCAGCCCCCGGTATGCCGCCCGTTGGGCCTTGGCGACCAGCGTCAGCCGGACGCTGCCGCCCTTGGGCTGCGTGCCGGTGAGCAGGTCGATGACCCGGCGGACGAACAGGCTGTCGTCCGTGCCGGCGAGCACCGAGTTCCGCTCCCGCTCGATGCCGCTCGCCCCGTAGACCAGCGAGTAGAACCCGGTGGCCGGGGCGTAGAGCTCGCCGTCGGCGTACTCCCGCAGGTACTTCAGCTGGTCGTCGGTCTCGACGCTGCGCGCTACCGGGTCGGGGCCGACCAGGATCGGACCACGCTCGCGGGAGTACTCCTCGGCGATCAGCCGCGAGTTGTTGCTGTCGGTGTGCAGTGCCTCCGCCCGGACGACCTGCAGGTAGTTGGCGTTGAGCAGCAGCAGGCCGAACAGCAGCAGGACGGCGACCGACAGCCGGCGCAGGGGGGCGTTCATCCGCAGCTCAGGAGGGATCTCATAGTCGAATGACCTGGGTCTTGGCGTCCTGCAGCGAAACAGCCGGAACCGGGGCGGGCCGGCGGGCGGCGTCGCTGATCCGGAGCAGCAGGGCGACCAGCGCCCAGTTGGCCACCAGCGACGAGCCGCCGTAGGAGAGGAACGGCATCGTCAGTCCGGTGAGCGGGATGAGCCGGGTGACGCCTCCCACCACGACGAAGACCTGCAGCCCCACCGAGAACGCCAGCCCGGCGGCGAGCAGCTTCCCGAACGAGTCGCGCACCGCGATGGCGCTGCGCAGGCCACGCTGCACCACGATCGCGTAGACCACGAGCACGGCCATCAGGCCGGTCAGGCCGAGCTCCTCGCCGATCGCGGCCACGATGAAGTCCGTCTGGGCGTAGGGGACGATGTCCGGCCGGCCCTGGCCCAGACCCGAGCCCAGGAGGCCGCCGGTGCCCATGCCGAACAGTCCCTGGACGAGCTGGTAGCTGTCGCCGGAGACGTTGCGGGGGGCGAAGGCGTTCAGCCAGATGTCGACCCGCTCGCGGACGTGACCGAACAGCGTCCAGGCGAGGAACGACCCGGACAGGAAGAGCGCGAGGCCGATCAGCAGCCAGGACAGCCGCTCGGTGGCGACGTAGAGGAGGGCCACGAAGACCCCGAAGAAGAGCAGCGAGGTGCCGAGGTCGCGCTCGAACACCAGCACGCCCAGGCTCGCGATCCAGGCCACGACCACCGGGCCGAGGTCCCGTGCCCGCGGCAGGTCGATGCCGACGACGCGGCGACCAGCCAGCGCGAGCACGTCGCGCTTGGCGACGAGGTAGCCCGCGAAGAACACCAGCAGCAGGATCTTGGCGATCTCGCCCGGCTGGAACGAGAAGCCGAAGAGCCTGATCCAGATCCGGGCACCGTTGATGGTGGTCCCGATGATCGGCATCAACGGGAGGAGCAGCAGGACCAGGCCGGCAAGCATCGCGGTGTAGGTGAAGCGCTGGAGGATGCGGTGGTCGCGCACCAGCACCAGGACGACGAAGAACAGGATGACGCCGATCGCCGTCCACGTGAGCTGGGCGGGTGCCGCCGCCGAGGGGATCTCGCGACCGAGCCGCTCCGCCCGGTCGGCGTAGGCGAGGTCGAGCCGATGGATGACGGCCAGGCCCAGGCCGTTGATGAGGGTGACGGCGGGCAGGAGCACCGGGTCGGCGTGAGGGGCGAGGCGGCGGAGCGCGAAGTGGGCGGCGCCGAAGAGCAGGGCCAGCCCACCGCCGTACCCCAGCATGCCGGCCGGCAGGGCTCCGTCGAGCGCGAGGCCCACCGCGGCGTAGGCGGCCATGGAGATCGCGAGGGAGAACACGAGCAGGACCAGCTCGACGGTCCTGGCGCTGCGGGGACCGCCGGCGGAGCGGGCGCTCACGGTGCCTGCCCGCAGTCGATCGCCGCGGGGTCGTTGGCCGTGGGGGCCGGGATCTCGCTGGCCGACGGGCTGGCGGAGGGGCTCGAGCCGGCGTCGGCGCCGGCGCTGGTGCTCGGGCTGGGCGTCGCGCTGGGGCTGGGAGTGGGAGTGGGAGTGGGAGCAGCAGCGGCCGCCTCCTGGCAGATCTCGGCCTGCTCGCGGAGGTTCGCCACGATGCGCTGGGCGTCGGCCAGGCCGGAGGTGGCGATGTCGTCCTGGACGCGGACGCGCTGGAAGGCGGGCAGGTCGGACAGCGAGACGTCGACCTTCTCGTAGAGGTCGGACGTCCGGAGCGGGCCGACGTCCTGGGTCAGGCCCTGGAAGATCGCGACCTTCTGGTCCTGGGCACCGACGTAGTACTGGGTCCTCGACCAGAGGTAGGCGCCGACCGCGCTGCCCCCGAGCAGCGCGAGGAGAAGCAGGGCGAGCACCACCCGGCGTACGCGCCCGCCGCGGTGGTAGTCGTCGTGCCCGTCGGCCTCCACCGGCTCGTCGGCCGGCGGTCGGAGCGCCGCGGCTTTCCCGGCGGGGGTGTCGGAGGGGCTGCGCTGGACGACGCCCTCGGCCGCGGCGCCGACGGTCACGGGTACGGCGGACGGCGGCTTGGTCTCGACCTCGACGACGTCGGCGACGATGGCGGTGATGTTGTCCGGGCCGCCGCCCTTGAGCGCCAGCTCCACGAGGCTCTCGACGGCGACGTCGGTGTCGGTCTCGCGCATCAAGGTCTCGCGCAGGGTCTCCTCGCTCACGACGCCGGAGAGGCCGTCGCTGCAGAGCAGGTAGCGGTCGCCGGCCCGCGTCTCGCGCACGGACAGGTCGAGCTCGATGTCCGCCCGGCCGTCGAGGGAGTTGGTGATCAGGTTGCGCTGCGGGTGGTTGTCGGCTTCCTCCGCCGTGATCCGGCCCTCGTCGACAAGCGACTGCACGAAGGTGTGGTCCTTGGTGATCTGTTGGAGGTCGTCGCCGCGCAGCAGGTAGCAGCGGGAGTCCCCGACGTGGACCAGGCCGAACCGGGAGCCGGCGCGCAGCATCGCCGTCAGCGTGGTGCCCATGCCGCCCAGGTCCGGGTCGCCGAGCACCATGTCGCTGAGGTGCTTGTTGGCGGTGCTCACGGCCGCGGAGAGCCGGCCGAGCAGGTCGCCACCGGGCGAGTCCTCGTCGAGCACCGCGAGCGACGCGACGGCGACCGAGGAGGCCACTTCGCCCGCGGCGTGGCCCCCGACACCGTCGGCGACGATCAGCAGGCGGGGGCCCGCATAGCCGGAGTCCTCGTTGATCGCCCGGATCAGGCCGGTGTCCGACCGTGCCGCGTAGCGGAGAGCGAGCGCCATCCGCGCCTACTTCCGCAGCTCGACGACGGTCTTGCCGATGCGCACCGGCACGCCGATCTTCACCGGGGTCGCGGTGGTGACCTTGGTGCGCTCGATGTAGGTCCCGTTCGTCGAGCCGGCGTCCTCGACGAACCAGTGGCCGTCACGGGGGAAGAAGCGGGCGTGGCGGCCGGAGACGTAGTCGTCGTCGAGGACGATCGTGGACTCCTGGGAACGGCCGAGGGTCACGGGCTGGTCCCCGAGCCGCACCGTGGTCCCCGACAGCGCGCCCTGGGTGACCACCAGCGTGCTGGGCACGCCGCGCCGGCCCTTGGCCGGCTTCGGCGGCTTCTCCGCCCGCTCGCGGCGGGGCGACGGTGCCGAGGTGGCCCGCCGGGACGGCTGCGACCGGGTGGTGGCCCGGCGTCCGGACAGGTCGGAGCGCATCACGCTGACCGCGGTGAGGACGAACATCCACAGCACCGCGAGGAAGCCGAGCCGGATGACCGTCAGCGTCAGCTCGGACATCTCGCTCACTGCGCACTCGTTTCGCTCGTGCGCCTCGCTGGCGCTCGTCGCTCGCTCAAGACTTGCCCCCTGCGTGGAAGACCACCGTGGTGCTGCCCAGGAGCACCCGGTTGCCGTCGCGCAGGCGGGCCTGCTCGACGCGCTCGCCGTCGATGACCACGCCGTTGGTGGACCCCAGGTCCACGACCGTCACGTCGCCCCCCGAGCGGCGCAGCTCGGCGTGGTCGCGGGAGATGCCCGGGTCGTCGATGCGCAGGTCGGACTCCTCGCCGCGCCCGATCCGGGTGACCGGGCGGGCCAGGGCGTACGTCACGCCGCCGACCTCCACCCAGGGCACCCCGGCTCCCTGCTTGGGCTGGGAGCCGGGGCTGCTCGCCCGGCCGGTGGCACCGGCCACGGCGGCGCTGCGGACCTGGAACCGGCCGGTGGGGAGCTCGTCGTCGCGCACGAAGTCGATCGTGACCGGCCCGATGAACGCGTAGCGCTGCTCCTCGGCGTGCTCCCGGACCATGGCTGCGAGCTCTTCGCGCAGGGCCTCGTGGTAGAGGTCGAGGCGCTCGTAGTCGTGCTCGCCGAGGGCGACGGTGAAGGAGTTGGGCACCATCGTGCGGCCGCGGGCCACGATCGCGGCCCGGTCGTCGCACTCGCGCTGGAGGGCGCTGGCGATCTCCACCGGCTGCACTTCGGCCTTGAACGCCCGGGCGAAGGGCCGGTTCACCATCTCCTCGATGCGTTGCTCGAAGCGTTGAAGGACGCCCATCGGGGCCAAGCCACCTCCTCGCCGGGTCGTGCGGGCAACCGGACGGCCCGGCTACCAGATCGTAGCCGGGCCCGTTGGGCTGCCCTGTTCCCCGCTGCTGCCCGCCGTACGCCCCTCCCAGCCCCTCCCAGCCCTTGCCCCCTCCCCAGCCCTCGCCCCCTCCCCAGCCCTCGCCCCCAAGATCACCAGCGACCTGGTGGCGCGGACACGCCGGCGAGTTGCGCCACAAGGTCGCTCGGGATGGCTCGCGGGCGGCCACGGAGGGGTCGAACCCTGGTCAGGCAGCGCGGCGGAGGTACCAGGCGTCACGCGAGCGGTCGCGGGTGTTGCCCCGGCGGTGCTTGGCCAGGATCCGTTGGACGAGCTCCCGCCGCCGTGGCCACAGGTCGATGCTGGTGGCCCGTACGACCTCGAGGTTGTGATCCTCGAAGCGCTCCTCGCGGATGTTGTCGGACGTGTGCTGGTGGAGCTCGCGGTGGTGTGCGCCGTCGCACTCCCCGACCAGCCCGGCCTCGAGGTCCAGGAGATCGGGTATCCCGAGCAGGATGCCCTGGGAGTCGCAGATCTCTGCGTTCACGAGAGGTGGCGGCAAGCCGGCCAGGACGACCCAGATCCACCGCATCACCGACTCTGGCCTCGACCGGGCCCGCCCGTCAGCCAGCCCGACCACACGAAGGATCTGGGGGCGCCCGTGTACGCCGGGATGATGGTCGAGATAGCGCTGCACGGACCCGGCCGTCGTGGCGCCGCCGCGGATAGCGGCATCGATCGAGGCCAGTCCGAGCTCGGGAGGCTGCCGCCCGATCAGGTCGACGGCACTGCGAGCCGGCCGGACGAACGGGATGCCGTCGATCTCCAGCACGTCCTCCTCCAGTAGCTTTCGGCGGCTGATGTCGATCTCGGGCCGGGGCCTGATCCGCGCCCCGGGTCCGAGGCAGACGAGGACGGGGGTGAGCCCGGGCAGGGCCGCCTCGCGGGTCCGTGGCGCCGCTGCCCTTGACCGGGGGAGGGCACTGACCCGGTCCACGCGCAGGTCAGCACGGCCGTCCAGGTCCGCTGCCCCCTGCCACCAGAGGCTGGCCCACCCGCCGATGGCGGCACCCGGCGGCAACAGGGCGGCCACCTCGGCGATGCGGTCCGCCACGTCGGCTCGTGCCCCACCCCATCGGTAGAGGCCCCTCAGTGGCCGGCTCCAGTGCGGGCCGCGCAGCTCGTGGGCGCTCAGGCCGGCTCCGAGCGCGTCCCGGCGGAGCAACGGACGCCGGACGAGGTCGTCGGGAAGCGGTCGCGGCGGGGTGCGGGTCACGCTGAACGACACTGTCCGCGTGGCAGCGTCCTGGTGGCCACCTGATCGGGTGCTGTGGACGGGTCCGTGTCGTGGGCCGGGTGTGGATGACGGGATCAACCGAGCCCGAGCGACCTTTAGTTGTGGAAACGCCGGTGAGTCGCGCCAGAAGGTCGCTGACGATCTCGGTGGGGGGTGGTGGAAGCGATGCTGAGGGCGAATTTGGCCGGGGGCTGCGTGTTAACCTGCTGGCGCTCGCGCGAGTGGCGGAATAGGCAGACGCGCACGGTTCAGGTCCGTGTGCCCGAAAGGGTGTGGGGGTTCAACTCCCCCCTCGCGCACCAACCTTCTTCAGGTTCACGTCGGGTTTCCATGGTGCGACATCAAGCCCGACGAGCTGCGCTCGGAGCCGAGGTGTGCGCGAGGCCCTTGACGAGGGTGTCCACGAGGCCGGGGACGTCGGACCGGTCCAGCCGCAGGGTGCCCACGCAGGACATCTGCTTCCAGAGGCTCAGGACGACCACGTCGGCCTCGTCGTGCCACGTCACCCGCATCCAGCGGCCGTTGCCTCGGACGTCGGCCAGAACCTCGCCGCTGGAGGGCAGCGCGAGGACGTCTGCGCGCTCGCTGTGCGCCACCTCACCCATAGGGCTCATCATGGATTGTCCGGCGTGCGAGCGATAGGTCCGAGGGGTGAGAACCTTCCGACGACTGCGACACTTAGATGCTCTTGCAAGATGCTAAGATGCCGACATGCGCACGACCATCCGCATCGATGACGTTCTGTACCGGCAGGTGAAGGCCCGCTCCGCCGCTGCGGGGCGGACCGTGGCCTCGGTGATCGAGGACGCCGTACGCCGAGCCCTGGCCGACGAGGACAGTGCGGAGAGGCACCCGTTCACAGTCCAGGCCTCAGGTGCCGGTGGCCTGCGTCCGGGCATGGACCTGTCGTCGTCCGCCGGCCTGCGGGAAGCGCTCGACGAGGATCGCCCGGTCGATGAACTGCGTTGACGTCAACGTCCTCGTGTATGCCCATCGTGCGGATCTGCCCGAACAGCGGGCGTACGGACCTCTCCTGGAAGGACTCGCGAACGGCGGCGAGCCGCTGGGGCTCCCGGATGCTGTCCTCGCCGGGTTCCTGCGCGTGATCACCAACCGTCGAGTTTTCACTGATCCGACCCCGCAGATCGACGCGTGGGCGATGGCGAAGTCGCTGGTCGATGCCCCTGCAGCGATGCTCCTTCGTCCCGGGCAGCGTCACTGGGACATCTTCCGTGGTCTTGCCGAAGCTGCCGGGGCCGGCGGCAACGACGTGGCGGATGCCTATCTGGGTGCCTACGCCGTGGAGAACAATGCGGTCTGGCTCAGCGCCGACCGCGGGTTTGGCCGGTTCCGCGATCTGCGCTGGCGTCACCCGACGGACTGACGTTTCCGGTGGACGAGAAACGACGCCGGGTGCGGGCCCCTCCTCCCGCATCCGACGTCGTTCGTCTCTGGGGGGCTGCGCTCGGCGGCCCCGGTTCGCGCTAGAACAGGCGCGCCCACGTCTTGCGGCCGCAGTTGCCGCGGCCGTCCCAGCCCTGGCGCTGCTGGAAGCGGGACACGGCAGCCTTGGTGTAGGTGCCGTAGTAGCCGGTGCGCGACAGGCCCAGCCGGGCCTGGACGCGGGTCACCGCCGCACCGCGGCTACCGAGGCGCAGCGCGTGGTCCGGCCGGCTCGCGACGGAGCTCACGGTGCGCACGGAGCTGGTGGTGATGCGCGCGGGACGCCGGAACACCTCGGCCACCCAGACGCGACCGTCGCGGACGACCGCGCCGATGCCGACCTCGGTGTAGTCGCGGTCGAGGATGTTGGCCTTGTGCGCCGGGCTGTTCATGAAGGCGACGTGCACGGTGGCGGCGTCCGGGCCGTAGCCGACGTTCTCGCCGACCCAGCGCCAGTTGTTGACGTCGGAGGTCAGGTTCGGGTTGTGGTAGAGCGTGCTCCTGTTGGCCATCCGGACCGCCTGCTCGCGGGCTACGGCGACCAGGTGGGCGCGGGTGGTCAGCTGCGGGGCCCCGCGCGACGAGCGCGCCTGGTTGAGGCGGTCGGTGAAGGTGTCCTCCACGTTGGTCGCGCCCGCGGGCCGGGCCGTGACGGCGCCGGTGAGCAGGGCAGCCAGGACGAGCACGAAGGCGGTCACCAGCGCAGCGGCTCTCTGCCGGACCGGCGCGACGATCAGCGCGGCCACGCTCGGCGCGCCGGTTGATGCCGTCACGCGGGGAGAGAGGTGGGCCACGATGTGTCGTCCTCGGGTCGGCGGATTCCGCGGGGGCAGGGATCCGGGCGGAGCGTGCCTGCCCTTAATGCGTCGGTTCGGCGGCGACCTCGCTGGACTCGCCGAACGGGTGACGGCACCTTTTTGGCACACTTGACCCGTGCCTGAGCTGCCCGAGGTCGAGGCGCTGGTCGAGTTCCTGACCGAGCGTGCGGTGGGCCGGGTGGTCGCACGGGTGGACCTGGCCGCGTTCAGCGTGCTCAAGACGTACGACCCGCCGCTGAGCGCGCTCCAGGGCCTGGAGATCACCGGGTTCGCCCGGCACGGCAAGTTCCTCGCGGCGGACGTGTCCGGTGTGTTCCTCGTCACCCACCTCGCGCGGGCGGGCTGGCTGCGCTGGTCCGACGCATTGTCGCCGGTGCCCCCGAGGCCCGGGAAGAGCCCGCTGGCCGCCCGGGTCCACCTCGACGACGGCTCCGGGTGGGACCTGACCGAGGCCGGTACGCGGAAGAGGCTGGCGATGTACGTCGTCCACTCGCCGTACGACGTGCCGGGGATCGCCCGCCTGGGCCCGGACCCGCTGGCGCCCGGCTTCGGCGAGGTGGAGCTTGCGGCGCTGCTGGCCGGCGCGAACAAGCAGGTCAAGGGGCTGCTCAAGGACCAGTCCTGGCTGGCGGGGGTGGGCAACGCCTACTCGGACGAGGTGCTGCATGCGGCGCGGCTGTCGCCGTTCAAGCACGGGGCCGCGCTCAGCGAGGGGGAGGTGGGGCGGCTCTACGAGGCGCTGCAGACGGTCCTGCGCGACGCTGTGGCCCGCGCGTCGGGGCTGGCGGCCGGGGAGCTGAAGAAGGAGAAGAAGACGGCCATGCGGGTGCACGGGCAGACCGGCAAGCCGTGTCCGGTGTGCGGGGACACCGTGCGCGAGGTCTCGTTCGCTGACTCGTCCCTTCAGTACTGCCCGACGTGCCAGACCGGGGGCAAGCCGCTGGCCGACCGGAGGCTCTCCCGGCTGCTCAAGTGAACTTTGTCGGGTTCTGGACCGTCTAAACTGGTGCGGCCGCCGAATATCCCGTGGCCTCCCCCTGTCTCCTACCCCTTGGACTGCTGTCTTGACTTCCACCGTGGC
>JAJAYQ010000188.1 GCA_026786145.1 Spirochaetaceae bacterium | reverse complement strand
TGCAGGAGTTCGTCGACCTCAACCCCGACTTCGAGGTCCCCGTCGAGCGCCTGGCCACCTGGCTGGCCCGCCTCGACGACGACGACTGACCGGCTCGGCGTGCAGCGATCGGGGCCGGTGCGGCGGGTCGAGCGTCACCCGCAGGCCACCTACGACCCCTCCGCCTGGCCGTACATGCTGGCTCCGGTCCGCCAGCTCCTCGAGGATGGGCTCGACCTCGCCCCGGGCGTCACCTTCCTCGTCGGCGAGAACGGGTCGGGCAAGTCCACCGTCGTCGAGGCCGTCGCCATGGCCTACGGGCTCAACCCCGAAGGCGGCTCGGCCAGCGCCATGCACCGCACGCGCGAGAGCGAGTCGGGGCTGCACGATGCGCTGCGCGTCGTCAGGACCGCTGGGTCACCGCGCTGGTCGTACTTCTTCCGGGCCGAGACCATGCACAGCCTGTTCACCTACCTAGAGCAAGAGGCGCCGGGTCCTCGCGACCCGACGTTCCACGAGCTCAGCCACGGCGAGGCGTTCCTCGAGGTGCTCCGGACGCGCTTCGACGCACCCGGCTTCTACCTGCTCGACGAGCCGGAGTCGGCGCTGTCCTTCACGGCCTGCCTCGGCCTGCTCGGAATGTTCGCCGACCTCGCTGCGTCCGGCGCGCAGGTGCTGTGCGCGACACATTCCCCCCTGCTCGCCTCGCTCCCTGGCGCGACCGTGCTGGAGCTCGACGACCGCGGCTTCCGCTCGACGGCGTGGGCGGACCTCGATCTGGTCACCCACTGGCGGTCCTACCTCGCCGACCCCCAGGCTACCTGCGCCACGTCTTGGCCGAGGACTGAGCCTACCTCCGAACCCTGGAATGGACCACGTACGGCAGGCGGGTGATCGCCCCGCTAGGCGTAGATACCTGCTGGAGCGATCATCCGCCGTGCAAAGTCGCCACTTGACATCGCGGCAACGCGATATATCGTCTGTCTGGACGCGATACATCGTGATGGGAGCACACTGACGCACGAGCAATGGCGGATCGAGAAGCCGCAGTCGATCGACCTCGAGGGCGTACGCCGGCTCGAGGTCCGGATGGTCAGCGGCAGCGTGGACGTGGTCGGTCGCACCGAGGACGCCGAGTCCGGCGGCGCCCAGGTGGAGGTCACCAAGGTCGACGGCCCACTGGTCGTGACTCTTGTGGACGGTGTCCTGACGGTGCAGCACGAGCGGCTCACCTGGGGCGGCCTGCTGGACTGGGTCGGC
>JAJAYQ010000187.1 GCA_026786145.1 Spirochaetaceae bacterium | reverse complement strand
CCACCATTCTAAGCCCGACTCAGCCGATGGTCACCGGCCGGTCGCGCCCCAGAAGGGCCACCCAGACCTGCCCGGGGGCGAACACGGCCGGCGCACCGCCGATTGTGTAGGCGGTGGGGTCGCCCGCCTTGGCTCGGGACCATGCGCCCTGGTAGACCTGCCCGTCGCGGAAGACCAGCGTCCGGCCCTTGCCGACGGTCTCGGTCAGCGGCGTGTTAGCCCCGTTGATGTCGTAGTAGTTCGACGCCATGACGTCGGTGAACTGGACCACCAGCGTCGTCGGCCCAAGACGGCCACCCTCGGCGGCCATCGCCGGTGCGCCGTCCATCGACAGCAGCCAGCGCTCGCCCTTGGCCGACCACTGCGCACCGACCCGGGCCCCCGGGTAGCGCACGGTCACCGCCTTGGCCGGCTTGCCGCCCAGCGATGCCGGGCCGAAGGTGTAGCCGACCTCGCTGGGCGGGTCGACCTTCCCGGCCCGCCCGCGCAGGTCGTCGAAGGTGCCGATGACGTCGTACGGCTGGGTGCGGTCGCTCGCACGGCGGTAGCCGCTGCGGTCCGCGTCGAAGGACACCAGGCCGAGTGGCGCGCGCCGGAGGTTGTCCAGGAGCTTGTTCTGGGAGCCGGAGTAGATCAGCCCGACCTTGCCGTACTGCTTGAGGAGCCCGATGTCGGTGATCCGCGCGCTGCGCACCGGGCCGACGTACCTCGGGTACTCGCTGGAGTAGATCGCGGCGAGCCGGGTCACCCCGCCCTCAACCTGCTCGACGTAGACGACGTCGGCCTTGGACAGCCCCACCTGCGGGTGCGCCTTGGCGGTGTTGTCGATCTTCACCGCGAACACGGGCTGGTCCGGCCGGCCCATCCGGCCCGACAGCAACGAGGGCACCGGCGGGGCCGACGTCGACACGCTCGGCTCCGGGCTGGAGGTGTCCTTCGCGGTGGTCTGGTCCGGCTCGGGGTCGGAGGAGCAGGCCGTCAGAACAGTGGTCAGGGCCAGCAGAGCAGTGCCCAGCAGAGCGGCGGTTCGGAGGCGGACGGAGGCAGGGTGGGGTGCAGGTGTCACACCCAAAACCGTAAGGGGTCTAGATGAACGCGGCACCCGCGACGGTGTCGGGCGGCGTGTCGCTCATCTCGAAGGTCGCCGGCCACTCGGCGTGTCCCGCGAGGCGCAGGTAGCGCACGACACGCTTGCGCCGGACAACCCGGGCGGCGCGCACGACGTCGTTGAGGAAGCGTCTCGCCAGCTGGACCCGCAGTCCGGCGGCTGAGAGTTCGTGGAGCAGCTCCCGACCGACCGGGTCCTGCCGAAGGTCGCCCGCCACGCTTGGCTCGGCGAAGGCCGCCTGCAGCGCACCGGTGAGGTTGCTCTCGGTCACCTCCCGCGACGTCTGGTCCGACCCGTCCACCTCTCGGGCCTCGTGGGCGGCGTCGGCGAGCAGCAGCGAGGTCGCCGGGTCGAGGCGGCCCGAGCCCGCGATCTGCAGAGCCACCGAGGCCCGGCGCACGAGCTGGGCGTCCAGCGCGCTGCGAGCCCCCTCGAGCCGTGCGTGCAGCCGGTCGAGGCGGGTGGCGCTGAAGGTGAGGTACCACCCCAGGACCATCACGCCGGCGAGCACGGCGGCGACAACGACGACGACGGAGATGTTCGGGCTGGTCACGTCCGCCCAGCATAGGTCGGCGCGAGGCGCTGGGTCAGCGGCGCAGGCGGTCGCGCCAGGGGCGTACGTCGGCCTCGCCCACCGCGCCGGCTCCTGCGCGCACCGTCTCGTAGACCGCGATGAGGTCACCGGCCACAACCGACCAGTCGAAGCGGCGCACCCACTCGCGGCCGTCGGCGCACAGCTTCCTCCGCCGCGCTTCGTCGTCGAGCAGGTCGAGCAAGGACGTGGCGAGGGCGTCCGGATCCCCCGCCGGGAAGAGGACTCCCACCCGACCGCCGTCGAGAACCCGGCCGAAGGCGTCGAGGTCTGATGCCAGCACGGGCGCCCCGGCCGACATCGCCTCCACCAGGATGATCCCGAAGCTCTCGCCGCCGAGGTTAGGAGCCACGTAGACGTCGACGGTGCGCAGCAGCCGGGCCTTGTCGGCCTCGCTGACCACGCCGAGGAACGTGACCGCGTCGCGGACCGCGGGCGACACGTCGTCCACGGCCTCCTCGGCGTCACCGCGCCCCGCAACGAGGAGTCGTATACCGGGGCGCGCCGCCACGACGGCCTCCATCGCCGCGAGCAGGGTCGGCAGGCCCTTGCGCTCCTCGTCGAGGCGGCCGATGAACCCCACGGTACCGTTCGTCCCGCGCCAGACCGGCTCCGGATCGGCGGCGGCGAACCGGTCGACGAACACGCCGTTGGGGATGAGGACAGCGTCACCGCCCATGTGCTCGACGAGGGTCCGGCGCGCGTCTTCCGAGACCGCGACCCGCGCGCCGATCTTCTCCAGCGCCGACTCGAGGAAGGGTGCGGCCGCGAGCATCGCCCGGGAGCGCAGGTTGGCAGTGTGGAAGGTGGCGACAATGGCTCCTGTCGCGGCCCAGCAGGCGAGGATGGACAGGGACGGGGTCGCCGGCTCGTGAATGTGCAGGACGTCGAACTCGCCCTCCCGCAGCCACCGACGGACCCGGGCGGCCGAGAGCGGGCCAAAGTTCACCCGCGCCACCGAGCCGTTGTACGGCACGGGGACCGCCCGCCCGGCGGGGACGACGTAAGGGGGCAGCGGCGTGTCGTCGTCTGCCGGCGCGAGGACCGAGACCTCGTGGCCCCGCGCCATCAGCACCTCGGTGAGATCACGGACGTGGAACTGCACCCCGCCCGGGACGTCCCACGAGTAGGGGCAGACGATGCCGACCTTCACGGAGTCCGCGTGGCTCGGGGAGGTCCCTCGGCACGAGCCGGGAGGTCGGCGAGCCAGAGCGGCTGGAGCATGTGCCAGTCCTGCGGGTGCGCACGGATGGCGTCACCGAACACGTCGGCGACCTGCTGGGTCATGGTCGTGACCTTCTCACGGGTCCGGCCCGTAACGGGCGGGACGATCTCGTCGTGGAAGCGGATGACCAGCCCGGATCGGGTTCGCCGCCGGGCACCGACGTCCTCGTGCCAGATGCTGACCGGGAGCAACGCGGCTCCGGTCCGCAGGGCGAGCATCGCCGGCCCCGGGGGCATCCTGGTCGCCTCGCCGAGCAGGACCACCTCGATGCCGGAGGCTCGAAGGTCACGGTCGGCGAGCAACGGGACCAGCCGGCCCTCGCGCAGCCGCCGGGACAACCTGTCCAGCAGGTCACCCTCTCCCCCGGTCAGGGGCAGGATCTCCATCCCGAGCCCCTCCCGGTAGGCGAGGAAGCGCTCGTAGAGACGCTCCGGGCGCAGCCGCTCGGCCACCGTGACGACCGGAGCGCCCGTCAGCGTCGCCCAGGCACCGGCGTGGTCCCAGTTGCCCATGTGCATCAGCGCGGCAACGACTCCGCGGCTCCCCGCTCCGACATCGGCCCGGAGGTGGTGCTCGCCCTCGACGCGCACGCTGCCCACGACGCGGTCACGGTCCCAGTCGGGAAGGCGGAAGGCGTCGCACCAGTAGTGCAGGTAGGTGCGCAGCCCGGCCCGGGTGAGCTCGCGCAGCTCCGGGTCAGTGGCGTCCGGCCGGGCCCGCCGCAGGTTCGCCTCCAGCCGGCGGACCGAACGACCGCGTCGCCGCCACATGACGTCGGCCACCAGGTCGAAGAGCCGGTAGGCCACCGGCTCGGGCAGCCGTCGCACCAGACCCCACGCCCCGGCGTACAGCCGGTAGGTCAGCTCGTCAGCGACCCTCTTGCGCGACCTGCCGGCGCGTCGCGTCAAGAAGGTCGCTCGGGGGGCGCCTCGGCCTGCGACTGCCGGCGCACGGTCAGCGTCCGCTGCGCGATCGTGATCGTGCTGCCGACGGCGATGTACCAGAGCGCCAGGGCCAGTACGTAGGGCACGCCGATCCCGTCGAGTCCCGTCGCCACGAGAGCGATGACCAGCCGGTCCGCCCGCTCGGTGACGCCGACGTTCGCGGTCATCCCGAGGCCCTCGGCCCGCGCCCTGGCGTAGGAGACGACGGCGCCGCTGGAGAGGCAGTAGAGGCTCAGGACGAGCAGCAGGGTGTCGTCGCCGTCACCGGCGAACCACAGGGCGATGCCCACGAACACGGCGGCGTCGCCGACCCGGTCCAGGGTCGAGTCCAGCCAGGCGCCCCAGCGGCTGGAGCGTTCGCTCATCCGCGCCATCGTGCCGTCGACGAGGTCGGAGAACACGAACAGCGTGATGACGATGGTGCCCCAGAAGAACTCGCCGCGCGGATAAAAGGCGAGCGCACCGAACGCCACGCCGAGTGTCCCGATGAGGGTGACCACGTCGGGGCTCACCCCGCGGGCGACCAAGAACCGGGCGATGGGCGTGAAGACCCGCGTGAAGAGGGCTCGCGCGAAGCGGTTCAGCATGTCGAGGGGTCGTCCTGTGCATCGGGCGGCGGTCGGGGTCGATGGCGTCCTGCGCCCGCGATCGTAGCGACGGCCCGAGGACCTGCCCTTGTGCCGGTGCGCGCCGGGGTGAAGGCTGGACGGCATGACGCAGACCAACAGCTCGGTCGGGACCACCGGCGGTGCTCCGGCGCCCGACCAGCCGGGGTCCGTGCGCAACGTCGTGCTCGTCGGCCACTCGGGCTCCGGGAAGACCACCCTCGTTGAGGCGCTGCTGGCGGCCACGAGCACGATCGCCCGCGCGGGACGGGTCGAGGACGGCACCACGGTCAGCGACTTCGACGAGGCCGAGCACCGCCAGCAGCGCTCGGTGTCCCTCTCCCTGGCCCCCCTGGTGTACGGCGGGGTCAAGGTCAACCTGCTGGACACGCCGGGCTACGCCGACTTCGTCGGTGACCTGCGCGCCGGGCTGCGTGCCGCCGACGCGGCGCTGTTCGTCGTCTCTGCGGTCGACGGTGTGGACGCGGCCACCCAGATGCTCTGGGAGGAGTGCGCTGCGGTAAGGATGCCCAGAGCGGTGGTCATCACCAAGCTGGACAAGGACCGCGCGGACTTCGACGAGGCGGTGGCCATCTGCCAGCGGGTGTTCGGCGACGGGGTCCTGCCCCTCTACCTTCCGATGGCCGACGAAGAGGGAGTCGCGGCCGGGGTGATCGGCCTCCTCTCGCGCACCGTTGCCGACTACTCCGGCGGCACCCGCGTCGAGCGCGAGCCCGACCCGCAGCACGTACCCCTGATCGACACCGCCCGCAACGCGCTGATCGAGGGGATCATCGCGGAGTCCGAGGACGAGACGCTGATGGACCGCTACCTCAGCGGCGAGGACATCGAGCTGAAGGTCCTGGTGGACGACCTCGAGACGGCGGTCGCCCGGGGCTCGTTCTACCCGGTGCTCGCCACCGCCGCGCTCAACGGAACGGGCATGACCGAGCTGCTCGACGTCGTGACCCAGGGCTTCCCGTCCCCGCTGGAGCACGAGGTACCCCCGGTGACCTCCCCCGACGGCTCGCCCCGCGGCCCCCTGACGTGCGACCCGGCCGGGCCGCTGGTGGCCGAGGTCATCAAGACCACCACCGACCCGTACGTCGGGCGCATCTCCCTCGTCCGGGTCTTCTCCGGCACCCTGCGACCGGACACGATCCTGCACGTCTCAGGCCACTTCGGCAGCGAGCGGGGGCACGAGGACCACGACCTGGAGGAGAAGGTCGGGGCCCTGACCTCCCCGCTGGGCAAGAATCAGCGAACCGTCTCGCAGGCGGTCGCCGGCGACATCTGCGCGGTGGCCAAGCTCGCTCGCGCCGAGACCGGCGACACCCTCTCGGCCGAGGACGAGCCGCTGCTGATGGAGCCGTGGGTGATGCCCCAGCCACTGCTCCCGGTCGCGGTGGTCGCCAGGTCCGAGGCCGACGAGGACAAGCTCTCGCAGGCACTCGGCCGGCTCGTCGCGGAGGACCCGACGCTGCGGCTGGAGAACAACCCCGAGACCCACCAGCTGGTGCTGTGGTTCCTGGGCGAGGCGCATCTCGACGTGCTCCTCGACCGCCTGCGCAATCGTTACGGCATCGACGTCGACTCAGTGCCGGTCCGGGTGCAGCTGCGCGAGACGTTCGCCGAGAAGTCGGCCGGCAAGGGGAGGCACGTCAAGCAGTCCGGCGGCCACGGGCAGTACGCCGTGTGCGACGTCGAGGTCGAGCCGCTGGAGTCCGGTGCCGGCTTCGAGTTCATCGACAAGGTGGTCGGCGGCTCGGTGCCGCGACAGTTCATCCCCTCGGTGGAGAAGGGGGTGCGCACCCAGATGGAACGCGGCGTCGCGGCCGGCTACCCGGTGGTGGACATCCGGGTCACCTTGCTCGACGGGAAGGCGCACTCGGTGGACTCTTCGGACATGGCCTTCCAGGCCGCCGGCGCGCTAGCCCTCAAGGACGCCGCCAGGGCGACCCGGATCCACCTGCTCGAACCCGTCGACGATCTCTCGGTGCTGGTCGCCGACGAGTACGTCGGAGCCATCATGGGCGACCTGTCGACTCGTCGCGGCCGGGTGACCGGGACGGAGCCGATCGGCAGCGGGCGCTCCCTGGTCAAGGCGGAGGTGCCGGAGATGGAGATCACGCGGTACGCCGTCGACCTGCGCTCGCTCTCCCACGGCACCGGCACGTTCTCCCGGCACTACCTCCGCCACGAGCCGATGCCCTCCCAGCTCGCCGCCAAGATCCAGGAGCAGGACACCCCGACCTGAACGGCCCCTTGCCGGTCAGCCGAGGGGACGCAGTCGCAACGCCGTCGCGATGGCCGTGACGTCGAACTGACCCTCGGCCACGGACATCACGAGGGCACCTGCCTCGTCGTCGGAGAGCCGGGGCTCGTGCGCGTTGATGTCCACGAACACGACTGTCGCCAGCCACGCCAGCCTCTCGTTCCCGTCCACCAATGCGTGGTTGCGGGTGATCGAGTGCAGGAGCGCTGCCGCCTTGAGCTCCAGAGTCGGATAGGCATCCGCGCCGAAGGCGCTGGACCGTGAACGAGCCACGGCCGAGTCGAGAAGGCCGATGTCACGCACGGGTCCCAGACCCAGGATGCGAACGAGGCCGAGCAGGTCCTCCAGATCCAGATACTCGACCGGGGTCACACCGAGCCCAACCGGTCCAGGACGTCACCCCAGCGGTCGACCATGCGCTCCGTGCTCGAACTCACCGTGGATGTGTGCCCCGCCCGTTCGTAACGCTCCAGCACTGCCCGCCGGATGATCTCCTGCCGGGAAATCCCCTCGGCCTCGGCAAGGGCGCTCAGAGCCCGATCGAGCTCTTCGTCGGTGCGCAGCGTCATGGCCATGGCCTGACGATACCACTTCGATACCGTTCACACCGGGAGGAGCGGGCGGTGCGGCTCGGCGGGCGCCTCCACGACGACCAGGTCACCGGGGCGGACCTCGAGCTGGACGCATGGGTTGCGCAGCCCGGTCACTTCGATGACGGCCGACTCCCCCAGGCGCAGGCGGGTGCCGGTGGGCAGCGCGAGCAGGTCCACCCCCCGGGTGGTCACGTTCTCGCCCATGTCCCCCGGCCCCACGACGAAGCCGGCCGTCGCGAGCTCGTCGTGGAGCTCCGCGTGCACCAGGTGCACCTGACGGATGTTGGGCTGCGTCGCACGACCGGTCGGTCGGTCTTGGAGAACTCGTGCCGGGCGCTCGAGCTCACCGCCGTGACGATTCTCATAGCCGGGGGCTCATAGTCGGGGGCTCATAGCGGGCCCCGCACGCGGCCCACCAGGCGGTAGATCACCTCGGCGACCAGCGAGACCGGAGGGACCAGCAGGACGCGACCAAGCAGCGCCCAGCGGCCACCAGAGTGCACCAGGACGCGCGCAACGGCTGCGCTGCCGTGCTCGACCCGCCCGGACGGGTCGACCAGGTGCACCGAGCGGGTCGCCTCGGCCTCGCTGATTCCGTACGCCGGGAGGTCGGCGGACTGGTAGGGCACCCACGCCACCCGGTCGGGCAACCGGGCCACCGCGAGCTCCATGACACGGGTGCAGAGGCCGCACGCCCCGTCGTACAGCATCGTCGGGAGCCCGGGACGCATGGAAGGCACGGGATGAATCGTCATGCCGGCCACACCTCGCGCAGCATTCCGGCGGTATCGGCGAGCAGCTGCGGCATCACCTTGGTGTCGCTCACGACCGTCATGAAGTTCGAGTCGCCACCCCACCTCGGCACGACGTGCTGGTGCAGGTGGTCGGCCAGCGACCCGCCGGCCACCCGGCCGAGGTTGAGCCCGACGTTGAAGCCCTGGGGAGCCGACGCCCCCTTGACGGCCACGACGGCCCGGCGGGTGAAGTCGGCCAGGTCGCTGCTCTCCTCGTCGGTGAGGTCCTCGAGCTCGGCGACGTGGCGATAGGGCACGACCATGAGGTGCCCAGGGTTGTAGGGGTGCAGGTTGAGCACGGCGTAGACCGACCCGCCGCGAGCGATGACGAGCCCCTCGCGGTCGTCCTTGTCGGGGATCGCGCAGAACGGACAGCCGGCACCGTCGGGGTCCGGCTTGCCTATGTCGCCGGTGACGTAGGCCAGCCGGTGCGGCGCCCACAGCCGCTCCAGTCGGTCAGCCATCCCCTAGACCTGGACCCGCTCGGCGACGGCACGCGCGATCTCCTCGACCGCCTCGGGGACCGGGACGCCGTTGCGCTGCTCGCCGCTGCGGTATCGGAAGGACACCGCCTCCTTGGCGACGTCCTCGTCGCCTGCGAGCAGCATGTAGGGGACCTTCTGCTTCTGCGCTGTGCGGATCTTCTTCTGCATGCGGTCGTCGGAGGTGTCGACCTCGACCCGGATGCCTCGCTCGCGCAGTCGCGTCGCGACGTCTAGCAGGTAGGGCACGTGCTCGTCGGTGATCGGGATGCCGACGACCTGCACCGGCGCGAGCCAGGGCGGGAAAGAGCCGGCGTAGTGCTCGACGAGTACGCCCATGAACCGCTCGATCGAGCCGAACTTCGCCGAGTGGATCATGACCGGCTGCTGGCGCGATCCGTCAGCGGCCTGGTACTCCAGCTTGAAGCGCTCGGGCATGTTGAAGTCGTACTGGATCGTCGACATCTGCCAGGTGCGGCCGATCGCGTCTCGGGCCTGCACCGAGATCTTCGGACCGTAGTACGCCGCGCCGCCCGGGTCGGGCACCAGCTCCAGCCCGGTCTCGGTGGCCGCGTCCGCGAGCACCCTGGTGGCCGCGTCCCATTGCTCGTCCGACCCGATGAACTTGTCCTTGGCGTCGTCTCGCGTTGACAGCTCGAGGTAGAAGTCGTCGAGGCCGAAGTCCTTGAGCAGGCCCAGCACGAAGTCCAGCAGGTGCTTGATCTCCCCCGGCGCCTGCTCCGGCGTCACGTAGGAGTGCGAGTCGTCCATCGTCAGGCCGCGGACGCGGGTCAGTCCGTGCACCACGCCGGATTTCTCGAAGCGGTAGACCGCGCCGAACTCGAACAACCGCAGCGGCAGCTCACGGTAGGACCGCCCGCGCGACCGGTAGATCAGGTTGTGCATCGGGCAGTTCATGGCCTTGAGGTAGTAGCTGCTCCCCTCCATCTCCATGGGCGGGAACATCGTGTCGGCGAAGTAGGGCAGGTGGCCCGAGGTCTCGAACAAGACCTGCTTGGCGATGTGCGGCGTGCCGACGTAGAGGAAGCCCTCCTCGAGGTGCCGGGCCCGGACGTAGTCCTCCATCTCCCGCTTGATCACCCCGCCCTTGGGGTGGAAGACGACCAGGCCGGAGCCGATCTCGTCGGGGAACGAGTAGAGGTCGAGCTCGGCGCCGAGCCTGCGGTGGTCGCGCTTCTCCGCCTCCTCGAGCCGTTGCAGGTGCGCCTTGAGCGCATCGCGCGACTCCCACGCGGTGCCGTAGATGCGCTGAAGCTGGGGGTTCTTCTCACTCCCCCGCCAATAGGCCGCAGCGGACCGCATCAGCGTGAACCCGTTGCCGATCAGGCGTGTCGATGGGACGTGCGGCCCGCGGCAGAGGTCCTTCCACGCCAGCTCACCGCCACGGCGCACGTTGTCGTAGATGGTGAGCTCGCTGCCCCCGACCTCGACAGCTGAGCCGTCGTCGCCGGACCCGCCGCCCTTGAGGCCGATCAGCTCGAGCTTGTAGGGCTCGTCCGCGAGCTCCGCCCGCGCCTCGTCCTCGGTCACGACCCGTCGCGAGAAGGCCTGGCCCTCCTTGACGATGCGCGTCATGTGCTTCTCGATGGCCGCCACGTCCTCGGGGGTGAACGGGGTCTCGACGTCGAAGTCGTAGTAGAAGCCGTTCTCGATCGGCGGCCCGATGCCGAGCTTCGCGTCGGGGTGGAGCTCCTGGACCGCCTGCGCCATCACGTGTGCGGTCGAGTGGCGCAGGATCGAGCGTCCGTCGTCGCTGTCGATGGCGACCGGCTCGACCTCGTCACCGGTCTGCACGGCGTAGGTCAGGTCCTTGAGCTCGCCGCCCACCCGCGCCGCGACCACCGACCGATCGCCCTCGAAGACCTCGGCGGCCGTCGTCCCGGCGGCGACCTGACGCTCGCTGCCGTCGACGGTGATGCGGAGGTCGGACACTGGAGGTCCCTTCGAAGTTCGGTCGATGCGGTCGTGCAGTTGGTGCGGTCGCTCGCGATGCTACCGAGCCGTGACCTCGTCACCGCGACTCAGTTTCCCCGTGACCGCGACGTCGGCGTAGGCCCCGAGGCAGTGCTTCGGCAGGCGTACGACGTGCAGGGCCGACGCTCCGGCACCTATCGTTCGGCCCACCCAGTCCCGCTCCGAGCCCGCACCCGTGGCGAGATCGAGCACCAGGTTGGCGCGGGGCGCCGCGATGTCACAGGCGTCGCACTCGTCTGCGTGGGTCGCGTCGGCCATCGAGGCAGTCGACACCAGGTGCACCGGCGCGACGTCGACGAAGCCCGTGCCGCCGCGGTGCTGGAGCCGGACCGGGCGGCCGAGGAAGGACGACAGAGCCGCACCGGCCGTCTCTATGCCGAGTCCGGCCGGCGCTCCGGGCACGTCGAGACACAGCTCCCCGTCGACGAGCCGCGGGACGACCTCCCGCAGGCGCGGGGCCGAAGCGGCGGTGACCGTGGCGCCGTCCTCGTCGACGACGGCCCAGGACCGGTCACCTCCCAGGCCGCCGTGCTCGACCTCCGCGGACTCGACCGTGATGCCGGCCATCGACTTGACCGGGAAGACCCAGATCTCGGCGACCCTCGCGAGGGCGGTCACGACGCCCGCATCTCGAGCAGGTCTCCTTCGTACGTCACGGCCCACAGCTCGCGGTCGCCGTCCTCGCCGAAGCTCGTCACCCCGGGCAGTCGCTGGTCGGCGGCCTCCAGTGCCGACCCCTCCAGGGAGAAGACCCGGCCGGACCCGAAGTCGCCGGCGACGTACCGTCCGGCGAGCAGCGACGCGTACCTCGAGCCGCGGTAGACGAAGCCACCGGTGATTGACGTGCCGAAGCTGCGCCCGTAGGCCGCGACCGGGTCCTGGAAGGCGGCCCCGGCGCGGCACCGCGACTCGTCGTACGCCCCGAGACCTTCACGGCAGGACCAGCCGAGGTTACGACCGCCCGCGCCGGCCGGGATGCGGTTGATCTCCTCGGCCATGTCCTGGCCGACGTCGGCCACCCACAGGTCACCGTTGTCCGGGTCCACCGAGAAGCGCCAGGCGTTGCGCAGCCCGGTCGCCCAGATTTCACCGCGGCCGGCTTTCGCCTTTCCGGCAAAGGGGTTGCTCTGCGGGACGCAGTAGGTGCGTCCGCAGGCCGACTTGGCCCCGAGGACCTTGATCCGCAGCATCTTGCCCTGCAACGTCGACCGGTTCTGCCCGTTGCCGAGCGGGTCGCCGCCGCCGCCGCCGTCACCGGTCGACATGAACAACAGGCCCGAGGTGCCGAAGGCGAGCTGGCCGCCGAAGTGGTTGGCGTACTCGTCCGGGTGAGGGACCGTGATGACCCGTCGCTGGGTCGCGGTCGAGAGACGGTCGGCCTGGTAGGACCTGGCGCGGAACCGGGCGACCGTCACGTCGTTTCCGTTGGTGGTGTAGGCGACCCAGACGAACGGGTGCTCCCGGTAGTCCGGGTGGAACGCGATGCTGAGCAGGCCCGCCTCGCCGTCGTCCCTCACCTGCCCGCGGATGTCGAGGAACGGGCGCGTGAGCAGCGTGCCGTCTTCGTAGATACGGATGAGCCCGGCCTTCTCGGCTATGAACAACCGCCCGGACCCATCACGGGCCGACGTCACGTGCGTCGGTGCAGCCAGCCCGCTGGCGCGGACCTCCCAGTCCAGCGCCACGGCGGCCGAGGCGGCGGGCGCAGTCAAGATGCCGAGAGGCAGGGCGACCAGAACTGCGGTCAGGAAGGCGAGAACGCCCGAGCGGCGGGGGACGGACAGGGCTTTCGCCCGCTGGGCATTCATGTGGGCGATACTGGGATCGAACCAGTGACCTCTCCGGTGTGAACGGAGCGCTCTACCGCTGAGCCAATCGCCCGCGCCGGGTGGGCAGAGCCGGCCCCGGAGCGAGCCGCAACACTACCCGACCCGCGTCAGGCCAGCGGTCCCCAGTTCGGCAACCAGCCGGGCACACCCTGCGTCGCGAGGTAGAGCCAGCCAGCGGCGCCGACGGCAAGCAGGCTGCCGAGTCCGATGCCCGCCCGAACCAGCAGGGACTGCCGGGTGACCCAGTCGGTCCAGCCCCGGACCTTCGACCGGGCGAAGTCCAGGAGCCGGCCGGCCCAGGCGAACTCCGTGGACAGCAGTGCCAGGCCGGCGAACACGATCAACCACCCCGGCCCCGGCAGCGGGATGAGGGCGATCCCCCCGAGGACCACGGCGGCACCGACCACCCCGACGACGACGCGGTAGACCAGGTCCAGGGTGCGGTGGCGGGCGAAGAAGACTCGGAACGGGTGCCGCAGGCCGTCCGACGCCTGGGCGCCCAGCGGTTCGTCCTCGTTCGTCCCCACTGGTCCGCTTACTCCTCTCGGAACCGCCCACCGGTCCGTACACCTTACGGATCGCGTTACGAATCCCGGGTGGGGTTTCCCCCGCCCCGGTGGGGGGACCCTCCAGGTCATACCCCGAAGCCACGGACGAAGCGGCAAGGAGCAGGCCATGATCAGTTGGGCGCCGACGACGGTGACACGTGAGCTGACCCTCCAGCTGGTCGCTCCAGGCGACGGCAATGTCTCCCTCCCGGTCGTCCTGCACTACGACGTCGCCGACCCCTACGCCGTCCACGCAACCTTCCGCACCGGCCAGGGCGACGGGGTCTCCTGGGTGTTCGCCCGCGAGCTGCTCACGCTCGGGGTGCACCGGGCCTCCGGCGACGGGGACGTGCGCGTGTGGCCGTCCTGGAGCGCGGGCGCCGAAGTCGTCTTCATCGGCCTCACCTCACCGGACGGGGAGGCCCTGCTGCAGGCGCCCACCCGCGACCTGGTCGACTTCCTCGGGCGCACTTACTCACTGTGCCCCCAGGGCCATGAGGCCGAGCACCTCGACATCGACGGCGCGATCGAGTCCCTGCTCACGATCTAGGGCCAGCAAGGTCAGCCAGTCTTACGGCGACGCCGGGTTCGTGGTGTCCAATTCAGCGAACACCTCGACCAGGGCGAGCATCGAGCGCTCCACGAGCGGACGCATCCTTCGGTAGTGCTCGGCCGCGACACGGTCCGGCTCGACCGTGTCGTGCAGCTCGACCAGCGACGCTGCCGTCTCGAGGTCCGGCAGGTGCTCGAGTGCGAAGAAGCCCAGCAGGCAGGCCCCCAGCCCGGTGCCTTCGGGCGAGCCCGCGACCCGGACCGGCAGGTCCAGCGTCGCCGCAAGCGTCGACACCCACAACGGTGAGACGACCGCGCCTCCCGTCGCGCGGACCTCGGTGACGTCGAGACCGGTGGCGTCGAGCGCGTCACGGACCAGCGCCAGCTGCTGGCAGACGCCCTCCACAGCAGCCCGAACAAGGTGGCCGCGGCCGTGCTCCCGGCGGAGGCCGACGTACGCCCCGCTCAGGCCAGGACGCCACCAGGGTGCGCGCTCGCCGAGCAGGTAGGGCAGGCAGAGCAGCCCTTGGCTCCCGACCGGCGCCTCCCCCGCTTCCGCGAGCAGGGCGGCATCGCGCAGGTCCGCAGGCTCGCTCTCGGGGGCCGGGCCGTCGTGCGGGGCGTCGAACGCACGGGAGGCCCAGCGGACCACAGAGCCGGCGTTGTTGACCGGCCCGCCGACCACCCAGTGGTCCTGCGTGAGCGCGTAGCAGAACAACCCGGCGGCCGGGTCCACGGCGGGAGCGGGGACCACGGTGCGCAACGCACCGCTGGTCCCGAGCGAGACAGCCGCGGCCCCTGGCACGACGGCGCCGACGCCGAGGTTGGCGAGCACGCCGTCGGCTGCCCCGATGACGATCGGGACGCCGGGCGGGAGGCCGGTGGCCGCCGCGACGTCCGGACGCAGACCGGTCAGCAGCTCCGTCGTCGGCAGCACCTCCGCTAGCTGTCCGACGCGTACGCCGGCGAACTCCATCGCTTCCTCGTCCCACCGGCCGGCGTGGATGTCGTAGAGGCCTGTGGTCGACGCGCACGAGAGGTCGACGACATGCCCCACGTCGCACAAGGCAGCCACGATGAGCTCCTTGACCCCGCCCCACCGGGGCGTGCGGCGCACCAGGTCCGGGTCGTGGCGGGACCACCAGGCCAGCTTGGCCAGCGGCGACATGGCGTGCACCGGCGTGCCCGTCCGCCGGTGCAGGTCGCGAGCACGGCCGTCGGCGACCAAGGACGCCGCCTCGGTCGCAGCACGCTCGTCCGCCCAGGTCACCAGCGGCCCCAGGGGCGAGCCGTCCTCCCCCATCGGCAGCGTCCCGTGCATCGCCGCGCTCAGGCAGACCGCGACGACGTGGTCGCCTCGGGCCGCCACGTCGGCGGCGACCGCGGCCAGCGCCCGCACGACGGCGGCCTGCAGCAGCGCCGGGTCCAGCTCGGCGCGGCCCGGAGCCGGCACGAGCAGCGGATAGGCCTCGCTCGCCGTGGCACAGACCACGACGCGGCTACCGTCGAGCGCCGCAGCCACCGCCTTGGTGGCGCTGGTCCCGCAGTCAAGACCGATCACGACATCCATCGCACCTCGCCGCCGACCACCGTCGAGGTGACAGCCGCACCACCGAGGTGCGCCACGACGTCGGCCTCGTGCTCGGCATTCAGCACGGCCAGGTCCCCCCGCGCCCCGACGGCGAGGTGCCCGATGTCGGCCCGGCGCAGCGAGTGCGCCGCTCCGAGTGTTGCCGCGCGGAACGCCTCGTCGACGGACAGCCCCATCGCCAGACACGCCAGCTGCACGGCGTACGGCATCGACTCGCACCACGACGTGCCGGGGTTGCAGTCGGTGGCCAGCGCCAGCTCCACACCGGCCGCACGCAGCACACCGGCGTGCGTCCAGGCCCCGGAGCGCAGCGAGAACGTGACCGTCGGCAGCAGGACACCGACCACTCCCGCGGCGGCCATGGCGCGGGCGTCCTCCGTGCTGACGTGTTCGAGATGGTCCGCGCTGGCGCAGCCGAGCTCCGCCGCGAGCCCGGCGGCCCCGGTGGGCGCGATCTCCTCGGCGTGCAGGCGCAGCCCCAGGCCTGCCTCCCGGGCCGCCGTGAGGATGCGACGCGCCTCCTCGACGGTGAACACTCCTTCGTCGCAGAACACGTCGCACCATCGCGCACCCGCCACGACCGCCGCCGGCAGCGTGGCGACGACCTCGTCGACGTACTCCCCACGGTCGCGACCCGGGGGGACGACGTGGGCACCGAGGTAGGTCACCTCGAGCCCGATCGGCGTGCGTGTGCGCAGCTCATCCGCCAGGCGCAGCAGTCGCAGCTCGGACTCCACCGTCAGGCCGTAGCCGGACTTGACCTCCATGGTCGTCGTCCCGTGCGAGAGCGCCAGAGCAGCGCGACCGGACGCGAGGTCGAGCAGCTCGGCGTCGGTGGCAGCGGCCGTCGCCGTGACCGTGGTGGCGATGCCTCCCCCGTCGTACGCCCTCCCGGCCAGGCGCGCCGCGAACTCCTCACGCCGGACACCGGCGTACAGCAGGTGCGTGTGTGCGTCGACAAAGCCCGGCACCACGCATGCTCCCGCCACGTCGAGCCGTGCGGGCGGGGCGTCTCGCGGCAGGTCGGACTCGGGTCCGGTCCACGCCACCCGGCCGTTCCGGATGACCACGGCAGCCGCGCGGAGAGGCGCTCCGCTCATCGTGAGCAGCCGGCCGATGCCGTGCACCGTCAGGTTCATGCGGCGACGCGTCCCTCCGCGGGCTGACGGCTCTCCCGGCGACCGGCTGTCGCGGCGACGACCCCCACCAGCACGATCACGCAGCCGGCGAGCTGTACCCGCGACGGGCGCTCGTCGAGGACGGCCGCCGCGAGCCCGACCGACGCCACGGGCTGCAGGAGCAGGATCACCGACGTCAGCGCGGCGGGGACCCGGGGCAGCGACACCGAGATCAGCAGCCACCCCACCACCTGGGACGTGATGGCCAGCGTCAGCAGCCAACCGTGCGCGGGCCATGACGGGACCAGGTCCAGGCCGCCCACGAACGGTCCCGCTGCCGCCGAGAACAGGCAGCCGACGAGGGTGGCGTCGAAGAGCGGGCCGGCCGCTCGCCGCAGGTCGTGGGACCCGCGACGCAGCAGGAGCAGGAACCCGGCGTACGTGATCGAGGTGAGGATGCCGAGGACCACCCCCCGGGCCGGGTCCTCGCCGTAGGCATCGGCCCCGACGACGCCCGAGATCAGGACGACGCCGACGAGCACGACCGGTACGGCCGCGACCAGGCGCGCGCTCGGTCGCTCGTGGAGCAGCCACCACGCGATGAGCCCGACGAAGACGACCTGCAGGTTGCCGAGAACGGTCGCGATGCCGGCCCCCACGGCAGCGATCGCGTGGTGCCAGAAGAGGAGGTCTGCGGCGAAGAACACCCCCGCCGCGGCGGCCAGCCAACGGTCGCGGGCCGGGCGCCGTCCGTAGCGGCGGTCCTCGCGCACCATGAGCAGGGCCAGCACCGGCAGGGCGTACAGGGTCCGGAAGGTCGCGGCCGTGGCGGGCGTGGTGTCGGCCAGCCGCACCAGGGTCGCCGACGCCGCGATGCAGCCCGCGCCGGCGACGGCTGCGAGCACCGGCCGGTCGGTCAGCGCCACCCACGACCCCCTGTTCTGCTCCGTCCGAGCCGTCAGCACCGTCGCTGCACTACGCTCATGACCGCGGGAACCCTAGCAGCGGGAGGTGCGGGCGATGGAGCTCGGGCACGACACCGAGTGCGCGCTCGCCATAGTGGTGGACCTCGTCAACTCGGGGCCGGAGCGCTCGCCTTCCGCCACGGAGGGGCTCGTCGACCTTGCCGCCCTGCAGTCGTTCGTCGCGCGCCGGGAGATCAGCGAGGTCGGCTCCCTCACCCGTGAGGACCTCGCCGCCGTCCTCCGGCTGCGCGAGCGGCTGCTCGCCGTGTTCGTCGCGCCGGACGAACCCACGGCCGTCCGCCTGGTGAACGACCTTGTCGCCGACGCCCGCACCACCCCGCGGCTGACCGACCACGACCAGTGGCCGCTGCACATCCACTACGCAGCCCCGGGGGCGCGGCTCGGGGAGCACCTGGCCGCCGACTGCGGCATGGCGCTGGCCCAGCTCACCGCTGCGGGTGAGCGCCAGCGGCTCGCGGTCTGCGCGGCCCCTGACTGCGAGCGGGTGCTCGTCGACCTGTCGCGCAACCGGTCCAAGCGCTACTGCGACAGCCGCACCTGCGGCAATCGGCTGCACGTCGCTGCCTACCGGGCCCGCCGGCGCACCGGTTGAGGCAGCCAACCGGTTAGATGGGTGACATGGACGATGGGACCGCGCCTCAGCCGGTCAACCTGCACGAGCTGGAAGCGATGGCGCGCGAGCGGCTGACCGAGTCGGCCAATGCCTACGTGGCAGGTGGCAGCGGCGACGAGCACAGCCTGGGCTGGAACGTCTCGGCGTGGGCGGACATCCGGCTGGCGCCGAGGTTCCTCGTCGACGTCTCGGCCATCGACACCCGGTGCCGTCTGCTGGGTCACGACCTGGCGGCGCCGCTGATCCTCGCGCCGGCCGCGGCACACCGGCTCTACCACCCCAAAGGTGAGCTCGAGACGGTGCGCGGGGCGGACGCCGCCGAGACGCTGCACGTGCAGTCCACCCTCGCGACGGTTGCCGTGGACGAGGTCGGGGCGACCGCCACCGGACCCTGGTGGTTCCAGGTCTACGTCCAGCGGGACCGTGGGTTCACCGAGGACCTGGTTCGTCGGGCCGAGGATGCCGGTGCCTCCGCGCTGGTGCTCACGATCGACCTTCCCGTCCTCGGCGCCCGCGACACGGACCGTCGCAGCAGTCTCGGGCTGCCCCCTGGTGTCGAGTACGCCAACCTCCGCGGCCTGCCGCTGGTGCCCGACCCGCTCCCGCCCGAACGACGGGTCTACAACCCGCACCTCGACCCGTCGGTCACCTGGGCCGACCTTGACTGGCTGACGTCCCTCGCCCGGGTCCCGGTCCTGGTCAAGGGCGTACTGCGACCCGACGACGCGCGCCGGTGCCTGGACCACGACGTGGCCGCGGTGCTGGTCTCCAACCACGGGGCCCGCAACCTCGACACGGTCCCGGCCACGGCCCAAGCGCTGCCCGGCGTCGTCGCAGCCGTGGACGGCCGGTTGCCGGTCCTCGTCGACGGCGGCATCCGGCGGGGCACCGACATCGCGAAGGCGATCATGCTCGGCGCGACCGCGGTGCTGATCGGCCGGCCGTACGTGTGGGGGCTCTCGGTCTACGGCGCCGACGGGGTCAAGCTCGTCGTCGACATGCTGCGCACCGAGCTCGAGCTCGCGATGGGCCTGCTCGGCGCCCCCACCCTCGCCGACCTCACCCCCGACCTCCTCTGGCCGCCCGACCTCACGCAATCGACCACGTAAGGGAGGGCGGTGATCGCGACAGCAGGTGTATACGCCTCCTGACGCAATCACAGCCCTGCTGTACGTGGTCGATTGCGGGGGTCAGGTGGGGGGCTGCCAGGGCGGGGGGTGGGTGCCCTCGAGCATGGGGATGCGGATCCCGACCTCGCGGGCGGTGCGCTCGGCGATCTCGTATCCGGCGTCCGCATGACGGAGTACGCCGGTGCCCGGGTCGTTGGTCAGCACCCGGGTGACCCGGTCCAGGCCGGCGTCGGTCCCGTCGGCAACCACGACCACACCGGCATGGATCGACTTGCCGATGCCCACTCCCCCACCGTGGTGGACCGACACCCAGGTGGCGCCGGACGCGGTGTTGAGCAACGCGTTGAGCACCGGCCAGTCCGCGACCGCGTCGCTGCCGTCGAGCATGCCCTCGGTCTCGCGCTCGGGCGAGGCCACCGACCCCGCGTCGAGGTGGTCGCGCCCGATGACGATCGGTGCCTCGACCGCACCCGATCGCACGAGCTCGTTGAAGGCCGCACCAGCGACGTGCCGCTCGCCGTAGCCCACCCAGCAGATGCGCGCCGGCAGTCCCTGACCCTTGACCTTCTCCCTCGCAAAGCGCATCCAGCGCTGGAGCGGGTCGTCGTCGGGGAACGCCGCGAGCACGGCCTCGTCGGTCGCCGTCAGGTCCGCCGGCGACCCCGAGAGGCAGGCCCAGCGGAACGGCCCGGCGCCCCGGGCGAAGAGCGGCCTGATGTAGGCCAGCACGAAACCGGGATAGGAGAACGCATCGGCGAAGCCCGCGTCCTGGGCCTGGCCGCGCAGACCGTTGCCGTAGTCGAACACGACCGCCCCGGCGTTCTTCAGGTCCACCATCGCCCGGCAGTGCTCGGCCATGGCCGCCCGGGAGCGCTCGATGTACTCCTGCGGCTTGGCCGTGCGCAGCTCGGTGGCCTCCTCCAGCGTCACGCCGTTGGGGACGTAGCCGCCCAGCTCGTCGTGGGCGGAGGTCTGGTCGGTGACCACGTCGGGCACCCATGCTCGGCGTACGAGCTCGGGCAGTACGTCGGCGCAGTTGGCGACCACCGCGACCGACAGCGCCCGCCGCTCCCGTCGAGCGGCCTCGACGCGCGCGATGCCGTCGTCGAGCGAGTCGGCGATCTCGTCGAGGTAGCCGTGCTCGAGCCGTCGCTGCGCCCGCCAGGGATCCACCTCGACGCACAGCGCCACGCCGCCGTTACCGGTCACCGCGAGGGGCTGGGCTCCTCCCATCCCGCCGAGGCCGCCGGTGACGGTGATGGTGCCGGCGAGCGTCCCCCCGAAGTGCTGGGCGGCCACCTCGGCGAAGGTCGCGTAGGTCCCCTGCAGGATCCCCTGGGTGCCGATGTAGATCCAGGACCCGGCCGTCATCTGGCCGTACATCATCAACCCGGCGTCCTCGAGCTCCCGGAAGTGCTCGGGGGTCGCCCACTTCGGCACCAGCAGCGAGTTGGCGATCAGCACACGCGGCGCCATCTCGGACGTCCGCACGATGCCCACGGGCTTGCCGGACTGCACCAGCAAGGTGTCGTCGGGCGCCATCTCCCGCAGCGACCTCACGATCGCGTCGAAGGCGGCCCAGGAGCGCGCCGCCCGCCCCGAGCCGCCGTAGACGACGAGGTCGTCCGGCCGCTCGGCGACCTCGGGGTCGAGGTTGTTGTGCAGCATCCGCAGCGCCGCCTCGGCGCCCCACGAGCGGCAGGTCATCGCGGTGCCGCGGGGCGCCCGGACCGGTCGTGCTCCGTCCATGGTGCGAAGACTAGGGGTCGACGTCGGCGGCCGTGCGTCGCGCGAACTCGGCGGCCAGCAGCCCGGTGACCGGGCCGGGCTCGATCTCGTGGTCGCCGATGGCGTGCACGGCCTGCACGTCACGCGTCGAGGACGTCAGGAACACCTCGTCCGCGTCGAGCAGGGCGCCGACCGGCACGTCGCGCTCCACCACGTCCGCCCACTCCAGCAGCAGTGCCCGGGTGACCCCGGCGAGACATCCGGAGCTCAGCGGCGGTGTCACCACCTCGCCGCCGAGCACCAGGAAGATGTTCGACCCGGTGCCCTCGCACAGGTTCCCGGCCGTGTTGGCGAAGACCGCCTCGGCGCCGCCCTGAGCCTTGGCGTGCGCGAGCGCGACGACGTTCTCCGCGTACGACGTGGTCTTGAGCCCCGCGGTCGCCGACTTCTCGTTGCGCGTCCACGGGACGAGCACGAGCCGGGCCGACGGGGGCCACGGTGCCATCGGTGCCATCGCGACCAGCAGAGTCGGGCCGGCCCCGCCGCGATCGGAGCCGAGCGGCGCGGTGCCGCCAGTGAGGGTGATCCGCAACCTGAGCGGGCCGCTGTGGTGCTCCGCGTTCGCCGCCAGGGTCTCGGCCACCGCCCGGCGCAGGTCCGTGTTGTCGGGTGCCTCGAGACCCAGGCCGTAGGCCGAGGCCGCGAGCCGGGTCAGGTGGCGGGTGAGCGCGAAGGGCACGCCGCCCACCACCTTGGCGGTCTCGAAGACACCGTCGCCCACCGTGATCCCGTGGTCGAACGCGGACACCGTGGCCTCTGACTCGTCGACGACCGCGCCGTTGACCCAGGCCTTCATGCCACCCCTTCCGCGACGACCAGCAGCCGCTGTGCCTTGAGCTCGGTCTCGTCCCACTCGTCCGACGGGTCCGAGCCCCAGGTGATGCCGGCGCCGGTTCCCAGATGGAGCCGTCCGTCCCGGGCCCAGAACGTCCTGATCCCCACCGCGAGCTCCGCCCGCCGACGGTCGGCGTCGACCCATCCCACCGCGCCACAGTAAGGGCCGCGCGGGACCGGCTCGAGGTCGGCCAGGGCGCCCAGCGCACTGGACTTCGGCGCCCCGGTGACCGAGCCGGGAGGGAAGGTGGCCGCGACGAGCTCGGGCCAGCCGGCGTCGGGCCGCAAGGTGGCCCGCACCGTGGAGACGAGGTGGACCAGGCCGGGGTGCTGCTCGACCACACACAGCGCGGGCACGTCGACCGACCCGCTCACGGCCACCGCGCCCAGGTCGTTGCGCACGAGGTCCACGATCATCACGTTCTCGGCTCGGTCCTTCGCGGTCAGGCCCTCGGCGGTGGTCGCCGTCCCCTTGATAGGCCCCGACTCCACGACATCGTCGAAGCGGCGGAGGAACAGCTCCGGCGACGCGGTGGCCAGCGCCACGTCGTACGCCGGGATGTGCACGACGCCGGCGTACGGCGCGGGGTTGCCCGTCGCGAGGAGGCCGGCCAGGCCCAGCAGGTCAGCGCCCGCGGGGAGCGGCGCGGAGAGCACCCGGCAGAGGTTGACCTGGTAGTAGTCGCCGGCCGCGATCCCCTCCCTTATGCGCCCCACCCCGTCGACGTACTCGCCACGGGACATCGACGATGACCACGAGGCGGGTGGTACGCCCGGCCAGCGCGCGGCCGGGAGGGGGACCTCACGGACATCGGCGAAGCGCGCGCACACGACCTCACCCTCGAAGCCGAGGACCACGGCCCACCAGCCCGCGCCGTCCAGGGCCGCGAGGTCGGAGGTGACGTCGAGCAGCCCGGTGGCCAGGCGGCCGCCGAACCAGGCGTACGCGTCGCCGTCTGCGGGCCGGTCAGTCGAGGGCACCGATCGCGCCCTCGACGGCCGCGACGACCTCCGGCAGCAGACGGTCGACCGTCATGATCTGCTCACTGACCTCCCGGTCGGCGTCCATGGTTGCGACGTCGGTCCGGACGCGCGCATGGGCGGCAGCGCTGGCGGCGCCCGGCTCGGCGAGCGCCGAGCGGAAGTCCAGCGCCTGCGAGGCGGCGAGCACCTCGACCGCCAGCACGGCGCGGACGTTGGCCACGACCTCCCGCAACTTGCGCATCGAGGTCCAACCCATCGACACGTGGTCCTCCTGGTTGCCGGAGGTGGGGATGGTGTCGACGCTGCTGGGATGGGCCAGCACCTTGTTCTCGCTGACCAGGGACGCGGCGGTGTACTGCGCGATCATGAACCCGGAGTTGGTTCCGGGGTCCTTGGCCAGGAAGGCCGGCAGGTCGCGGGAGAAGGCCGGGTCGAGCATCCGGTCGGTGCGCCGCTCGGCGATCGAGGCGAGCTCGCTCACGGCGATGGCGAGCATGTCGCCGGCGAAGGCCAGCGGCTCGCCGTGGAAGTTCCCCGTCGACATGACCTCGCCGTCGGGCACGATCACCGGGTTGTCGACGACGGACCCGAGCTCGATGACGAGCACCCGACGGGCATGGTCAAGGACGTCGCGCACGGCGCCGTGCACCTGCGGGGCGCAGCGGAGGCAGTAGGAGTCCTGCACGGCGTGGTCGCTCTGGCGGTGGCTCGCGACCAGCGGGCTGCCCGCCAGGAGCCGGCGCAGGTTCGATGCGCTGGCCAGCTGCCCGGGGTGCGGGCGGATCACCTGGACGCGCTCGTCGTACGGCTTGTCGGTGCCGAGCAGCGACTCCACGCTCATCGCGCAGGCGATGTCGGCGACCTTGACCAGCAGCCCGACCTCGGCGACGGCCAGGGCCAGCAGCACCTGCATCGGCTCGGTGCCGTTCAGCAGGGACAGCCCCTCCTTCGCGGCGAGTATGAGCGGCTCGAGCCCCTCCTCGGCGAGCAGCTCGGCGCTGGGCCGGCCCAACAGGTCCTCGCCTTCGCGGCGGAGCCGGCCCTCCCCGACCAGGGGGGCAGCAAGGTGGGCCAGCTGGGCCAGGTCACCGGACGCCCCGACCGAGCCCTTGCCGGGGACCACCGGCAGCAGGCCGCGGTCGAGGAGCTCGAGCAGGCGGCTGGGCAGGTCGACACGGACGCCGGAGTAGCCCGCGGCCAGGGTCCGGGCGCGCAGCAGCAGCATCCCCCGGACGACCTCGTCCGGCAGCGGCGCGCCGACCCCGGCGCAATGCGAGCGGACGAGCGCGAGCTGCATCTGCTCGAGGTCGGCCCGGCCGATGTGGGTGTCGGCGAGGGCACCGAATCCGGTGGTCACGCCGTACATCACGCGGTCCTCCTCGACCGCGGCCGCCACCACCGAGCGGCTGAACTCCATCCGGCCCGCTACGCCCTCGGCGAGGTCGGCGCGGGCCTCCCCCCGGGCGACCGCGACCAGGTCCTCCAGGGCCAGCGCGTCACCGGTCACCGTGACGATGGGAGCCTTCGAGGAGCTGGTCGACGGGCTGGAGGAGGGCGCCATGGCGCGCAACCTAGCGCCTCGCCGGTGGCCGCCGGGGCCTGCTTCCCCTTTGGTCGGGCTCCGCGCGATGGGCTATGGTCTACCGGCACGGCGAGGTGGCCTACGGTCGCCTCGGACGTCGCGCGGACGTGGCTCAGTTGGTAGAGCATCACCTTGCCAAGGTGAGGGTCGCGGGTTCGAATCCCGTCGTCCGCTCGGAAGTCTCGAGGCTCTTCGGCAACTCGGAGGGCGTCGTACGGTGGAGTGGCCGAGAGGCGAGGCAACGGCCTGCAAAGCCGTCTACACGGGTTCAAATCCCGTCTCCACCTCGAGCTTCACCAGCTAGGGCGATTGGCGCAGTCTGGTAGCGCGCTTCCCTGACACGGAAGAGGTCACAGGTTCAAGTCCTGTATCGCCCACCAATAGAACCGCCCCCGCCGCGTCCAACGCTGTTGAGACGTCCAGGCCCCAGAAGGTGAACACTGAAGCGGTTGGTGCGGGCTCAGGCTGACATGTATCGCGAGTCGGGCAACCGTCCCATGTACGTGGGCGACGTCGTAATCGTCCGAGACGTTGCCGCTCACGCGTCCCCGGTCGCATTCGCCCGCGATCAGGATTCGTGGACACGGTTGGCAACGATTCCTGTGCACGTCCGGGGCTTGCCGCCGGGCATCACGCTTGTTCAGCGGATGCCGACGCACCGGCGGTGGTTGGGCGCGTGGCCAGCACGATAGGCGAGTGCGACCCTGACCGCGCGTCACTGTTCACGAGGTCCCAGGGGCAACGCAGTACGGGGGGGGGCCCGGCGGGGCCCCCCGCGGCAGGTGGGGGGGGGGGGTTTATATTTAAAACCGTGGACACCAGGGGTGGTGTTTTTTTGTGGGGTTGTTTTT
>JAJAYQ010000186.1 GCA_026786145.1 Spirochaetaceae bacterium | reverse complement strand
GCGGGCGTAGGTGTAGTGCAGGTCGTTGGTCGCGACCAGCGGCAGGCCGAGGTCCTTGGCCAGGCGCAGCAGGTCGGAGCGCACCCGCGCCTCGATGTCGAGCCCGTGGTCCATCAGCTCGCAGAAGAAATTGCCGGCCCCGAAGATGTCGCGGAACTCCGCAGCCGATCGCACCGCGTCGTCGTAGCGGCCGATGCGCAGCAGCGTCTGCACCTCGCCGCCCGGGCAGCCGGTGCTCGCGATGAGACCCTCGGAGTAGGTCTGCAGGAGCTCGCGGTCCATGCGGGGCTTGTAGTACTGCCCCTCCAGGCTGGCCCGGCTGGAGAGCCTGAACAGGTTGTGCATGCCCGGGGTGTTCTCGGCCCACATAGTCATGTGGGTGTAGGCGCCACCGCCGGACACGTCGTCCCCGCCGCCCTCGCCCCACCGCACGCGCGTCTTGTCCGAGCGGTGCGTTCCGGGAGTTAAGTAGGCCTCGCAACCGATGATGGGCTTGACCCCGGCGTCGTTGGCCTTCTTCCAGAAGTCGTACGCCCCGAAGACGTTGCCGTGGTCGGTCATAGCCAGGGCCGGCATGCCCATACGCGCCGTTTCCTTGAACAGGTCGTCCAGCCGCGCTGCCCCGTCGAGCATGGAGTACTCGGTGTGGGTGTGCAGGTGCACGAACGAGTCCGGGGATCCCATGAGAAGCCCGAGTCTAGGTCGGTGGGAGGACATCGCCGGGCGTGTCCCGCAGGTCCCAGCGCGTACGGCGTGTCGGGCCGCGCGCTACGAGACCGACCGCACCTCCCGGGGCAACGGCCAGGGGTTGACCCGGCACCCGTGCAGCCCCTTGGACTGCTGCTGCATCACCGGCGCGGACCGGCCGGGCCCCGGGCAATAGGCATGCCCGCGGCCCAGCCAGTGCCCCGTCTCGTGGTTGACCACCATCCGCCGGTACTGCTCGAGGGTGCCCGGGAAGTAGGGCGAGCCGCGCCGCCAGCGGTCCTGGTTGATGATCACGTAGCGACCCACGCGGCAGCTGTACATGCTCGAACAGACCCGCGAGTACGTCGGCAGGGACTGCGCCTGGGCGAGGACGACGGTGAACTCGGCACCTCCGCTCGAGGGCTCCACCGCCCGGAACCGGTGATGGGCCCGCGCCCAGCCCCGCGCATCGGCGTAGGTCGCAGCAACCGCGGCCCGGAACGCGTCCATGTCGGCGCGGATCGTTCCCCTGGTGGTGACCGAGTAGCGGTGCAGGCGGAAGACCTCGAGCCGCGGCAGGTCCACCGCCGACCCGGCGCGCGGGACGCCGGCATCGGGCAGGGCCCGAACGACCCGGAGCGACCACGATCCCGGCGCCGCTGGGGCGGCGGTGAGTGAGTACGAGCCGTCGGCCGCGGTCCGGGTGCCCGTGACCCGCTGCCACGTCCCGCCGGTGGACCTCTCGAGGTCCAGCGCCACGTCCGGCTCAGCAGGGACGATCGCTCCGGTGACTGTCACGGGGCGCCTGGCCCGCACGGCGGCCTGGCTCAGAGCCGCAGTGAGAGCGGGGTGCACACTCACGATGACCTCGGGGCTGGTGGACTCGTCAGGGGTGCCCGGATCCCCGTGGTGGAGCCGGTAGGTCGTTGTCGCGGTGGGGGTCTGGGTGATCGACACCCCCCCGCCGGCATCTGTCGTGACCAGGGCCACCTCGACCCACGCGCCGTCGACAGACCGGGTCTCCAGACGTACCGGTGCCCCCGCCACCCCGGACCCGCTCGCCGGATCCGTGAGACGCCCGGTCAGGGTGCGCGACCCGCCGTACGCCAGGTCCGGTTGGTCCGCGCCGAGTGTGAGAACGGTCGGCATTCCGGCTGCGAGGGCCACCGGCAGGGAGGGGCCGACCACGGCTGCCACGGCCGCGGACGCGGCCAGCCATGTCAGGCCGCAGAGGATCGCCGCCCCGGTCAGGACGGCGACGATCGGGCGCAAGGAGGTCCGCACACATTTCCCTCGGCCGGATGTGCCGTCCACCGTAGGTCAGGACTGCGGTGGACCTCCCTGGCCGGTCCGTTCGCCGTCCACCACCGTCGGCCGGGCAGAGGGCAGCCCGCAGTGGGCCGGCCAGTTGCGCTCCGCCCAGCCGGCCCAGACGCCTGGCTCCACGCTCGGCCGCGCGAGCAGGTAGCCCTGCACGGTGTCCACGCCGAGACTGCGCAGGACGTCGAGCTCGACGCTGGTCTCGACGCCCTCGGCGGTCACCACGGCCTCGAGCTCGAGGGACAGCAGCACGATGGCGGTGACGAACGCGCGGCGGGCGGCGTCGTGGGCGATGTCGTCCAGCAGGGAGCGGTCCAGCTTGATGACGTCGGGACGCAGCAGGAGCACGTGGGCGAAGGATGCATAGCCCGCGCCCGTGTCGTCCACCGCGAGCCGGAGCCCGCACTCCCGGTGGGGGGACAGAGCGGCCCGGATGTCCTCGTAGCGCGCAACGGCCTCGTGCTCGGTGATCTCGATGGTGACCCGTTGGCGGGCGGCACCGAGCCCGTGCATCATCTCGGTGAAGGCGGGGTCGAGGATCAGGGATGGGGAGGCATTGACCGCGAGCCGCACGCCCGGCGGCAGCTGAGGAAGGGTGAGGAGCGCGTCCTGGACCACTCGCATCTCCAGGGCCACCCCCATCCCGGCCTCGTGCGCCTCGGCGAACCACCGCTCGGGAGGGTCGTTGTCCGGGAACCGGGCGAGCGCCTCCACGCCGACCCAGCGGCCGCTCTCGAGGTCGACGATCGGCTGCAGCGCGATCTGCAGGTCCGCCGGGCTGGCGAGCACCTGCTCGGTCCGGTGCATGATCGAGGCCAGTCGGCGCCGGGGCTCGGCCAGCGTCTCCAGGTCGACGTCCTGGTCGCGCACTCGGCGACCCAGAGCCTCGACGCGTCGGGCGACGAGCAGCGCGGAGACGGCCAGGACGAGGACCCAGAGGACCCCACCCGCGGCGAGGTAGTCGGTCGCGCTCCCCCGCCCCTCGGCCACCCGGTAGGCGGCGACGGTGCGAACGATCAGGGCTATGGCGCACTCGACCGTGACGACGACGACCAGCGCGCGGACGAAACGGTCGGAGCCCGCTGACGGGCCGCCCGGTGCCCCGCTGCTCGTCATG
>JAJAYQ010000185.1 GCA_026786145.1 Spirochaetaceae bacterium | reverse complement strand
GCTGAAGTACAGGCCGTAGTCGATCATGCCGAACAGGAGCATCAGCAGGATCGGCACCACCAGGGCGAACTCGACGGCGGCAGCGCCATGGTCGGCATGGTCCCGCCTGCGCACTGACAGCCACCCCCAGCCGAGCATCCATCGGTCGATCCGGCCCGGGCCGCCGACGGACAGCCGGGAAAGGGCGCGCTGCACGCAGCGGTCCCTGCGCTCAGATCGGCAATAATGGCCGATCCCCTTAGCGCTTCAGCGCAGGCGCGCCAGATCTGCGGCTCCCACCAGCCCCGCGTCGTTGCCCAGCTCGGCGAGCACGACCCGGGCCGTCGGACGGCGACCCCGGCCGGTGAGCAGCGCCTCGAAGGCGGCAACGGTCGGGTCCAGGAGCAGCCGCCCGGCCTCCGACACACCACCGCCGAGCACGAAGCACTCCGGGTCCAGGACCGCAGCGAGGTCGGCCAGGCCCTGCCCGACCCAGTGACCCAGCGCCTCGAACGCGCTCACGGCCACTGGGTCACCCTGCGCTGCGGCCTGGGTGACATGGCGGCCGGTGATGCCCTCCGGGGTGCCGTCGCCGAGGCCGAGGAGCATCTCGGCCTCCGCGCGTGCCTCAGCGGCCCGCTCCCGGGCGTCGCGGACGAGCGCGCCACCGCTGGCGTACTGCTCCCAGCAGCCGCGCTGGCCGCAGCCGCACTGCCGGCCGTTCTCGACCATCTGGATGTGGCCGAACTCCCCGCCCACCCCGAACCCGCCGCGGAACAGCGCCCGGTCGGAGATGATCCCGCCGCCGACCCCTGTTCCGATGGTCACGCATGCGAGGTGGCGCGCGTCGCGCCCGGCACCGAACCTGGCCTCGCCCCACGCCGCTGCGTTGGCGTCGTTCTCCACGACGACCGGCAGGCCGACCCGGCTCTCGACCTCCGCCCGGAGCGGGCCATCGCGCCAGCCCAGGAGGTTGGGCGCGAAGTAGACGGTCGAGCGGGTGGCGTCCACAAAGCCGGCGATCCCCAGGCCCACCGCCTCTGCGTCGTGCCCGGCGCGCATGACCTCGATCACCGACACGATGGCGTCCGTAGTCGCCTCGGCGTCCCGGGCCGGGGTGTGGACACGGTGCTGGGCGAGGATGTTGCCGTCCTCGTCGACGACACCCGCGGCGACCTTCGTCCCGCCGATGTCGACGCCGATGGTCAGCGTCACGGAAGAGTCACGGACGGGCCGTCGGGTCGGTGGGCTTGCTCATCGCCCGCACCGCGGCCGCCAACGCAGCCGCGGCCTCGGACAGATGCGCGAGGACGTCGGGGTTCACGCCTGCCATCAGCCGCCTGGCCCGGCAGATCGGGCAGGTGCGGCACTCGGGCGGCGCGCCGTCGGCCATGCCATCGATGGCGTCGGCCCACACGTCGTGGCCGCCGGACCCGGCCCGCTCCCCCAGCCACTGCTGCGCCGCCTCGGCCAGCCGGGCGGCCTCCTCGGCGAGGGTGCCGTGGGCGACGTGGTCGAACGGACGGGCGCGCTCGGTCATCGGGAGCTCAGCCCTCGACCCTCTTCTTGAGCTCCTTCAGGGCGGTGTCGATGATGACCTTCTCCGCCTTGCGCTTGATCATCCCGAGCATGGGGATCTTGATGTCGACCGCGAGCCGGTAGGTCACCGTCGTCGTGCCGTCGCCGTTGTCCTCGAGGACGTAGGACCCGTCCATCGCCTTGACGATCTGCTCGGCCTCCACGAGGCTCCAGCGGACCTCCTTGTCGGCCTTCCAGGTGTACGCGAGCGTGTACTGGTCCTTGATCGCACCCGCGTCCAGGTCGAACCACACCTCCTTGGCGCGGCCCCCCGACCCGCTGGAGCGGACCTCGGCCTTCTTCACGGCGCCCGTCCACCCGGGGTAGGCCTCGAAGTCGGCGATCACACCCATGACGTCCGCGGGCGCTGCCTGGACCGTGATGCTGGACTCGGTGCGCTCTGCCATGGCCGTACCTCCCCGCGCGCTCGGTTGCGCGACGGAGGCGAGGTTACCTGTTGAGCCCAGGCTCAGAGCAGGACGCCGACCACGGCCATCAGGAGAAGGATCAGGACTCCGGCGACGACCGTGCCGCCGACCATGAGGCCGATCTTGCCCGCCGGGGTGTCGAACCGGCCGGCGAACCGGCCGAGCGGTCGGGCAGACTCCGCCGCGAGCTGGGCGAGCATCCGGTCGATCTCCCCGTGATCGATCGACGGGCCGGGTGCCGCGGACGTCGTGGCGTCGGCGGGGGCGCGACCCAACGGGCGGGCGTGCTTGCCCCGGCCGGCCGGGACGTCCACCAGCTCCTCCTGCGCGGCGGCCGGAGCCTCGGGTGAAAGGGGAGCCGGCGTGAGGTCGCAGTAGCAGAGCGAGCACCACTGTGAGCCCGCGCGGACATGGGCGTGGCAGCGGGGACAGCTCAGGTGCTGTGAGGTCGAGGTGCTCACGTCAGATGGACTCGGCAGGCCCGGAGGGGTCCTTGAGGTCAGCACGCGTCTCGAGCCGGTCCTTCAGGCCGAACATGTGCGCCTTCCAGCCGAGAACCCGACGCTCTCGGACCCGCCGCAGGCGTCCTGCACGGGTACCTGAGAGCGGCGAGGGCGGATCCGCGCGCAGGTACCAGTGCACGACGGTGCCGCCGCCCACGGCCTCGAGCCACACCTCCATGCTCCCCCGCAGCGCTCCGGTCACCGCCCACTGCTGGCCCTTCTCCCCGCGATCCCTCGTCACGACGAGCTGCAGGTCGGGCCACCACAGGCGCCAGGACCGCGGGTCCGCGACGACGGGGGCCAGAACGCCCGGGATGACCCGTACGTAGGACTCGTCCGCGATGGCCACCGCCGGGGCGGGCTTTGACACGGGATACACGAGGGATCCAGCGATTCCGTGGCGGTGCGGCACCCCGCAACAGTAGGGTCACGCGCAAGTTTCGACCCTTGCAGGACATGGACTCCAGGAGCCCCGTCGTGGACGAGTACACCTCACCGCTGCTCGTGGAGCCCGCTCCGACGAGCAACCTCAGCGACATCATCGTGCTCAACGCCACCGAGGCGCCGCACAAGGTCGTCTTCCGCCGACGGGCGGGCGACCGGTGGCACGACGTGACGGCCGGTGAGTTCCTCACCGAGGTCCAGGGCGTCGCCAAGGGCCTGCTCGCCTCCGGGGTCGCCGCCGGTGACCGGGTCGGGCTGATGGCCAGGACGCGGTACGAGTGGACCCTCGTGGACTTCGCGATCTGGACCGCGGGAGGAGTCACGGTCCCGATCTACGAGACGTCCTCGGCCGAGCAGGTGCAGTGGATCCTCAGCGACTCCGGCGCCGTGGCCTGCATCGTCGAGACGCCGGAGCACCGGGAGACCGTCAAGGAGGTCGACGGGACACTCTCGAGCCTGAAGAGCACCTGGATGATCGACGGTGGCGCGGTGGACGAGCTCACGGCCGCGGGGTTCGCCGTGTCCGACGTCGACCTGGAGACCCGGCGTGCGTCGGTCGTGGGAGAGGACCTCGCGACCATCATCTACACCTCGGGCACCACCGGCCAGCCGAAGGGGTGCGAGCTCACCCACGCGAACTTCCTCTACGAGGCCGCCAACGTGATCAGCGCCAAGGACGCCGACGCGACGCTGGCCAAGGTCTTCACCGACGAGAACGCCGCAACGCTGCTCTTCCTCCCGCTGGCCCACGTCTTCGCCCGGATGATCGAGGTCGGCGTGGTGATGGCCCGCGCCACGCTGGGTCACTCCTCCGACGTCAAGAACCTGCTCGCCGACCTCGCGACCTTCCAGCCCACCTTCATCCTCTCGGTGCCGCGCGTGTTCGAGAAGATCTACAACTCCTCGGAGCAGAAGGCCGAGTCGGCGGGCAAGGGAAAGATCTTCGCTGCAGCCGCAGCGACGGCCATCGCCTTCAGCGAGGCCAAGGACCACGGCGGAGCGAGCATCGGGCTCAAGGCGAAGCACGCGCTCTTCGACAAGCTGGTCTACGTCAAGCTGCGCGCGGCGCTCGGCGGCAAGGTCCGATGGGCAGTGTCCGGTGGTGCGCCGCTCGGGGCGCGGCTCGGCCACTTCTACCGCGGGATCGGGCTGATCGTCCTCGAGGGATACGGGCTGACCGAGACCACCGCGGCTTCCACCGTGAACACCCCCGGCATGGTCAAGATCGGGACCGTCGGCCGACCGCTGGCCGGCGCATCGGTCAGGATCGCCGAGGACGGCGAGATCCTCGTGAAGGGGGGGCAGGTCTTCCGCGGCTACTACAACAACCCGGCGGCGACCGCTGAGGCGATCGTCGACGGGTGGTTCCACACCGGAGACATCGGCGAGCTCGACGAGGACGGCGCCCTGCGGATCACCGGTCGCAAGAAGGAGATCATCGTCACCTCGGCTGGCAAGAACGTCGCGCCCGCCGTGCTCGAGGACCGGCTGCGCGCCCACCGCCTCATCAGCCAGTGCATCGTCGTCGGGGACGCGCAGCCCTTTATCGCGTGCCTGATCACATTGGACGAGGAGGCTCTACCCGCGTGGGCCGCCCAGCACGGCAAGGGGTCGATGACGCTGGACGCGGCGGCGGAGGACCCCGACGTCCATACGGAGATCCAGGGGGCGGTCGATGAGGCGAACAAGGCCGTGTCCAAGGCCGAGGCCATCAAGAAGTTCAAGATCCTGGCGGTCGACTGGACCGAGGACTCCGGGGCGTTGACGCCCTCGATGAAGCTCAAGCGCGGTGTCGTCATGAAGGAGCACGCCGCCGAGGTCGACGCGCTGTACTCCTGACACAGGTGATGATGAGGGCATGTCCCCCATGGTCGACGTCCGCGGTCTCACCGTCGCGTTCGGACCGGTCGTCGCGGTCGACAGGGTCGACCTGACTGTTCCTGCCGGAGCGTCGGTGGCGCTGGTCGGGCGCAACGGGGCCGGCAAGTCCACCACCCTGCGTGCGCTGGCCGGCGTGCTGCCCCCTACGGCGGGGTCGGTCCAGATCGCCGGCGTGGACGCGGTCCGGGACCCCTCGGGCGCCAAGACCCGGCTCGGCTACTGCCCAGACGTGGGCGGGCTGATCCCCCGCGCGACCCCCTGGGAGCACCTTCACCTGGCGGCGGCGCTCCGCACCATGGGCAAGGGGTGGGAGGAGCGCGCCGGCGACCTGCTCCAGCGCTTCGAGCTCGACGGTGTGGCCGACCGCCTCACGTCGAGCTTCAGCCACGGCATGGGCCGCCGGCTGTCGGTGGTGCTGGCGGCCTTCCACTCCCCCGCCGTGCTGCTGCTGGACGAGCCCTTCGACGGCGTGGACCCGCTCGGGGTCGACGCGACCCTCACGGTGATCCGCGAGCTGCGGCTCACGGGGTCGGCCGTCGTCGTCTCTACCCACCTGCTCGACCTCGCGGTGCTGGCCTGCGACGAGGCCGTCGTGCTGGAGCGGGGGGCGGTCGTCGCGGCCGCCCCCGCGGCCGGGCTCGCCGGCCCGGATGGTGCGGCGCACTACCGGTCACTGCTCTCGTGACCTCCCAGCTGGGACCGCTGCTCGGTCTGCGGTGGCGCATGGTCCGATCCCCTCGCGCGCGCCTCGGCTTCCTCGCCCTGGCCGCCACGACGCCCCTGCTGTCCCTGGTGGCAGCCGTGGCCGGACGCCTCGCCCCGGACGGTTCGCGCGACGAGGTGGTCCTGCTTGCTCCGACCGCTCTGATCCCGGTGGCAGTCCTCGCCGTCCTGGCACCGATGGTGGCCGGCGGGGGGAACGAGCTCTTCCCCGACGACCACCTCACCGCCTACCCGGTGTCGTCGCGCACCCTCTACACCGCGTCGCTGGTGCTCACGCCGCTGAACCTCGCCTGGGTCACGCAGGTGGTCGGGCTCGTGGGTCTGGCCGCGTTCGTCACCGAGCGCGGCCGACTACTCGTGCTGCCGGTCCTGACGTTCCTGGCGTACGTCGTTCTCGTGACCGTTGCCGGCCAGGCAGCGGGCTGGTGGCTGACCGGGATTCGCCAGCACCGGGCGGGCCGGGTGGTCACCTGGGCCTTGGCCGCAGCACTCGGCCTCGGTGGTGTCCTGGTGGTCACCACCGGCCGGCTCGCAGCCGTCCTGAACGACACGCCGACAACGGCCGTCGTCGTGGCCGCCCTCAACGGGTCGGCCGGTGCCTGGCGGCCCTGGTCGGTCACCACCGGCGTACTGCTGGGGCTATCGGCCCTCGCCTACGTCGTCGGCGCCCGGGCGTGCGACTGGGCCCTGCGTCAACCGGGAGATGCCACGCTGCAGAGCCAGACGGGCGCGGTGCGGCGCGGCAGGCGGAGGAGTAGCCCGCGAGCTCAGATCCTCGCCACCGACCGGTCGAGCGTCTGGCGGTCGCCGTCGTTGCGACGGGGTCTCCTGGTCCTGGGCATCCTGCCCGGCCTCGTCGCGGCCGCCGCGGGCCTGGACTGGACCTCGCTGGCGCTGCTGCCGGCCCTCGTCGCGGCCGGCGCCGGACTGCTGTTCGGGGTGAACGTCTTCTGCCTCGACGGGTCCGGCTCGGTCTGGCTGGCGTCGAACCCGGGCGATCCGGCGAGGGCGTTCTGGTGCAAGGCCCAGATCGTCGCCGAGGGCTCCCTGGTGGCGATGGGGATCACCCTGGCCGCCGGGAGCCTGCGCGCGGACCGCGCACCCACGGCGGCGGAGGCCGTCGCGATCCTGTCGTGCGCCGCGACGGCACTCCTGCTGGTCCTGGCCACCTGCATGGACCTCTCGGTCACCCGTCCGCACCGAGCCGACCTGCGCGGCCCGAGGGACACCCCTGCGCCGCCGGGTGCCATGGCGGCCTACTCGGTGCGACTGGCCGTGTCGACCACGCTGACCGGGATGCTGTTCTCGGCCTTCTCCGGGCTGCCCGACTGGCGGTGGGCGGCTGCACTGGCGGTGCCGCTGAGCCTGCTGAGCCTGCGCCGACTGCTGTCGTCGGCCCGGAAGTGGTCCGACCCCGCCGTGCGGTCCCGGGTCGTGGCCACCGTCGCCAGCGGCTGAGACGGGCTCCCGACGACCCTCTTGCGGCGTTTCGACCGGTCATCACACGCCTGGAGCGACTAACTTTGTGAAGGTCGGCCGCTCAACCCGGGCTGACAGCGGTCGATGGAAGGAACCATGGGACGTCGCACGCTCCTTCTTCTTGCTGCCCTGGTGGTCGCCGCCCTGGGCACCACGGGCGTGTTCCTCTACGTCAACGGCATCTCCCAGCGTGCGGAGGCGGACTACGCCCTGGTCGAGATCCTGGTGGCCACGGCGCCCATCGAGGCCGGGACCACGGCCCAGGGCGCGCAGGACCTCGGCGCCCTCGAGCTGCGACCCTTCCTGCGCAAGAGCCTGGCCGGCCTACCCGCGCTGAGTGACATCTCGGGGGTGGCGGAGAAGGTGGCGGTGGCCCCGATCGCCGCCGGTGAGCCGATCCTCGAGACCCAGTTCGGGAACTCGGGGGCGAGCTCGACCCTTCCGATCCCCGACGGCAAGCTCGCTGTCAGTGTGCAGCTGGGTGACCCGGCACGGGTCGCCGGCTTCGTCGGTGCCGGCTCCGAGGTCGCGATCTTCATGAGCACCGCGAGTGCCAACCGAGCCGGCGACACGACGCGGCTCCTACTGCCCAAGGTGTCGGTGATCGCTGCCGGGAGCACCACCGTCGTCGCCGCCGACGACGCAGGTGGCACGGGCGAGGCCATCCCCAAGACGCTGCTCACCCTCGCCCTGGACCAGCGAGAAGCGCAGAAGGTCGTCTACGCGACCCAGAACGGACAGCTCTACCTCGCGTTGCTCAGTGGCGACGCCGAGCTGTCCACCACAGACCCCGGCGTCACCGCCGAGAACCTCTTCGACTGATGACCGCGCTCGTCGACCTGGACGCCGCGACCGCGGAGACGCTGCACGCCGCCCTCGGCCCGGAGAGCCAGGTGTTCCCGTCCCTCGAGGCGCTTCGCCGGCACCTCGACGGCCAGTTCGGCGAGGACACCGTCGTCCTCGGGCCGACGGTCGACCTCGGCTCCGCCCTGGCGCTGGCTCAGACGATGCGCGTCTCACGACCGAGCCTCGCGGTCATCCTGGTCCGTCGCCGCGTCGACACCTCCGTGCTCACCGATGCGCTGCGCGCAGGTGTCTTCGAAGTGGTCGAGGAGCGCGACCTCGCCGGCCTGACGTCGTCCGTGCGCAGGGCCCGTGACCTCGCCCGCCAGCTGCGCGACACCGTCAGCACCTCCGCCTCGTCCGAGAAGCCCAGCACCCGGGGCAAGCTCGTGACCGTGTTCTCCGCCAAGGGTGGCTGCGGCAAGACGACGCTGGCCACCAACCTCGCCGCTGCGCTGGCCGACCGGGGTCGCCGCCAGGTGTGCCTGGTCGACCTCGATCTCGCTTTCGGGGACGTCGCGATCGCCTTACAGCTCTTTCCCGCCCACACCATCGCCGATGCCGTCCCCCTGGCCGACAGCCTGGACGCCTCCGCGCTGGCCTCGCTGCTCACTCCGCACTCTCCCGGCCTCGTCGCGCTCGTGGCACCCATCGAGCCCGGCACCGCCGAGTCCATCCCCGCCACTCTGGTCTCGACCATCCTCGACCTGCTCAAGCAACAGTTCGACTTCGTCGTCGTGGACACCCCACCGGCGTTCGACGACCACGTCCTGGCCGCCTTCGACCAGAGCGACATGGTCGCGCTGCTCGCGACCCTCGACATCCCGGCGCTGAAGAACCTCAAGCTCACGCTGGAGACCCTCGACCTGCTCAACTACCCGCGGGAGCGCTGGCGCCTGGTGCTCAACCGCGCCGACTCGAAGGTCGGGCTCGCCGTCAACGAGGTGGAGAAGACGCTGAAGGCGCCGATCGTGGCCCAGATCCCCAGCTCGCGCGACGTGCCCGCGTCGATCAACCGAGGCGTGCCCATCGTGCTCGACGACCCGAAGCACCCGGTGACCCTCGCGATCAAGGCCTTTGCCGAGAACGACATCGCCGCGGGCTCCAGCACGCCCGGGGACGACATCCTCAGCGAGCTGCGCACCGACCGCCGTGGCCTGTTGCGGAGGAAGACCAAGACATGAGCCTGGCCGACCGCATCGCTGCGGCCCAGCGCGACCGCGGCGTGACATCGGCCGGGCCGAGCGGGGAGGGCTTCGCCGGTCCGGCCGCCCGTGCCCGGCGTACGACCGACCCCTTTGCCGACCTGAAGCGGGCTGTGCACCAGACACTGTTGGACAACCTGGGGCCGAAGCTCTACGACTCCCGCATGACCCAGTCCGACCTGGAGCAGAAGGTCCGGCAGACGCTGCAGGAGGTGCTGTCCAAGGACGAGACGCCGCTGACCGTCGCGGACCGCGCCCGGATCGCCCAGGAGATCGCCGACGACATCCTGGGCTACGGCCCGCTCGAGCCGTACCTGCGCGACCCGGACGTCACCGAGGTGATGGTCAACGGGTACGACTCCATCTACATCGAGCGGGCGGGCAAGATCCTCCCGGTCGACGGCTCCTTCACCGACGAGGGCCACCTCCGGCGCACGATCGACAAGATCGTCGCGCGGGTCGGCCGTCGCGTCGACGAGTCCAGCCCGATGGTCGACGCCCGCCTCCCGGACGGCAGCCGGGTCAACGCGATCATCCCCCCGCTCGCGATCGACGGGTCGCTGCTGACGGTGCGCAAGTTCTCCTCCGACCCGTACATGGTCCAGGACCTGATCGGGTTCGGCACCATGACACCGGCGGTCGCAGGGTTCCTCGAGCAGTGCGTGCGGGGACGGCTCAACATCCTGGTCTCGGGCGGCACCGGTGCCGGCAAGACGACCACGCTGAACGCCCTGTCCTCATTCATCCCCGGCGACGAGCGCGTCATCACGATCGAGGACGCCGCCGAGCTGCAGCTGCACCAGGAGCACGTGCTGCGCCTGGAGTCGCGCCCGCCCAACATCGAGGGCAAGGGCGAGGTCAAGATCCGCGACCTGGTGCGCAACTCCCTGCGCATGCGGCCGGACCGCATCGTCGTCGGCGAGATCCGGGACGCTGCCGCGCTGGACATGCTGCAGGCCATGAACACCGGACACGACGGGTCCATCAGCACCGTGCACGCGAACACCCCGCGGGACGTGCTCTCCCGCGTCGAGACCATGGTGCTCATGGCAGGGGTCGACCTGCCGATGCGAGCCATCCGCGAGCAGGTGTCCAGCGCCATCGACCTGATCGTTCAGCAGGCCAGGTTCAAGGACGGCACCCGGCACATCACCTACATCACCGAGGTCGTCGGCATGGAGGGAGACGTCATCACGCTCCAGGACCTCTTCCTGTACGACCACGGGCACGGTTTCGACGAGGAGGGCCACTCCCGGGGGGCTCTGCGGTCCACCGGACTGCGCCCGCAGTTCATGGCGAAGCTGGCCGCCGCAGGTGTCGAGGTCGACCAGTCGGCGTTCGCCTTCGAGACGTTCGACCGATGACTGGGAGGCGGCTCGCGGCGGCGCTCGCGCTCGCCGCCCTGGCGGTCGGCGTGACCGCCGGTCCCGCGTCCGCGGAGGGGACCGGGCGCGTCGTCGAGGTCAGCGTCGAGGGCAGGACGTTGCAGCTGCTCTTCCAGGCCGACGGTCTTGCCGACGACGTCCTGCTCGACCCCGCCTCGGTCTCGGTGGACGTCGACGGGGTCTCGGTACCCGCGACCGCCGTACCCGTCGAGGACGACTCCCGCGCGGTGCTGCGGACCTCGGTGCTCGCCTTCGACAACAGCCGCAGCATGATCGGCGCTCCCCTCGAGGCGGCGAAGGCAGCGGCTACGACGTTCCTCACGAGCGTTCCGCCCGACGTGGCCGTAGGGCTTGTCACGTTCGGCGCGACGGCGAACGTCGCTGAGGCGCCTACCCGCGACCGGTCCGTCGTGCAGAACGCCGTCGACGGGCTCGCCGTCGACGACACCACCGGCACCGCGTTGTTCGACGCGGCCGCCCTCGCGATGGACGCGACCGGCGGCGAGGGCTTCCGCAGCGTGGTGCTGCTCACCGACGGCAACGAGGACGGCAGCAGCGAGCTGAGTCTCACGGAGGCGATCGGTCACGCGACCGACGACGGCGTGACCGTCGACGCCGTCTACATCAGTGACGGTGTGACGCAGCCGCCCGAGCTCCAGGAGCTGATCGCCGGCGCGGGCGGTCAGGTCGTCACGGCCGGCACAGTCGATCTGGCGTCGGTCTTCGCCGGGTCCGCGCGGGCGATCGCGAACCAGCTCTCGGTGTCGGCGACCCTTCCGGAGGGGGCCGAGGGGTCCGGCACGGTGACGGTTCGGGCGCTAGCCGGCGAGTCGCAGCTGGCCGACGGCGTGTTCGCCCGCCTCAGCGACCCCGACCCCGCGCCGAGGCCCTCGACCGACAACGGCCCTCGCGCGCTGGACACGACGATTCCCGACGGGGCGCTGCTGGCCGAGGTCGCGCACTCGCCGGCGACGCTGAGAGGGGCGCTCGCCGCGATATTCATCGCCCTGCTCGGTGTGCTGCTCGTCGCCCTGGGCAGCCTCCGCCGCGACGACCAGCAGGGCCGGGTGCGGCGTCGCCTCTCGATCTACACGCTCACCGGCCGCACGCCTGCCCGGCGTGAGAAGACCACCAGCACGGCGCTCGGCGGCAGCCAGGTGGCACGATCGGCGGTCGACCTCGCCAACCGTGTGGTGGCCAAGCGTGACTTCGAGGCAGGACTTGCCCTGCGGCTGGAGTCGGCGGGCGTACCCCTGCGCGCGGCTGAGTGGATCATCATCCACGTGGGCGCGGCCGTCGGCGCTGCGATGCTGGCGCTGCTCATCTCCGGAGCCGGCATCCTGCCGACGGCTCTCGGGCTGGCGGTGGGGCTGGGCCTGCCGTTCGGCTACCTCATCGTCAAGGAGTCCCGCCGCACCTCTGCCTTCCTCGCCCAGCTGCCCGACACGCTCCAGCTGATCGCCGGTAGCCTCTCGGCCGGCTACTCGATGCCCCAGGCGATCGACACGGTCGTCCGGGAGGCGGCACAGCCCATCGCCGCCGAGTTCAACCGGGCCCTCGTGGAGGCCCGGCTCGGCGTACCCATCGAGGACGCGCTCGACCGGGTGGCCGAGCGCATGCACAGCCGTGACTTCGGCTGGGTCGTGATGGCGGTCCGGATCCAGCGCGAGGTGGGTGGCAACCTGGCGGAGCTTCTCACCACCGTGTCGGCGACCCTGCGCGAGCGCGAGCGGCTGCGGCGCCAGGTCAAGGTCCTCTCGGCCGAGGGCCGCCTCTCCGCGTGGATCCTGGGGCTGCTGCCGCCCGTCTTCTCTGTCTACCTGCTGCTCACGCAGCCGTCCTACCTGAAGCCGCTGGTGACCGAGGCGCTGGGCATCCTGCTGCTGGGCCTGGGGCTCACGCTGCTCGCGGTCGGCGTGCTCTGGATGCGCAAGGCCATCAAGGTGGAGGTCTGAGATGCCAGACGTCATGATGCTGGCCTTCGGGCTCGTCGGGATCTTCCTCGCCCTGGCCCTCGCGCTGGCCACCGTGGGAGCCATCACGACCGAGAAGCAGCAGGTGGGGCGCTCGCT
>JAJAYQ010000184.1 GCA_026786145.1 Spirochaetaceae bacterium | reverse complement strand
TTCCAGTACGTCGTCACGGTGACGTTCCGAGTTCCGGCCCGCCGGTAGGTGTAGGACACGGAGCGGTCCGGGTAGGCGCCGCCTGGCTCGGTGAACGCTTCTGTGGCGCCTCGCTCGAACGTCCACTCCCAGCGGGCGGTAGCGGTCACGACCACCTCGAAGCCGAGGACGTCGAAGGACGTGGTCCGGATCGACCCCGGCTCGCCCGCGGCAAAGATCGTCGGGAGGTCGACCAGCCCGCCCTGGGCCGGCTGGAAGGAGGGCGCGGCGTCGGGCAGGTAGTTGACCACCACCTCGCGCACCGCCTGCCCGACGTCGGCCACCGAGGCGGGCCACCGGCCAAGGGCGACCTGGGGCGACCCGCGGAAGATCAAACGCTGCAGACACGCCGATCCGGCTTCACCGACGACGGCGTGTCTGCAGCGCTGGACGATGGGTGTCAAAGGGTTGCGGCGGCGCGCACCAGGGGGAGCATCGTCGGCACGTCGTTGACGCACAGGGCGTCGACACCGGCGGTGACCAGCGGGGCGACCGCCTCGGGGCCCGGGCACCAGGCCATCACCTCGAGGCCGGCGTCGTGAGCCACCTCGACCGACCGTGCCGGGCTGTGGTGGACCGGTCCCGTCTCCACGCGGTTGGGGCCGAACGAGCCGTGGTGCAGGCACACCACGTCCAGGTCCAGGTGGGCCGCCGCCGTGACTGCCATGCGCAGCGGGAAGTCGACCCAGGAGATCAGCCCCAGCGCCAGGCCGGGGACCTGGTCGCGCAGCCAGAGCAGGGCGGCGACGTCGAAGGACGTGGTGAGCACCTGCCGCCGGCGTACCTCGGCGGCGAGCGCTGGGGCGACCAGCGCGACGGTGCCCGACCCCCATCCGCCGGGCGCGTCCTCGAGGACGGTCTTGAGGTCCAGGTCGACGGCCACCTCGACCGGGAGCGCGTCGAGCACCTCGGCAAGGGTCGCCACGCCGTGCGCACCGAGCTGCCCGGCGGTCAGCTCCACCAGGAAGTCGCCGTGCCCGGTTGCCGGGTTGTGGTGCACGACGAGCACGCCGTCGGCCGAGCGCGTGACGTCGAGCTCGACCCAGTCGACGCCCAGCGCGGCCGCGGCCAGCAGCGAGGGCAGGCTGTTCTCGACGAGCCCGTCGACCGTGCCCCTGCCGAGGCCCCGGTGGCCGACGACCGCCGGTCGACCGGTGAACAGCGGTCGGTCAGCTGTGCTCATCCACGTCGCCGGTGGTCACCCGACGGTGCCCGACGAGCAGCTCGTCGCGCTCGGCGACCAGCCGTTCGATGGCGTCTGCGAAGCGCTTCGAGCTGTCGCCGGGTTGCAGGTCGCCGAAGTAGTGCTCGCGAGTTTTCTGGCGGTCCGCATGACGCGTGTCGTCGGCCAGCAGCGAGGCCAGCGTCGCACCGAAGGCCCCGATGGTCGAGGAGTCGACGACGTCCGCGCCCATCGTGAGAGGTGAGTCGTTCTCGAGCAGGGCCCGGTCGTCGCGACGGTCGGTGAGGAACAGCGGGCACTCGGGTCGCAGGTAGAGGTAGTCCAGCGTCACGCTCGAGATGTCTCCGACAAGAGCGTCGACCCGGCCGAACATCGCGAGGATGTTGCCGTCCATCCGGGTCCGGTGCTCTGCCCCGGGGTCGCGGGCGTTGGCCGCCTGGACGAGCCCGACGATCTTCTGGTGGGCGCGCGCCACCCCGCGGTTGAGCGTTTTGGCGACGCGCGGGTGCGGCTTGTAGACCAGGCGTACGTCGGGAAGGGCGAGGATCTGCTCGACGATCTGCACGCCGAACCGGTCCAGCGACGTCCAGTTGTTGGACTCGCTCTCGCCCTCCCAGGTCGGCGCGTACATCACGGTCCGCCGGGACGACTGCGACAGCTCGGGGTCGAAGGTCAGGTCGAGCTGCGGGCGTCCGACCATCACGACCTTGCTCTCGTCGAACGCGATGAGTGCCTCGCGGTAGCGGTCGACGGCGACCTGGCCGGCGACGAAGACGCGGTCGTAGGCCTTCACCTGGTTGCTGAAGCTCGACAGCTTGTCGCTCTCGCCGTGGTTGACGTGGACGTGCAGCATGCGCGGGTTGTTCAGCGAGTGGAAGTTGCGCTGGCTGTTGTTGACGTAGATCCCGACCTTGAACTCGCTCATGTCGTAGAGGTTCATCAGGTCGAGCAGCGTCGTGATGCAGACGATGGGCAGCGTCGTGCGGTTCTGCACGGCGAACAGCGACCGGATGTCGCGCAGCACGATGACGACCCGGTGGGACGCGGTCAGCGCCTCGAGCACCGGGAGCCACTGGTCGAGCTGGTAGAGACGGTCCGGACCGTCGGGGAAGTAGGCGACGACCTCGGCGTCAACGGGTACCCGCGCCGCTGCGATCTGCGGCGGCAGCGAGTCCGGTGCCAGCCGCAGCGCCAGCTCGGCGCGCAGCTTGGAGAGGCGCCAGCGGACGGCACGGGTCGAGCGCCGGCGCACGGCCCGGCTCAGGGACGCGTCGGGCTGGGAGTGCACGAAGGAGTTCCTCCTGGAGGCGGTCCTGTGGGTGGGAAATTGCAGGGGCCGTCCACGAGGACGATACCGTCCGGTGGACGCGAGGCCAGGTAAGGGAGTCGAGGGAGCCGGATGATCGGGATGGTGCTGGCCGCGGGAGCCGGGCGTCGGTTGCGGCCCTACACCGACACGTTGCCCAAGGCCCTCGTCCCCGTCGACGGCGACACCACCATCCTCGACATCGGCCTGGCGAACCTCGCCGCTGTGGGGCTCACCGACGTCACGGTGGTCGTCGGCTACCGGGCCGAGGCCGTCCGCAGCCGGCAGGAGGACCTGGAGCAGCGCCACGGCGTCCGGCTCACCCTCGTGCACAACGACAAGGCCGAGGAGTGGAACAACTGCTACTCGCTGTGGCTGGCTCGCGAGCACTTCGCCGAGGGGGCGCTGCTCGTCAACGGCGACACGGTGCACCCCGTCGGCGTGGAGCGGACGTTGCTCGCCGCCCGTGAGCAGGAGGGTTCCCCGGGTGTGCTGCTCGCCCTCGACGCCGTCAAGACGCTCGCCGAGGAGGAGATGAAGGTCACCCTCGACGAGCGCGGGCTGATGCGGCGCATCACCAAGCTGATGGATCCCGCTGAGGCCGACGGCGAGTACATCGGCGCGACGCTGATCGAGGCGCACGCGGCCGAGGCGCTCGCCACCGCGCTGCAGGCCACCTGGGAGCGGGACCCTGACCTCTACTACGAGGACGGTTACCAGACGCTGGTCGACACCGGCGGCGAGGTCGGGGTCGCGCGGATCGGCTCGCTGCCCTGGGTGGAGGTCGACAACCACGACGACCTCCTCCGCGCCAGGGAGATCGCGTGCCACTACTAGCGCGGATGCTGCTCAGCCCGCTGTTCATCGACATCCGGGCAGGGGCGGTGTCCGGGCTGGGGGACCTGCTC
>JAJAYQ010000183.1 GCA_026786145.1 Spirochaetaceae bacterium | reverse complement strand
TGCCAGTCCGACCTCCACGACCCTGACCGACCCCGCCGGACCCCGCACGGCGGGCGATGGAGACCGCCCACAGGATCAGGGGGACCTGCAGCGGAAGCCGCGCGTAGGTGCCCCAGCGGTAGGCCTCGGAGCGGTCCCCTGCCTCCAGCGCCATCTGGACGTTCGCCGGGAACACCGCGACCAGCAGCAGCGCCGTGGCCCACCCGGCGGGACGGCGGGTCCTCGGGACCGCGAGTCCGGCTGCGCAGATCAGCTCGGCCACCCCGCTGGCGTAGACCAGCGCGTACGGCGCGGGCAGCTGGTCGGGGACGATGTCGGCGTATGGCTTGGGCACGATGAAGTGCAGGAACCCGGTGACCGCCAGCAGCCCCGCGAAGAGGTACGGCGAGGCGCGGCGCAGGTGGGACACGTGCGGGATCGTCGCACGGGCATGATGGCGGGTGTGGAGCTGCCGGTGATGCCACCCGTTGGTCCCATGCTCGCCAAGTCGGTCAAGGCCATCCCGCAGGGCGACTTCCTCTACGAGCCGAAGTGGGACGGGTTCCGGTGCATCGCCTTCCGGGACGGGAACGAGGTCGAGCTCACCAGTCGCGGCGAGAAGCCGCTGACGCGGTACTTCCCCGAGGTGGTCGAGGCATTGAAGGCGAACCTGCCCCAGCGGGTCGTCGTGGACGGCGAGATCGTCATCGCGACCGGTGACCGGCTGGACTTCGAGGCGCTGCTGCAGCGGATCCATCCCGCCAAGTCCCGCGTCGACCGGCTCGCGGCGGAGACGCCGGCGTCGTTCGTGGCGTTCGACCTGCTCGCCGTCGACGACGAGTCCATGATGGCGACACCCTTCGCCGCGCGCCGCGCCCGTCTCGAGCAGGTGATGGCGACTGCCTCGGCGCCGGTGTTCCTCACGCCCTCGACCGACGACATGGACGTCGCCCGGCGATGGTTCGAGCAGTTCGAGGGAGCCGGCCTCGACGGTGTCGTCGCCAAGCCGGCGGACGGCAGCTACCAGCCGGACGTACGGGCGATGTCGAAGATCAAGCACGAGCGGACGGCCGACTGCGTGGTCGCCGGGTACCGCTGGCACAAGTCGGGCCCTGTCGTGGGGTCGCTGCTTCTCGGCCTCTACGACGACGACGGCTCCTTGCAGCACGTCGGTGTGACCGCGTCGTTCACCATGGCGCGCCGGGCCGAGCTGGTCGAGGAGCTGGCGCCCTACGCCGTCGAGGATGCGTCCGGACACCCGTGGGCAGCCTGGGCGGAGGCCGAGGCGCACGGCAAGGACCGGCTGCCCGGAGCGGTAAGTCGCTGGAACGCGAAGAAGGACCTGTCCTGGGTCCCGCTGCGCCCCGACCTCGTCGTCGAGGTGGCCTACGACCACATGGAGGGCACCCGGTTCCGGCACACCGCCCAGTGGCGGCGCTGGCGTCCCGAGCGGGAGCCGGCGTCGTGCACCTACGAACAGCTCCAGAGCCCCGTACGCTTCGACCTCGCGGAGATCCTGTCCGACCGTCCCACCCCGGAATCCCACCCGAACCCCACCGGCTGACCTGTGAGGCACGTTTGACCACCATCCTGCTGCTGAGCGAGACGACACTGACCGACCACGACGTCCGGCGCATCGCGCAGCTCCACGGCGACGAGACCATCAACGTCCACCTGCTGGTGCCGGCCGACGCAGAGCACAACCGGCTCATCGAGGCCCTCGACGAGGTCGCCCTCGGCCGGCTGCGCGACGCGCTCGACGATGACGAGCCGACCCCCGAGCAGGCCGAGCGCGAGGCCATGCATGCCGTCAACGTCTCGCTGGAAGGCCTGCGGGCGGCCGGGGTGACCGCGCGCGGGTCGGTCACCGGATCCGACCCGGTGCCGGCCGCGATGGAGGCGGCCGCCCAGGACTCGGCCGACGAGGTCATCGTGGTGACACCCCTGCACCCGATCGAGGCGGGGCTGCACCGCGACTGGGCCTCGCGCCTGCGCGACGAGCTGGAGCTCCCTGTCCTGCACGTCGTGTCCGGCACCGACCGCGTCATCAGCTGAGGGTGCGACATTTCAGGTCGAAAGCCCGGCAAAACGGCGTCACGGACGCGTCCGTGACGGATACTTGGCCCAGCCCCCTGTCGTCGCCGAGCCGGATCTGAGGTCTTTCATGCGTGCGTCCACGGCGCTGCGGCGTGCGCTCGCGGGAGGTGCTGCCGTGCTGGTCGCCCTGCCGCTCGCGCCCGGCGCGGCCCTTGCCGAAGGGACCTCCTCCGAGTCCGGAGATGCCGACGTCCGGCTGGTGGTGCTGACCTCCACCCGCGCCGCCGGCACGGAGGTCCTGGCCGCCGCCGTACGTCGCGGCGCCCGACCGGCCGGGCGAGTGCCGCGCCTGCGGGCCGTGGCTCTCGAGGTCGCCGCTGCCGACGCCGACTCGGTCAGCCGCGCCCTGCGGAGCCGGGACGACGTCCGTTCGGTCGAGGTCGCGCACCGACGCTGGCTCAGCGAGGAGCCGGCGGACCCCCGGTTCGGCGACCAGCGCTCCTATCTTGACGCCATCAGGGCCACCAGCGCCTGGGCCCGTCCGGCCCACGGCTCCCCGACGGTGCGGATCGGCATCATCGACTCCGGGGTCGACGTCAGCCACCCCGACCTCGCGGGCAAGATCGCCGGCACCTTCAACGCGGTGGACCGCAGCACAGACGTGCGCGACCTGGTGGGTCACGGGACTGGTGTGGCCAGCATCGCCGCGGCAGCGACCGGCAACGGCGTTGGCATCGCAGGAGCGGGCTACGACAGCACGATCCTGGCCGCCAAGGTCGCCGACCGATCGGGGCGGATCTTCACCGACGACCTCGCCGCGGGCATCGTCTGGGCGGTGGACAGCGGAGCACGAGTCATCAACCTCAGCCTCGGTGGCCCCTCCTCGGACCGGCTGGAGCGCATGGCCGTCGCCTACGCCCAGGCCCGTGACGTCCTCGTCGTCGCCGCAGCCGGCAACGACTCCACCAGCAGGAAGCAGTTCCCCGCGGCCCTTCCGGATGTCCTCTCTGTCGGTGCCGCGTCGACCGACGGCAGCACCCGAGCACCCTTCAGCACCTACGGATCGTGGGTCGACGTCGCGGCGCCGGGCCGGGGCCTCCTCGTAGCGGCCCCGGGAGGGGGCTACGACAAGGCGGACGGGACGTCGTTCTCCACCCCACTCGTCTCCGGCCAGGCGGCCCTGCTCGAGGGCTACCGGCCCGGTCGCACCTCCGCCGAGCTCACCGCCGCCGTCGTGGGGGGCGCCAACAGCGCCCGGCTCGGCTTCGCCCACGG
>JAJAYQ010000182.1 GCA_026786145.1 Spirochaetaceae bacterium | reverse complement strand
GTCTACCTCGTTCGGACGGCCCTGGATATGCTCCCCAGGCATGGGGGCGCCGACGGGAACGCTGCAGCGGCTCTGCCTGGTCGTCAGCCTGAGCCTGGGTCTTCTCGGACTCGTGGGCGGCTGCTCGGACCCTGATCAGCCGTCGACCCTGCCTCGGGAAACCCCGACGGTGACGCGCGTGCCTTCCTCGCCCACACCCGCCACCCCGGAGGCGCAGGTGGAGGCCACGATCCATGCCTATTTCGCGGCGACCAACAGCGCCTTTCGAACAGGCGACGTCACGGCCGTCCGTGTATTCAGCACCGATGGTTGCCCATGCCGTCAAGCGGCTGACGACATCGAAGAGGTGCTAGAAGCTGGTGGTCGTTTTGAGGGCCTCAGATATGAGGTGCAGCGCATCCGGGTGCACGACGTCGAGCCGGACAGCGCTGTGGCTGAAGTGATCGCGACGGTCCCGGCATACAAGGTGTATGACGGCAAAGGCGACGTGACCGAGAACTCCCAAGGCGGCCGGCTGCACACAGATTTCTCAATGATTCGGAGCGGTAACCGGTGGATTATCGGCAACTCGATCAATCTCTCATGACCATCCTCTTACGATGCGTGGCCGTAATGGTCATCGCCATTCTGGGACCCTCACTCCTGGCACAACCGGGCATGGCCACCGAGGGTGATCAAGCATGCACATGGTGCGGCAACCAGGGAAGCACTCCTGGATCCACCGGCGACCAAGAAGCCGGGGCCGTCGTGACGTCAGGGGTGCAGTTTCCGGGGGTGGGTGCGGACAGCGCTCTGGGGCGCGCGACGGCAGCCAACGCGGACTGCCCCAGCTGCCGGTGGCTGATCAGCCCGGCGTGCGTGATGAACTCCCCGACCGAGGACGCGATGTGCGCGGACGCCGCGAACTCCTGCGGCGTGCCGGGGCAGATCCGCTACCGCGTCTACCTCCGCGTCCCGCCGGCCCCCTGGCAGCTGGTCGACACGGTGTGCCTCGGGCGCGACCAGCGGCCCGCGTCGGTGGCCGACGTCGGGCAGGCGGTGCGCGAGGTGGTGGTCAACTACCTGCCCGACGCCGCGCCCTCCTTCCAGCCGGCCCAGGGCGGGCTGGTCAACCTCCCGACAATCTTTGCCGCGGGCGAGCCGGGGTCGATCCGGACCGAGTCCTTCGACGTCCTCGGCTTCGAGGTGTTCGTGACCGCCACGGCCCGCTGGGAGTGGACGTTCGAGCGAGGCGCCACCGAGGCGTTCACCGAGCCAGGCGGCGCCTACCCGGACCGCTCCGTGTCCTACACCTACCGGCGGGCCGGAACTCGGAACGTCACCGTGACGACGTACTGGAAGGCCTCGTTCACCGTCGACGGCGACGGTCCGTACGCCGTCCCGGGAGCCGAGATCAGCAAGACGGTCGGCCCGCTGGACGTGCCGGTACGCCAGGCCGGCGCCCAGCTGGTCGCCGGCTGAAGGCGCCGCGCCGTCACGGCTCGGCGCGGCGCAGCCGGGGCGAGCTGAGCAGGAAGCCGACACCCCACGCGCCGTGCATCGTGGCGAGCACCGCCGGCAGCCAGACCCGGGCCCGCAGCGGCAGTCCGCGGCCCACGACGGCGGAGCCGGCCAGCACCGCGACGCCGTAGCCCAGTGGCACCAGCAGGGCGGGGCGCCACCCGAGACCCACCAAAGTCCCGGCACTCACCGCGAGGACCGCCGTCGGAGGGGCCAGGTAACGGGCACTGACAGTGCCCGGGTGCTCGCGCATGACGATCCGGCGCCAGCGGCCGTACCCGGCGTACTGCCCGGCCAGAGCCCGCAGCGACGACCTTGGCCGGTACATCACGGTCATCGCCGGCGTGAACCACACGACCCCGCCGCTCTCACGGATGCGGTGGTTGAGCTCCCAGTCCTGCGCGCGCAGGAAGGACTCGTCGTAGCCGCCGAGCCGCTCGAGGACGCCGCGCCGGAACGCACCGAGGTAGACCGTCGGCGCCGGCCCCTCCTCGCCCCCGACGTGGAAGCTGGCCTGCCCCACGCCGAGCCGGCTGGTCATCGCCCGGGCCACCGCCTGTTCGAAGTCGGTGACACCCTCCGCGGCCATCACGCCGCCGACGTTGTCCGCGCCGGTGCGCTCGAGCGTCTCGACCGCGGTGCGCACGTAGTCCGGTGGCACCAGCGCGTGCCCGTCCAGGCGGACGATCACCTCGTACGTGGCCGCGGCGACGGCCCGGTTGAGGCCGGCGCCGGTCGCGCCGGTCGGATTCTCGACCAGCCGCACCCGGTCGTCCTCGGCCGCGAGCCCGGCGGCGACCTCGTCCGTGCGGTCGTGCGAGGGGCCCAGCGCGAGCACCACCTCGATCGCCCCGTCGTAGTCCTGCTTGAGGACCGTCGTCACCGCGGAGCGCAGGTGCGCCTCCTCGTCGAGCACCGGCATCACGACCGAGACACCAGGCAACGACGGAGCAGCGGGGGCGGGCACGACCGGCACGCTAGCGAAGCCGCCCGGCGAGCCTGGCTGACGGGCGAGCGGTGCAGACCTAGCATCGCGGACATGCGCCGCCTGCTGCTCGTGGCCGCGGCGACGGCCTCGGTGCTGGTCCTCGGGATATCTGGCTCCGGCTATGCGCTGATCTCGTGGTCGAGCCGTTCGATCGAGCGGGTGGACGCCTTCTCCGGGCTCACCGGTCGACCCGCGCCCAGCGCGGCCGGGTCGAGCACGTTCCTGCTGGTCGGCTCGGACGCTCGAGAGGGCATGTCCCGCGCCGACATGCGCCGCCTCCACGTCGGGACCGAGGCGACCGCCGCCGGCCGCCGGGCCGACACGATGCTGTTGGTGCACGTCTCCGCCCGCCACGGGGCGGTCCGGGTGGTCAGCCTTCCTCGCGACTCCTACGTCACGATCCCCGCCCACGTCGGCACGGACGGCACGGCGGTGCCGGAGCGCCGCAACAAGCTCAACGCTGCCTACGCGTTCGGCGGCCCGCCGCTCGCGGTGGCGACCATCGAGCGCACGACCGGCGTCCGGGTCGACCACTACGTGGAGGTCGACTTCATGGGCTTCGTGCGGCTCGTTGACGCCGTCGGCGGTGTCGACGTGTGCAGCCCGGTGCGCCTTCGCGACCGCAAGGCCGGTCTCCGGCTGCCGGCGGGCACCAGCCACGTCGACGGCGAGACGGGCCTGGCGTACGTGCGGGCGCGCAACCTCGACGCCCGCGCCGACCTCGGTCGGGTCGAGCGGCAGCAGCGCTTCCTGGCCGCCATGGTCGGCCGGGCCACCAGCAGTGACGTCCTGCTCGACCCGCGGTCCCTGGTCCGCTTCCTCGACGCCGCGCTCTCCGCCGTGCGCGCCGACCCGGGCCTGACCCAGCAGGAGCTCCTCGCGCTGGGCACCCGACTGCGCCACGTCTCAGGCGAGGACATCCGCTTCCAGACCGTGCCGGTCGCCGACCCCTCGTTCCGCTCGCCGGCGGCCGGCTCGGTAGCGCTGTGGGATGAGGCCGCGGCCACGCGGCTGTTCACCGGCATGCGCGAGGACTCCGCCCCGGAGCGACGGCGCAACCCTGCCCGCCGCGACCTCACGGTGGATCCGGGCCAGGTGCGCGTGCAGGTCTACAACGGCGCCGGGACCGCGGGGCTCGGCAGCCGGGCCGGCAGCGACCTCGCGAACCGGGGCTTCGACGTCGTCGGACCGGCACAGAACTGGCGCCGGTCCGGCTTGGGGCGCACCACCGTGCACTACGACACGCGCTACACCGAGAGCATCAAGACGATGGCCGCGGCCCTGCCGGGCGCCCGGCTGGTGGCCGTTCCTGGTCTGGGCCGCACGCTGCAGGTGATCGTGGGCACGTCGTACGCCGGAACCAGGGCCGTCCGGGTCGCCCCCCCGGCCGGCGTACCCGCTGCTGCCGATGAGCCGCGCACGGCCGCTGCCGACCCCTGCGCCTAACCCGCTTCCGGCCGGTTTCGGCCCCGGAGCCGTGGGTCCGTACGGTGGGCGCCGGGTGGGTCCTCCCGGTGGAGCAGATCGCTGTCGAAGTTCGAGCGGGAGATCCTCGCGATCGTCGAGACCGACACCGGGCGGGACCTCGACGGCAGCGATGCAACGCCCGCACCGAGCTCGAGTCCCGAGCCGGTGGCCCCGGAGGCTTCGACACCTCCGTCGGAGACTCCGACGTCCAGCGCCGAGCCGACCACCGGCGCATCCGAGTCGACCGGCACCAGCCCGTCGGCCGAGCCGTCCACGACCTCGAGCACGTCGCCCTCCCCCACCGGCACCGCAACACCGTCCGAGAGCCCGACCCCTTAGGTCAGTCCGCCCTGCTTGCGCGAGCGCAGGATCGCCTCGCGGCGAGCCAGCCGGTGGGTCCGGCGGATCTGCGCCTCCCCGACCCGCCGGCGGTCCTCGGCGGTCTCCGGGAGCACCGGCGGCACCGCGCGGGGACGACCCTGGTCGTCGACGGCGACGAACACGAGGTACGCCGTGGCAACCCGGGTCGGCTCCACGCCCGCCTCGTTCCACGGCTCGGCCAGCACCCGGACGCCGACCTCCATCGAGGTCGTGCCGGACCAGTTCACCTGCGCGGACGCGTGCACCAGGTCACCGACCCGGACCGGGTGCAGGAAGTCCATCTCGTCCATGGACGCCGTGACCGCAGGGCCGCCGGAGTGCCGCTGCGCGACGACGCCCGCGACGTCGTCCACGAGCTTCATCACCACGCCGCCGTGGACGGTACCGAGCAGGTTGGTGTCCAGGACGGTCATGATCCGGCTCAGCGTGCTGCGCGCGGCGCTGGTCGGCTTCCCCGGCCAGCCGTCGTCCCGTGGTCCGCGATTGGGAACTGGGTCGCTCATGACCGGCAAGGGTACGGTCGGATGGTGAGCGGACCGAAGGAATGGCCCGAGGGCTGGTCACGAGAGGGCTCCCGCGCCGGTTCGGGTGACGGCGTACGCGCCGGAAGTCCTCCCTCCCCGGACTTTTCCCGGGACCGCACCCGAGCGATGCCGGTCCCTGCGCGCTCGCCCCAGGAACCCTGGCGCTCGCGCCTCGAGGCACCGCCGACGTCCCGCCGCGCGGCGCCCCGGCCGGACGCCCCGGACCGGCCGAGGCCCCGCCAGCAGCCGCCGAAGCAGCCGCTGAAGCCGCAGCCGCAGCCGACGAGGCGACGTCGCGGCGGGCGTGGCCGATGGGTCGGCCGGGCCGTGCTGGCGCTGCTTGTCGTGGTGGCGCTGCTGCTCGGGCTCTTCCTGTACTTCTACTCACGGATCGAGAAGGTCGACGCGCTGCAGGACTACGAGGGCCGCCCGGGGGCCTCGCCCGGGCAGGACTGGCTCATCGTCGGGTCCGACAGCCGCGAAGGGCTCTCCGACCAGGAGATCAAGGACCTGCGGCTGGGCAAGGTCGAGGGCCGCCGCACCGACACGATCATCCTGCTGCACAAGCCCACGTTCGGGGCGCCGACGCTGGTGAGCCTCCCCCGCGACTCCTACGTGCCGATCCCCGGCAGCGGGCGCAACAAGCTCAACGCGGCCTACGCGATCGGCGGGCCGGCGTTGCTGGTCCGCACGGTCGAGGAGGTCACCGGCATCCGGATCGACCACTACACCGAGGTCGGCTTCGGGGGCTTCGTCGGGATGACCGACGCGGTCGGCGGCGTCGAGCTGTGCCCGAAGCGCAACATCCGCGACCGCAAGAGCGGGCTGCGGGTGCAGAAGGGCTGCCAGGAGATGGACGGGCCGACGTCGCTCGCCTACGTCCGGGCGCGCTACTTCGACCCCAAGGGCGACCTCGGGCGCGTCGAGCGCCAGCAGGAGTTCCTCGGAGCCGTCTTCGACCGGGCGGCGAGCCCGGCCACGCTGCTCAACCCGTTCCGGCTGGTGTCCCTCGGCAACGCCGCGACGACGTCACTGACCATCGACGAGCGCGACGGCCCGGTCTCGCTGGTCCAGTTCGCCCTCGCGATGCGCGCCGTCTCGGGCGGGGGCGGGACCCGGACCACGGTCCCGGTGGCCGACGCGAACTACAGCACCCCGGCAGGATCGGCCGTCCGCTGGGACCGCGAACGCGCGCTCGACCTCTTCCGCTCCCTCCGCGAGCGCTGACCCCTCCTTCCCGACCTCTCGCAATCGACCACGTCCGGCAGGCGTGTGGTCGCTTCAGCAGGCATGTACGCCTGGCGAAGCGACCACAAGCCTCGTGAAGCGCGTAGCTGCGCAGCCCGCGGCGCCCTACTTCAGGAGCTGGCGCGCCATCACCAGCCGCTGGATCTGGTTGGTGCCCTCGTAGATCTGGGTGATCTTCGCGTCGCGCATCATGCGCTCGACCGGGTAGTCCTTGACGTAGCCGTAGCCGCCGAGCACCTGCACGGCGTCGGTCGTGACCTCCATCGCCATGTCCGAGGCGAAGCACTTGGCGGCCGCGCCGAAGAACGTGAGGTCGCTGTCGCCGCGCTCGGACTTGGCCGCGGCGACGTACGTCATCTGGCGGGCCACCTCGACCTTCATCGCCATGTCGGCGAGGAGGAACTGCATGCCCTGGAAATCCGAGATCGACTTCCCGAACTGCTTGCGCTCCTTGGCGTACCGCGTGGCGTGCTCGAGTGCGCCGGTCGCGATCCCCACCGCCTGCGCAGCGATCGTGACCCGGGTGTGGTCGAGGGTCCGCAGCGCCGTCTTGAAGCCGCTGCCCTCGGCACCGATGATGCGGTCGGACGGGATGCGGCAGTCGTCGAAGTACAGCTCGCGGGTGGGTGAGCCCTTGATGCCCAGCTTCTTCTCCGGCGCGCCGAACGTGAAGCCCTCGTCGGACGTCTCCACCACGAACGCCGAGACGCCGTTCGCTCCTGCCTCAAGATCCGTCACGGCTATCACGGTGTAGAAGTCGGAGACCCCGGCGTTGGTGATCCAGCGCTTGGACCCGTTCAGGACGTAGCTGTCCCCGTCGCGCACGGCCGTGGTGCGCATCGCGACCGCGTCGCTGCCCGCCTCGGGCTCCGAGAGCGCGTAGGAGAACATCGCCTCGCCACTGGCCACCGGGGGCAGGTAGCGCTTGCGCAGGTCCTCGGAGGCCGAGAGGAGCAGCGGCATGGTGCCGAGCTTGTTGACGGCCGGGATCAGGGAGGTCGACGCGCAGACCCGAGCCACCTCCTCGATGACGAGGCAGGTGGCAAGGGCGTCCGCTCCCGCCCCGCCGTACTCCTCGGGCACGTGCACCGCGTGGAAGCCGGCCTTGCGCAGCGCGTCGTAGGAGTCCTGGGGGAACTCGCCCTTCTCGTCCACCTCGGCCGCCAGCGGGGCGATCTTGTCGTCGCACACCGCGCGGACGGCGGCTCGAAGCATCTGGTGCTCGTCCGAGAGCTGGAACCGGTCGAAGTCGCCCACGGGACAAGAGGTTACGAGGGCTCGGGCGCGCCGCTCGTGGCGGGTGAGTCGTTAGCCTCTGACCCATGACCCTGCGCCTCACCGTCCTCGGCACCGGTTACCTCGGCGCCACGCACGCAGCCTGCATGGCCGAGCTGGGCTTCGAGGTCCTCGGGATGGACGTGGACCCCAGCAAGGTCGGCATGCTGGCCGAGGGGCGGGTCCCGTTCTTCGAGCCCGAGCTCGAGCCGTTGCTGCGCAAGCACGTCGAGAGCGGCCGGCTCCGGTTCACGTCGTCCTACGCCGAGGTCGCGGCCTTCGGGGACGTCCACTTCCTCTGCGTGGGGACCCCGCAGCGCAAGGGTGAGTACGCCGCGGACATGCGCTTTGTCGACGGCGTCGTGGACGGTCTGGCGCCGCACCTCGACCGGCCCTGCCTCGTCGTCGGGAAGTCCACCGTGCCGGTGGGCACTGCCGCCAGGCTGCGCGAGCGACTCACCGCCGCGGCGCCAGCGGGTGCGCAGGTCGAGCTGGCCTGGAACCCGGAGTTCCTGCGCGAAGGCTTCGCCGTCGAGGACACCCTGCGCCCGGACAGGCTGGTCGTCGGCACCGACTCCGCCGTAGCCGAGGCGACGCTGAGGGAGGTCTATGCCTCGGCCATCGCGAGCGGTACGCCGTTCCTGGTGACCGACTACGCCACCGCCGAGCTGGTCAAGGTGTCGGCTAACGCCTTCCTGGCCACCAAGATCTCCTTCATCAACGCGATGGCCGAGGTCTGCGAGGCGACCGGTGCCGACGTCACGGTGCTTGCCGACGCATTGGGTCATGACGATCGCATCGGTCGCAAGTTCCTCAACGCCGGACTCGGTTTCGGCGGCGGCTGCCTCCCCAAGGACATCCGCGCGTTCATGGCTCGTGCCGGCGAGCTCGGGGTCGACCAGGCGCTGAGCTTCCTCAAGGAGGTCGACGCGATCAACATGCGCCGCCGGGGCCACGTCGTCGACCGTGCTCGGGACATGCTCGGCGGCTCCTTCCTCGGCAAGCGTGTCGGTGTGCTCGGCGCCACCTTCAAGCCCAACAGCGACGACTGCCGCGACTCGCCGGCCCTCAACGTGGCCGGCCAGATCCAGCTGCAGGGAGCACAGGTCACCGTCTACGACCCGCGCGGCACCGACAACGCCCGCGCCCTCTTCCCGACGCTGAACTACGCGTCCTCGTCGGTCGAGGCTTGCGAGGGCGCCGACCTCGTGCTGCACCTCACCGAGTGGGCAGAGTTCCGCGAGATGGACCCGGCGGTGCTGTCCGACGTCGTGACCGAGAAGCGCCTCATCGACGCCCGCAACGCCCTCGACCCCGTTCGGTGGCGCGACGCCGGCTGGACCTACGGCGCTCTGGGACGCCCGTGACCGACGACGACGTCGTACGCCGGGTGTGCCCCACGCCGTGACCCACCCCGCACGGCCTGCCGTCACCATCGCCCTCACCTGCGCCGCGCTGGTGGCTGGACTCCCCTCCATCGCGCCCGCGGCTGCGGCCTCGCGACCCTTCGCCGGCAACGGCACCTGGGTGTCGATCTTCTCGGGCGACGCCATCTGGAACAACCCGGCGCGACACGTCCGACGCATGGACGACCGAGGCGTCCGGACGCTCTACCTCCAGACGGCCAGCTCGACCAACCCGGTCGGGACCGACCTCTACCGGCCGTCCCAGCTGGGTCGCTTCATCCAGGCCGCGCACTCCCGCGGCATGAGGGTGGTCGCCTGGTACCTCCCGCCCATGCGACGGGTGGCCAGCGAGCACGATCGCGCCATGGCGGCGATCCGGTTCCGTACCGCGCGCGGACAACGCTTCGACGCCTTCGCCCTCGACATCGAGCCGTCGGCGACGACACCGGGCGGGCAGCTGCGCAACGAGAACCTGCGCCGCCTCAGCCGCCGCATCCGCGAGTCGGCAGGCGAGCGGTACAAGCTCGGGGCGATCATTCCCTCACCTCGAGGGATGGCGGTGTCCACCGACTTCTGGCCGGACTTTCCGTACGAGACCGTCGAGAAGTTCTATGACGTCGTCATACCGATGAGCTACCACACGTACCGCGTCAAGGGCGCTGCGGACACCTACACGTACACGATGGACAACATCGCCTTCCTGCGCGACCGCCTGGGTCCTGAGGTGTCGATCCACATGATCGGCGGCGAGTCGGGCGCTTCGGGGGCTCGCGAGACCGGCGCGTTCGTCGCCGCCTGCAATGACGCACGGGTGACCGGAGCGAGCCTCTGGCACTACGGCCGCAACGACTCCGACGACTGGGCCCAGATGCTCCTGCTCGACCGCAGCTGACCGGCGCTGCTGACAGCCGCTTGACTTATCGATAATCGTTGTTATTGTTCATCGATAACAACGATCATCGACAAGGAGTCCTCCAGGGTGCGCGTTCCCAGGTCCAACAGCCGAGTGCTCGAGGTGCTTCTCGTCGCCGTGGCCATAGCGGCCGTGGTGTTCGAGCTCCTGCCGCTCGCTCTGGGCCCTGCTGGTCTGGGCGTTGTGGGGGACTCGTCCGGAGCGATCATCGTGGACGCCCGCCTCGACACCCGGGTCGTCGTCCCCGATGCCCTCCGCCACGACGACGGCGCCGTCCGCACCGGCACTGCCAGCCATCCCGCCGAGCTCATCGCCCCGTACTCCGCGACCGCGCGGATCCTGGACCCGACGCCTTTCGACCGGACTCTCTACATCGTCTCGCGGGCGGCTGCACCGCTGCTGGGTCTCGCGATCATCGGGCTGCTTCTCGGCGTCGTCCGCGCCGTGCGCGATGGTGATCCGTTCACCCGCGCGAGCGCACGACGGCTGAGCCTTCTTGCCGGCACGGTGGCCGCCGGAGGGCTCGGAGTCAACGTGCTCCGGGAGATGGCCGACAACATCTTGCTCGCGCGGACGATCCTCTCCTCCGTGGTAGCCCTCGATGCCACGCTGTCGTTCATCCCGCTCGCTGCAGGTGCGGCGATCGCGGTCCTGGCCGAGGCGTTCCGGCACGGGTCACGCCTGCGCGAAGACGTCGAGGGGCTGGTCTGAGCCGGTGGTTGCCGACGAGCCGCACCAGATCGTCGTACGCCTCGACGTGGTCCTGGCCGAGCGGGGCATGACCCTGACCGAGCTCGCCGACCGCGTCGGCGTGACGATCGTGAACCTCTCCGTCCTCAAGAACGACCGCGCGAAAGCCGTGCGCTTCTCCACCTTGAGCGCCATCTGCCGCGAGCTCGACTGCCAGCCAGGTGACCTGCTGGTCTACGACCGCGCCTGATGGTGTGACTGTGCTGACCTTGACCGACAGCGTTCAGGCGCCGGCCATCTCGGCCAGCTTCTCGACCGTCCTTCTGTTCCGCATGGTGGACGTCCCGCCCAGCTTCTTGTCCGTCACCGTCCGGGCCAGTCGGCTGTCCTGCACGCCGTGCGGCAACCAGAGGTAGATGTGCTTCGCCACCACGGCGACCTCCTCGGGTGCGTAGGACTCGCGATCGATGTTCGACAGCCACGAGGCGGGCGGACCCTTCGCGAGGAACGCGACCAGGTACCGGGAGTCGTCCGTGGCGCGACCGTCGAAGGGATCGTGCGCCAGGACGACTGCCAGCTCCGCCCCTGTTCGCACCACCACGTCGACGTCCATGTCCAGCTCGGCCCGGATGGCCGTCGCGACAGCACCCGACACCGACGCGGCCGACCGGGTCGGCGCGGTGAACACGGCGTTGCCGCTCTGCAACAGGGTGCGTACGTCGGCGTAACCGAGGCCTTCGAGCAGCGCCCGCAGGTCGGCCATCCGCACCCGGTTGTGCCCGCCGACGTTGATCCCGCGTAGCAGAGCGACGTAGGTCGGCACGCCCTCCTCAGATCCCGAAGCCCACGCCGCCGCGGGTCCGCTTGCGCCGCAGGGCCTCGCCCTTGGCCCGCGACGTGTCGCCGAGCTCGACCTGGAACGCCGTCATCCTCGCGCGCAGGTCGGCATCGGCCACGGCGAGGATGCGCACCGCCAGCAGGCCTGCGTTGCGCGCCCCACCCACCGACACCGTGGCCACCGGGACGCCGCCGGGCATCTGCACGATGGAGAGCAGCGAGTCGATGCCGTCGAGGTGCTCCAGCGGCACCGGGACACCGATCACCGGAAGCGGGGTCACCGACGCCAGCATCCCCGGCAGGTGGGCCGCGCCCCCGGCGCCCGCGATGATCACCCGCAGCCCTCGACCCGCGGCCTGCTCTCCGTACGTCAGCATGTCGCGCGGCATGCGGTGCGCCGAGACGACGTCGACCTCGAAGGGGACGTCGAACTCCTCCAGCGTGGTCGCGGCGGCTTCCATCACCGGCCAGTCCGAGTCGCTGCCCATGACGATGCCGACCAGAACCGACTCAGCCACGTCACTCATGTATGTCTCCTCGGAGGAATGCCGCCGCGTGCCGCGCTCGCTCGCGGACGTCCCCAGCATCCTCCCCGAGGGTCGTCACGTGACCCACCTTTCGCCCTGGGCGTACCGCCTTGCCGTACATGTGGATCCGCACGCCGGGGTCGTGCGCGAGACAGTGCAGGTAGCCCGAGTACATCTCGTCGATCTGGCCGCCCAACACGTTGCTCATCGCGACGTGCGGTGCGGTCAGGTGCGTGTCACCCAGCGGAAGGTCGAGCACCGCCCGCAGGTGCTGCTCGAACTGGCTGGTGCGCGAGCCCTCGATCGTCCAGTGGCCGCTGTTGTGCGGGCGCATGGCGAGCTCGTTGACCAGGACCCCGTCCTCCGTGTCGAACATCTCCACCGCCATCACCCCCGTCACGCCGAGCTCCTCGGCGATCCGCAGCGCCACCTCCTGGGCAGCGAGGGCGTGGTCCTCCGGCACCGGCGCGGGCGCGACGACCTCGCGGCAGACGCCGTCGACCTGCACGGTCTCGACGACGGGCCACACGGCGCCCTGCCCGTGCGCGCTGCGGGCCACGAGCACCGCGAGCTCGCGGGTGAACCCGACCCGTTCCTCGGCGAGCAACGGGTCGCCGCGCTCCAGCCAGTCGCTGGCCCCCCCGGCGTCCTCGACGAGACGCACGCCTTTGCCGTCGTACCCGCCTCTGGGTGTCTTGAGGACAACCGGCCAGCCCGCGGTCGCGGCGAACGCCTCGAGGTCGGCGCCCGTGGCGACCTCCGCCCAGCGCGGGCACGGGACGCCGAGCGGGGCGAGGCGGCGGCGCATGAGCAGCTTGTCCTGCGCGTGCTCCAGGGCGTCGGGCCCCGGGCGTACGACGACACCCTCGGCCTCGAGCACGCGCAGGTGCGCCGTCGGGACGTGCTCGTGGTCGAACGTCAGGACGTCGCAGCCCTTCGCGAAGTCGCGCAGCGCGACGAGGTCGTCCTCCGCACCGACGGTGGTCTGCGGTACGACGAGTGCGGCGCTGTCCCGGGCATCCCTCGCGAGGACCCGCAACGTGATGCCCAGCCCGATCGCCGGAGCCGCCATCATCCGCGCCAGCTGTCCGCCACCGACCACGCCCACCACCGGGAACCCCACCCGCGCGACCCTACCGACCAGGCTTTCCGAAGTGGACCGGCTGCGCCCAGCGCGCCGCACGGTCCCACCGGTCCACTTCGCGGAATGGGAGTGACCTGTGGACAGTCACGGGCGCCGCAACAGCCGACTGGGGCACCCTCGTCACGTGCAGGAGCGGAGTCCATCACGGCGATTGCCCACGGCCGTCATGGCCCTGGCGGGCAGCCAGGACGAGGTCGTCACTCGCGCGCAGCTCGCCGAGGTCGGGTTCACCCACGACGCGGTCGGGTCGCGGACGGCCCAGGGGATCTGGCAAGGGCTCGGGCCGCGGGTCGTCGTCCTGCACTCCGGACCGCTGACCCCTGCGCAGGCCCGGTGGACCGGTGTCCTCCACGCCGAGCCGGACGCGGTCCTGGCGCTGGCGACCGCTGCCGAGGCCGGCGGGCTCCGCGGGTTCGAGGAGTCCGAGGTCCACGTGGCCGTCGAGCACGGTCGGGAGGTCGGCGACCTCGTGCACCCCAGGGTGACCATCCGGGTCCACCAGACGCGACACGTGTCCAGCGATGTGGTGCGCCTACGGCGGCCGGCCCGCCAGAGCGTGGCGCGGGCGACCGTCGAGCTGGCCTCGCTGGCAGCATCCGACAACCGTGCCCGCGCGCTCATCGCGGCCGCCGTCCAGCAGCGCCTGGTCCGGCCGGACCACCTCTACTCCTTCGTCGTGGCCCGGCCGACACTTCCGCGACGGCGCCTCATCCGGGAGACGGTGCGTGACGTGGCCGGCGGTGCCCACTCGTTGCCCGAGCTCGACTACGCCCGGGCGTTGCGCACGGCCGGGATCCCCCAGCCCACCCGGCAGCGACGGGTCCGTCGGCCGTCCGGTGCCTGGTACCTCGACAACGACTTCGAGGTGTGGGCGGTCACCGTCGAGATCAACGGGATCCAGCACAATGAGCTGCTGGCCGGTGAGGCGGACGCCGTGCGCCGCGGGGCTCTGCAGGCCGGGGGACGGATCGTCGTGGACGTCAGCTCCTACGCCGTGCGGCACCGCCCCGCCCTGGCCGTGCTTCGGACGGCCGAGGCGCTGTTGGCCCACGGCTATCAGCCCAGCCCCCGGACACGGGTGATCCTGGCCGAGTACTCGCGGGTGGAGGGATACGACCTGACGGCGCTCGACCTGCGCCGCCCCGCCTGACCTGCGCCCCCCGCCGCCCCCGCGGTGCGCCCCCACGGTGCGCTCCCACGGTGCGCCCCGCGGTGCGCCCCCGCTGCGCCCCCGCCCCCCCGACGCCCCCGCCGCCCCCGAGGCCCCGCCGCCCCCGAGGCCCCGACGGAAGTGGACCGGCTGCGCCCGGCGGGCCGCCCGGTCCGGCCGGTCCGCTTCGGTGCCGGTGCAGCGAGCGACGGCAGACCGCCGCCGTGCGCCCCCGCGGTGCGCCCCCGCGGTGCGCCCCCGCGGTGCGCCCCCGCGGGACCTAGAGGCCGAGCTCGCGAGCGATGAGGATGCGCTGGACCTCCGAGGTGCCCTCGCCGATCTCGAGGATCTTCGAGTCACGCCACATGCGCGAGACCGGGAACTCGTTCATGAAGCCGTACCCGCCGTGGATCTGGGTGGCCTCACGGGCGTTGGTCACGGCGATCTCCGAGGAGTAGAGCTTGGCGATCGCGGCCTGCTTCTTGAACGGCTCGCCGCGCAGCATGCGGTCGGCGGCGTCGTAGTAGGACAGGCGCGCGGTGTGCGCGCGCATCTCCATGTCGGCGACCTTGAACGCGATCGCCTGGTTCTCCCCGATCGGCCGCCCGAACGCCGAGCGCTCCTTGGCATAGCGGACCGACTCGTCGGTGCACCCCTGAGCCAGCCCCACCGCGAGGGCCGCGATCGCGATGCGTCCCTCGTCGAGGATCGAGAGGAACTGGGCGTAGCCCCGGCCCCGCTCCCCCAGCAGGTTCGCCGCCGGGACCCGGCAGTCGCTGAAGGACAGCTCGCGGGTGTCCGAGGCGTTCCAGCCGACCTTGGAGTACTTCTTCGACGCGGTGAAGCCGGGGGTCCCCGACGGGACGATGATCGAGGAGATCTCCTTGCGCCCGTCCTGGGCGGGCCCGGTCACCGCGGTCACCGTCACGAGCCCGGTGATGTCGGTGCCGGAGTTGGTGATGAACGCCTTGGTGCCGTTGATGACCCACTCGTCGCCGTCGAGGCGCGCGGTGGTCAGCGTCGCGCCGGCGTCGGAGCCGCCGCCCGGCTCGGTGAGCCCGAACGCACCGAGGACCTCCCCCGAGCAGAGCCGAGGCAGCCACTGCGCCTTCTGCTCCGGCGTCCCGAACCGGTGGATGGGCATGGCGCCCAGCGACACCGCGGCCTCGAGGGTGATCGCCACCGACGAGTCGACCCGCGCGAGCTCCTCCAGCACGATGCACAGGGCGAAGTAGTCCCCGCCCATGCCGCCCTCGTCCTCGGGGAACGGCAGGCCGAACAGGCCCATCTCCCCCATCTGGCGCACGATGTCGTAGGGAAAGGCCTCCCGCTCGTAGAAGTCGCCGATGACCGGGGCGATCACGTCGTGGGCGAACTCCTGGACGGTCTTGCGCAACGACTCGAGCTCGTCGCTGAGGTGCATGCCGGTCATCGGTGTCTCCACGTCCCTCGGTGTGTCACCACGGTGCGCCATGGACGCCGGATTGTCACGTCCTGACGGGCCATCGTGCCACGTCCGCCCGGCGACCCGTACCCTCGTCGGATGCCCGCAGGACTGCGCGACAGCCCGCTCCTGCGCGCCTACTACCGTCTCGGATCCCTCGTCCGCGAGCTGATGAAGTTCGGTGTGGTGGGCAGTCTGGCGTTCCTGGTCGACCTGGGTGTCTTCAACCTCCTGCTGCACCTGACCGACAAGCCGCTGACGTCCAAGACGCTCTCGACGGTGGTCGCCACGACGGTCGCCTACGCCGGGAACCGCACCTGGACCTTCCGCCGCCGCAGCCGTTCGGGCGTACGCCGGGAGTACGCGCTGTTCTTCCTGCTCAACGGGGTGGGCCTGCTGATCGCGCTGACCTGCCTGGCGGTCTCGCACTACCTGCTCGACTTCACCAGCCGCCTCTCCGACAACATCGCCGCCAACGTGGTCGGACTCGTGCTGGGAACCACCTTCCGGTTCTGGTCCTACCGGCGGTGGGTGTTTCTCGAGGGTCACGCAGGATCAGGGCCGCCGGCGCTCAGCGCGGACCTGCCGCCGCGGAGCTGAGGAACAGCGCGAAGACCGGCGGCTTCTGCCGCACCAGCTCGAGGCGTCCCCCGTCGGACTCGGCCAGCTCGCGGGCCACGGCCAACCCCAGACCGGTGCCCTTGCGCCCGCTCACCGAGCGCTCGAAGATGCGCGCGCCGAGGTCGGTCGGCACCCCCGGGCCCTCGTCGGTGACCTCCACGACCAGCGAGATGCCCGTCGAACGGGTCGAGACGGTGACCGTGCCCCCGCCGTGGACCAGGCTGTTCTCCAGCAGCGTCGCGAGGACCTGCGAGAGCCCGTTCGGCGTGGCCATCGCCACCAGCCCGCGGGTCCCCACGGCCCGGACCGACCGGCCCTTGGCGGTGAACGCGGGCTCCCACTCGACCACCTGCTGGAGGACGACGTGGTCCAACGGCACCGGCCCGGTGCGCGAGTTGTTGTCCCGGACACTGTCCAGCAGGTGCTCGACGACGGTCGCGAGCCGCTCGACCTGGGCCAGCGCGCTGCGCGCCTCGTCGCGCACGGTGCGCGGGTCATCGGCCTCGAGGATCTCCTCGAGGCGCATCGAGAGCGCCGTCAGCGGGGTCCGCAGCTGGTGGGACGCGTCGCTGGCGAACTGTCGCTCGGCGGCGATCAGCCGGTCGATGCGGACGGCGCTGTGCTCGAGGAGCTCGGCCACCCGGTCGACCTCGGCGATCCCGTAGCGGCGCACCGATCCCCGCTGCTGGCCGGATCCCAGCTGCTCGGCCCGGTCGGCCAGCGCCACGACGGGGGCCACGATGACCTTGCCCTGCATCAGGCCGAGCCCCACCGCGCCGGCAATCGCCGCGCCGCCGAAGGCGACGACCAGCGTGACCACGGTCGCGGTGTCCATGGCTCCGTCCGAGGCCACGGCCGCGACGACGAGCGGTACGCCGAGCAGGAGGACCGTCACGCAGGCGACCACTACCGCGGACACCACGACGCGGCGCCTCATGCCGGCTGGGTCACTCGCGCTCGAACCGGAAGCCCACTCCCCGAACGGTCGTGATGAAGCGCGGGTTCGCGGCATCGTCACCGAGCTTCTTGCGCAACCAGGACACGTGCATGTCCAAGGTCTTCGTGGACCCCCACCACGCGGTGTCCCACACCTCGCGCATGAGCTGCTCGCGCGTCACCACCTTGCCGTTCTCGCGCAGCAGCACCCGCAGCAGGTCGAACTCCTTGGCGGTCAGCGAGAGCTCCTGCTCGTCGACCCACGCGCGGTGCGACTCGGTGTCGATGCGCACCCCGTGCACGCCCTGGGCCGCCTCGATGCCGCCGCGGCGCAGCAGCGCGCGGGAGCGCGCGAGCAGCTCGGCAAGGCGGAACGGCTTGGTGACGTAGTCGTCGGCGCCGGCGTCGAGACCGACGACCGTGTCGACCTCGTCGGCGCGGGCGGTGAGCACCAGCACCGGGACCACGCTGCCCTCCGCTCGCATCCGACGGCAGACCTCGAGACCGTCCATGCCGGGCAGGCCGAGGTCGAGCACCACCAGGTCCAGCGGCGTCCCCCTGGTGGCCGACTCGAGGGCGCCGGGGCCGTCCTCGCAGACCTCGACCTCGTAGCCCTCACGGCGCAGGGCCCGCGCGAGCGGCTCGGAGATCGCCTGGTCGTCCTCTGCGAGGAGCACCTTCGTCATGACGGCATCGTGACACAAAGACACCATCGGTTACCGATATCAGCGGCCGTTTCACCCGACCGCTGCGTAATGCGGCTACCCGAGGCCTGTGACGTGGCGCCCCATCCGCCGCAGGTCGCGCAGCCGCTGTTCGAAGGTCGCCCCCGCCGCGAGCAGGACCAGGCCCACGAGGCCGATCGTGACCCAGCGCGGCATCGCGTCGTACGCCGTGGCGAGGTACGGCGCGAGCTGCACCGTCGCGTCGACCGCCAGCACCGTGGCGCCGATCACCAGCGGGGCCTGCAGCCGCCGCGCCACGCCGAGGCCCAGCACGGCCAGCGCGGCGACCCCGAGCAGGAACGGGCGCAGCTCGCCCGCGTCGGTGACGGCTCGCAGCAGGCTGGGGACGAGCGCGAGCGCGAGTCCGGGCGCGTACGCGGGCCAGGAGCGGTACGCCGGGTTCCGCCGGCGCCGCAGCAGCCCCACGGCCAGCAGCGCCAGCGCAGGCGGGACCGTGTAGGCCTCGGGAGCGTCCACGTCGGACAGCGCGAGCCGCACCCAGCTGCTGCCGGCGAGCAGGACGCCGGCGAGCCAGCCCCACCGGTGGTCCCCCCGGACGCCAGCCACGGCATGGACGGCCACCCCGACGCCGACGGCCAGCAGGGCGGTCCAGAGCCGGTCCGGGTCGGCCGAGGCGGCCAGCAGCCCGGCCACGGCGCCGAGGCCGGCGACCGCCTGCAGGTCGGCCACGGTCACCAGGTGGGGGGGCGCGGGCAGGGTGGCGGCGGCGAGCAGGACGGCGGCCGCGACAGCGACAGCCAGCCCTGCCCCGGCACCTCCGGCGCCCTGCCACCAGGACACCGCGCCGGCATCGGCGACAAGCGCGGCCGCTCCGGTCACGGCGAGGCCGCGGCGGACTCGGCCCCAGAACCGGTCGGCGGGCGCCTGCCGAGCCACCGCGAGGGAGCCGACGACCGCCACCACCGCCAGCAGGCCGAGCACGAGGGAGGAGACCGCGGGCCAGCCGGACCCGGCGTACCTCGCGACCGCACCCGCCTCGGCGACCAGCAGCAGCCCGGCACCGACGCTCGCGGCGACCCGCGCTGCCCGCAGTCGCGACACCCCGTGGCCCGCCGCCATGGCGGCCAGCAGCACCACGGCAGCGGCCGGCAGTGCGAGCAGGGTGGCGACGTCGACCGCGAAGGACCAGGCCACCGCCAGCCCGAGGACGACCGACCCGCTGGCGAGCGCGGCGACTCCCGGACCGCCCGTTCCGTGTCGGCGGGACCGGACCAGCAGGGCACCGGCGACCAGCAGCGCCAGGCCGATCCCGAGATCGACGCCCAGGGCGAGGGCGTACGGCGCGCGCAGCGCGGGTGCCGCGAGCAGGCCGGTCGTGGCCACCACCGGGACGGCGGCCGTCGCCGCAGGCCGCAGACCCGGGACGACCACGGCCGCGACGGCGAGAGCGACCGAGACGACGAGCAGCAGCACGGCGGGGGGTCGCGTGGTCATCACCAGGGTGAACCCGTCGAGGCTGGCTCCCGCCAGCGTCTCCCGCGCCGACGGGCTGCCGGCGACCGTCCAGGCCTGGTCCAGCCACCGCACCCGGCCGACGACCGCGGCCAGGACGGCTTCCGCGGCCGCCAGGGCAGGGAGGCACGCCGCGACGAGCAGGACGGCACCCGGGGCGGTGCGCCGGTCGGCGGGTACGGCCCGGGTTCCCGCGAGGAGGACGAGCGCGGCCGTGGCCAGGGCGACGGGGAGCCACCGGTCGGACACCCGGTCGACGACCGGCGCCCACCCGGCAGCGACCACCAGCGCGGCAACTAACCCCCGCAGGACCCCCGCCATTTCCCGGGATCGGAGTGGAGGGGGGGCAGACACGCTGGTGCCTCCACTCCGGTCCGGCCACAGCTCGGCGGCCACCCCCAGGCCTGCGGCGGCGACCAGGAGCAGAGCGGCACCGGTCACCAGGGAGCCGTCCTCGACGTAGGCGGCTCCTCCCGCCGTGGCCGTGGCCAGCAGACCGGCCAGGGTGCCGCCCACGGCGACCGCGGCGCGGGCGTCGCGTGTTGCAGCGCCCGGGCGGCGGGGCCACAGGGCCACGGTGGCCAGCGCCACGAAGGCCTGGGCGGTGAGGCCGGTCGCGACCAGGGCGGCCGGGTGGTCCACGTTCTGGGCGGCCTCGTTGAGCAGCAGGGGCAGCGCCAGCTGGGCGAGGACGGCCGAGGACAGGCGGAGCGACCTGGTGCGCAGCACGGTGGCCCCAGCACCTGCGCCGAGCGCCACGAGGGCCGCCGAGCCGGCCGCGACGACCGATCCGTCGACGCTGCCCAGGCCGAACAGGTCGGAGGCCCTGGCTCCCGCGCAGTCGAGCAGGGCGAGTCCCACGGTGAGCAGGGACAGTGCCTCGGCGGTCGCGGTGAGACCCCGGCGCCAGGTGGCCAGGCCGGCGTAGGCGGCCACGCCGGTGACCCCGGTCATGACGGCGGCCCGGCCCCCGACACCGAGCCGCCCCCACGAGACAGCCACGAAGATGACCGCTGCGACGCCCAGCAGGCCGGCGCCCAGGACGAGCAGGAGGTTCTGGACCCGGCGCGGCGTCCACTCCGGCCGCGCGACGGGCGGCGGGCCGAGCGGCGGCACCCCTGGTGGCTGTACGCCCATCGCCGACGGCGGGCCGGGCGGGGTTCCGGGTGCCGAGACCGGCATCGCCGGCGTCCCGTCGTACGCAGGCTGGTACGCCTGCGCGCGCAGCTGTGAGATCAGCCCCGAACGCTGGCCGAGCAGTCCGGACGCCTGGAGGCTGACCTGCCAGAGCTGGCTGGCGATCGGGCCCTGCAGGGGCAGGCGGCAGGTCGGGCAGACCGTCGGCGGCTGGACGAGGCGCGAGGCGCAGGACGGGCAGCGCTGCGGGTCGGCGAGGAACCGCTCGTCGATCATCGCCCCCAGCCCTCTCCGGTCGCCGGCGGGGCGGGCGGGGGCATCTGTCCGGGCCCGCCCGGCGAGGGGACCGGGGCGGCCGAGACCGGTGCGGGCGCCCGGCGGTGCAGCAGCGCGGCCAGCGCCCAGCAGGCACCCCAGGCGATGGGGACGCTGAGAATCAGCGAGAACCCGATGACCGAACCGACGAGCGAGACGGCCGCCGCGCTGATTGCGCAACCGGCCAGGGCACCGCCGATGCGAGCCCACCAGCGCTTACCCGGCGTGGCGCCCGGGGCCGGGCGCCGACCCATGACGAACGAGAGCACCACCCACCCGGGGGAGGTGACGACGAGGGAGGCAGCGATCAGGACGGCGACGATGAGGGCGATCTCAGCGGGGCTGAACTCGATCGCGCCGGCGAGGACGGCCGAGGACAGGCGGAGCGACCTGGTGCGCAGCACGGTGGCCCCAGCACCTGCGCCGAGCGCCACGAGGGCCGCCGAGCCGGCCGCGAC
>JAJAYQ010000181.1 GCA_026786145.1 Spirochaetaceae bacterium | reverse complement strand
GTCGCCGACCTTCCCGCCGGCAGGCTGTTCGGCCGACCACTCGCAGCCGGCGAGTGCGTGCGCATCGCGACCGGCGCCGTCGTCCCGGGCGGCACCGACGCGGTCGTTCCGGTCGAGCTGTCGGTGCAGGACGCCTCGGGGGTACGCCCGACCGGCCCGACCGGGCTGCTCCCACGTGACCACATCCGGCGGACCGGCGAGGAGGCGCGGCGCGGCGACATGCTGGTGCGGGCGGGGACGCTGGTGACGCCGCCCGTCGTCGGGCTGGCGGCCGCCGCTGGGCACGACACGCTGCTCGTCGCGCCACCGGCGGTGATCGACGTGCTGGTCCTGGGCGACGAGCTCGTCGCCCACGGCGTGCCGGTACCGGGACGGACGCGCGACGCGCTGGGCCCTCAGCTGCCCGCGTGGCTCGCCGCCTATGGCGCAACGGCCCGCACGGTCAGATCGCTCCCGGATCGGCTCCCGGACCTCGTCACGGCGCTGGCCGGTACGGATGCCGATGTCGTCGTCACCACAGGAGGAACCAGCGTCGGCCCCCGCGACCACGTGCCCGCCGCCATCGTGCGGGTCGGTGGCCAGGTCCTCGTCGACGGCGTCGACGTCAAGCCCGGCCATCCGATGCTGCTGGCCGCGCTGCCCGACGGCCGGTGGCTGGTGGGCCTGCCGGGGAACCCGTTCGCCGCCTGCGCGGCCTTGGTGACGCTGGTCGGGCCCCTGCTCGAGCGCCTGCACGCAGCAGTCCCGGTGCCGACAGTGACCGCGAGACTGGCCAGTGCCGAACCGGGGCGGCCCGGCGACGGGCACCGGCTCCTGCCGATTCGGCGCAGCGAGGACGGCGACGCCGTGGTGCTGCCGTCGTGCGGTTCAGCGATGCTACGCGGGCTGGCGCAGGCGACAGGTCTCGCCGTGGTCCCACCGAACGGAGCCTCCGCAGGTGACGAGGTGGAGTACCTGCCGCTGCCGTGGCACCTGGCGATGGCAGCGCACGGTAGGCACGCGACGGGGACCTCCTCGTCGTACCGGAACAGCGGCGCCTGAGCAGGGTTGAGGACTCAGCGGCGCTGCTGACCGTTGCGAAGCCCTCACCTGAGACTGGCGACCGGTTCATCCCTACAGCCTCCGCCGCCGCGCACAACGCAACCCACCGGCCTAGGACAACCTCAGGCGGGATTGCGCACCAACACCGTTAGCCCTGCGACCGTGGCTGAAGGGCTGAGCGGACGAGTGCACCGAGCAGTCGAGGGGCTCACGCCTGCCTACTTCGCCCTCGTCATGGCCAGCGGCATCATCTCCGTCGGCATGAACCTCGAGGGCTTCGACGCGATCTCGTGGGTCCTCTTGGTGATCTGCGCGAGCGCGTTCGCCGTACTCCTCTGCCTCACCGCCTGGCGCTTCGTCGCCTACCGCCAAGCGACCTCTTTCCGGAATCGCCTGGCTGGTGCTCGCCTATGTCGCTGACTCCGCCCTACTGGGTGTCGATGGGGGCGCTGGCCATCACAGTCCTCGCGGGAGCACGCATCGTCGAGATGGCGAATGCGCCGATGGTGGACGCGACGCGAGAACTCATCGTGGGCCTGGCCGTCGTGGTTCTGGGCGTTCGCGGCGTGGGCACTCGTGTTCGTCGCCATGATGAGACATCTGTGGCAGACCGTCTTCATCCTGCAAGGCCTCGATGACCGCGGGGCGCCCGAGGTCGCCGGTGGCCGGCGCCTTCAACGGTCAGCGCCGCGGCCCCGGCTGCTCGGGCAGCAGCCAGCGCAGTGCCTCGCGAGCGGACCACCCCGCCGGGTGCGCGTCTGCGAGCCGGCGCGCGCCGTCCACGTCAGCTCCGAGGGTGAGCAGCGGCTGCTCGGTGTAGCCGTCGGGCCGGGTCTGAGCGAGGTCGACGTTGGCGGTCAGGGCATTGCACAGGCAGGCCCTCCCCTCGGTGTCCTCGACGGTCCCGCCCTTGCGCAGGTAGGTGTGCACCGGCTCGGCCGGGCAGCGGTAGCCCACCCCCCCGCTGCCGCGCAGGAAAGGCGTACGCAGGTAGCCCAGGTCGCACAGCCGCGGCCGCGCGGCCCTCGCCTCCATGTCGGACAGGGTGCCCGGCAGCTGAGCGACCTTGAAGGGGAACCCGGTCGGTGAGGCGGCGGCGTCGGTGCGGATGTCCAACGTGCCCTCCCGTAGCCGGGACATCAGGTCGGCCCGCAGATCAGGGGCCAGGCCCGATTCTCGAGCGAGCGCGAACAGCGTGCCGACCTGCACCCCGACCGCGCCCGCGGCACGTGCGGCCGCCAGCTGCTCGGGCGTCCCGTAGGAGCCGGCCAGCCAGAACGGCAGGCCGAGCGCGGCGATCTTTGCGAGGTCCGCGCCGTCGCGGGGTCCGAAGACGGGCTGGCCGAGCTCGTCGAGGGTGAGCCGTCCCCGCGGCGGGGCATTGTGGCCCCCGGCCTGCGGGCCCTCGATGACGAACCCGTCCGGCCGGATGGCCTCGTCGCGCGCCAGGTAGGCCGCGAGCACGTGCGCCGACACGATGGCCAGGAACATCGGGCGCCTCAACGGCGGCAGGTGGTCGCCGAGCAGGGCTCGCGGGTCCAGGTCGACGACGTGGCTGCCCTCGGGGGCACCAGCGACCGCGACCGGCAGTCGTACCGACAGGTGACCGGCCAGCCGGTCCAGCAGCTGCGGGAACTCACGCGGGATCCCCGCCCCGACCAGCACGTAGTCGACCCCGGCCAGCATCGCGCCGTACACCGCGGCGGGGGTGGCCATCTGCACCTTCTCCAGGTAGTTCACCCCCACCGGCCCGGGGTGGCCCTCCTTGGCCAGCCACACCTCGACGAAGTTGCCGAGGACAGCAAGCTCCTGCCCGCGCTGGCTCTGCCGAAGGGCGAGCCGGGGCACCGGCGTGTACGGCGCTCCCGGGCGCCGCCCGGCCGGCCGGAAGTACCGGGTCATGACCCGTTCGGCCACCTCCGAGACCGGAAAGGCGCCCAGCGCGCGGCGTACGTCACCCCCGGGGTCGCCGTCCTGCAGCCGGCGGGCCAGCACGGTGTCCAGCGCCGTGCCGGAGACCACTCCCAGCTGGCCTTCCCGAGCGACCACCGAGGCGAGCCGCCACGAGGACACCGCCACCCCCATCCCGCCCTGGATCACCGTCGGCAGCGACCCGGCGGCGGGGGGCGCTTCGGCGTACGTCGTGGTGGACGGAGTCGTCACGGGGTGGCCTCTCGGTGGCTACGGCTGCGTAGGTTACGGAACCGTAGGTTCGCAGACCGCTGCACTCCCGGACCAGGGACCAAGGTCCCGTCCCTGAAGACTCACCGAAAGCCGCCGGACTCGCCCGCTCCGCGTGACGGAACGGTTGAGCGCCGCGCGATGAGGACGCTGCGAAGGCACAGCGGGAGAAAGAGCGCCAGCACGCCGATGACGAGCAGGGCGGACGGCACCCGCGCTCGATCCGCGGGGACGACGCTCCATGCGAGAAGTCCGAGGTTGACGATCGTCACCCGGGCGGCCCAGCCCTTGTCGAGCATCCCGGTAGTGGCGCGTACGACGCTCGGGCCGCCGCCGAGCACGACGGGGATGAGATAGCTGAGCGCGCCGAGGAGCACCTG
>JAJAYQ010000180.1 GCA_026786145.1 Spirochaetaceae bacterium | reverse complement strand
TGATCGTCGCCTCGAAGGCGGTGCCGACCCCGCTGATGGTGACGGGGGAGGCGACCGACGCGTCCTGCGTCGGCGCCAGCACCCAGATCAGTCCCTGCACGTCCAGCATCGGCGCGCGCGCGACGGGCTCCGACCAGTCCGTGTGTCCGGACGGCGGCGCCGCCCCGTTCACGAGCAGCCGCACCCGGGACACGCGTTTGTCGTTGGCCGTGACCGTATAGACCAGCTGCTGGACCGCGACGACCTCGCCCCCGGCGCCGACGCGCGGGAAGTCGGTCAGGTAGACGGTCGCGGTGGCACCGGACACCTCGTAGTCGACGGCCTCGGTGCCAGTCGGCCAGCTCGTCACGTAGTCCGGGTCGAGCGCCGGCCTCGACATCATCTCCGCCAGGGCGGTGAAGACGGGTGACTCCGCTCCGGCGGACGAGACCCGGTGCTGCTCGCGGTACAGGCGAGGGCCGCTGTCCGCGTCGTCCATGACGTAGTAGACGTACACGTCATCGACCTGTGGCTGGTCGGTGGCCTCGGTCTTGGTCTCCGACGGCTCCGGGCTAGGAGTCTCGACCTCGTCGGAGGTCTGGCTCGCGATCACGTTGCCTTCCTCGCCGTCGTCGCCCCCGAGAGCGACGGCGAGCCCACCGGCTGCCAGACCGAGCACGGCGGCCGCCGCTACGGCCAGCGCGGCCGGGTGCTGCCACCAGGGTCGGCGGCCGGAGTCCACACCGGCGCGGATGCGTTGCAGCCCGTCGCCCGAGGGGTTGACCATGTCGGCCTCCGAGGTGAGTGCTGCCCGCAGGCGCGCGGCCAGCGGGTCCGATGGATTCAGCGGGTCGAGTGGGTCGGGAGTGTCGTCGTGGGACGTCATGAGGTGCCCTCCAGGGTCGTGCGCAGGGCGGCCATCCCGCGGGATGCGTGGCTCTTGACCGCCCCCCTGCTGATGCCGATGGCGTCGGCGATGTCGGACTCGGACAGGTCGGCGTAGTAGCGCAGCACCAGCACCTCGCGCTGCCGTTGCGGCAGCAGCCGCAGCGCGGCCGTCACCTCGGCGTGCTCGAGCGCGACCATCGCCCCGTGCTCCGCGCTCGCGGCGTCGGGCGCCGGACGGGGAGCGTGGCGCGCCACGACCGTCCGGTGCCGCAGCGCCGAGCGGGATCGGTTGACCACCGACTGGCGCAGGTAGGCCAGGGCCCGGTCCGGGTCGGCAAGCCGCCGCCATGCCCCGTGCATCGCCACGAACGAGTCCTGCACGACCTCTTCGGCGACCGAGGTGTCGCGCAGCAGCAGCGCCGCGAGGCGGACCAGGGAGCGGTAGTGCGCTGCGTACAGGTGAGTCACGGCCTCGGCGGCAGCCCATGAAGGAGCCGCGGAGGGGTGGCGGCCGGTGGGGGCCATCGTCCTCCTCGCCGCGACGGAGGATCGCGTTCTCGACTGCACAAGTGCCGGTGTCACATCCGTACGACGCGCGCCGTGCCCGTCCGGTTTACCTGCTGGGAGCCCCCGACGCACCACGGCGCGCCGCTCATGAGGCTCGATATGGTCGGCGGATGCCCGACTCAGCCGACGCATCCGATGCCGACTGCCTCTTCTGCAGGATCGTCGCCGGAGAGGTCCCCGTGGAGCTGGTGCACGAGGGCGACTTCGTCGTCGCCTTCCGCGACATCGACCCGCAGGCTCCCACGCACCTTCTCGTGGTGCCGGTCGGCCACCATCCCGATGTGGCGGCGCTGGCCGCCGCCGACCCGGCCGCGCTGGCGGAGCTGGTCGCGGTGGGCCGGCAGGTGGCGACCGCCGAGGGCCACGACGACTACCGGCTGGTGTTCAACACCGGACCGCTGGCCGGCCAGTCGGTGTTCCACGTCCACGGGCACGTGCTGGCGGGCCGCCAGATGTCCTGGCCGCCAGGCTGAACGTCGGACCGGGATCGCCTAGCATGTCCGGGACATGACCGATTTTCCCCAGGGCCGCACCGTGATCGTCGTGCCGGCCAGCCAGCCGATGGTGGCCGTGCTCGGGCCCCGTGACGAGCTCCTGCGGGTGGTCGAGACGGCCTTCCCGGCGGTGGACCTCTCTGTCCGGGGCAACGAGATCTCGATGGCGGGGGAGCCCGGCGAGGTCGCCCTCGTCGAGCGGCTCTATGACGAGATCACGACCGTCCTGCGCACCGGCCAGGGACTCTCCGTCGAGGCCGTCGAGCGCCTGATCGCCATGCTGCGCACCGAGACCGCCGAGCGGCCGGCCGATGTGTTGACGCTGAACATCCTGTCCAACCGGGGCCGGACCATCCGGCCCAAGACGCTGAACCAGAAGCGGTACGTCGACGCGATCGACAAACACACCATTGTGTTCGGCATCGGCCCGGCCGGGACCGGAAAGACCTACCTGGCGATGGCCAAGGCGGTGCAGGCGCTGCAGGCGAAGCAGGTCAACCGGATCATCCTGACCCGCCCGGCGGTCGAGGCGGGGGAGCGGCTGGGCTTCCTGCCCGGGACGCTGTACGAGAAGATCGACCCCTACCTGCGCCCGCTCTATGACGCGCTGCACGACATGATCGACCCCGAGTCGATCCCGCGGCTGATGACCGCCGGCACCATCGAGGTCGCCCCCCTGGCATACATGAGGGGAAGGAGCCTCAATGACGCGTTCATCATCCTCGACGAGGCACAGAACACCTCCGCGGAGCAGATGAAGATGTTTCTCACCCGGCTCGGGTTCGGATCGAGGATGGTCGTGACCGGTGACGTGACCCAGGTGGACCTGCCGGGCGGCACCCGCAGCGGGCTGCGGGTGGTGCAGGAGATCCTCGACGGCACGCCCGACGTCCATTTCTGCCGGCTGGCCAGCCAGGACGTCGTACGTCATCGGCTGGTCAGCGACATCGTCGACGCCTACGGACGGTGGGACGAGAGCCAGGCCGACGACACCCGCCTGGGACGCGGCACGGGAGGTCCCGGCGGCCCGTCCCGCCGCGGCCGCCGGTGAGCGTCGAGGTCAACGACGAGTCCGGCACCGACATCGACGTGCAGCGGCTCGCCACGCTCTCGCGCTTCGTCCTCGAGCGACTGCGCGTGCACCCGCTTGCCGAGCTGTCGGTCATCGCCGTGGACGCCGAGACCATGGCCGGTCACCATCTGCAGTGGATGGACGAGGAGGGGCCTACCGACGTCCTGTCGTTCCCGATGGACGAGCTGCGGCCCGGCAGTGACGACGAGGAGCCCGAGCCCGGGCTGCTCGGGGACGTCGTGCTCTGCCCGGAGGTCGCAGCGGCGCAGGCGTCGGCCGCGGGTCACCCGACCGGGCACGAGCTGGACCTGCTGTGCACGCACGGCATCCTGCACCTGCTGGGCTACGACCACTCGGAGCCGGAGGAGCAGCAGGCGATGTTCGGTCTGCAGACCGAGATCCTGCGCGAGTGGTGGGCCGCGCGCGGCCTGGAGCCCGGGGTGACCCCATGACCGGCACCACGGTGATGCTGGTCGTGGCGGCGCTGCTGGTGCTTCTGGGCGGTCTGTCCGCCGGCGCAGACGCAGCCCTGTCGCGGGTCTCCCGCGGTGCTGCCGAGGAGTTCGAGCGCGAGGGGCGCCGGGGGGCCGGCCGCCTGCAGCAGGTGCTCGCCGACGCGGCGCGCTACCTCAACCTGTTGACCCTGCTCCGCGTCAGCTGCGAGCTGGTCGCCACGGTTCTGGTTGCCGTCGCCGCCCTGGACATCCTGGACCGGGTGTGGGAGGCCATGGTGGCCACCAGCGTCGTGATGATCGTTGTCTCCTACATCGCCATCGGAGTGACGCCGCGGACCCTCGGCCGTCAGCACGCGGCGCCGATCGCCCTGGTGGCGGCGCGCTTCGTGCACCCGCTGGCCCGCTTCCTGGGCCCTCTCCCGCAGCTGCTCATCCTGGTCGGGAACGCGCTGACCCCGGGAAAGGGCTTCCGCGACGGGCCGTTCGCGTCCGAGGCCGAGCTGCGCGAGCTCGTCGACCTGGCGGAGGAGAACCAGCTCATCGAGGACCGCGAGCGGGCGATGATCCACTCCGTCTTCGAGCTCGGCGACACGATCGTGCGGGAGGTGATGGTGCCGCGGACCGACGTCGTCTTCATCGAGCGCGACAAGACGCTTCGCCAGGCCCTCTCGCTGGCCCTGCGCAGCGGGTTCAGCCGCATCCCGGTCATCGGCGAGGGCACCGACGACGTGGTGGGGGTCGCCTACCTCAAGGACGTCGTACGCCGGACCTACGTCCACCGGGACGGGGAGTCGGTGGAGAAGGTGGAGTCCGTGATGCGTCCCGCGGTCTTCGTCCCGGAGAGCAAGCCCGTCGATGAGCTCCTTCGGGAGATGCAAGCCCAGCAGACCCACATCGCGATCGTCGTCGACGAGTACGGCGGCACAGCCGGCCTGGTCACCATCGAGGACGTCCTCGAGGAGATCGTCGGCGAGATCACCGACGAGTACGACGTGGAGCGCTCCCTCGTCGAGATCCTGCCCGACGGGACCCTTCGGGTCAGCACCCGGCTGCACGTCGACGAGCTGGGCGAGCTCCTCGAGGCGGAGCTGGAGGACGACGACGTCGACACGGTCGGCGGGCTGCTGGCCAAGTACCTCGGGCGGGTGCCCATCCCCGGCGCGCAGGTCCAGGTGCAGGGACTTGAGCTCACCGCGGAGAGCGCGCAGGGCAGGCGCAACCGGATCGGCACGGTCCTGGTGCGCCGCATTGAGGAGGGCTCTGACCCGACCGGCGACGAGACGGGTCGCGCGGATGGCAGTGACGACGGCGGGCGACGCGGCGAGGAGGCGGCAGTCGATGGCCGCGACGGCTGACCCGCCGGCGCCGTCGGCGGACGACGCCAAGCTCCTGACCCTGGCGCGCGCGGTCCGCTCACGTACCGGCGCCGCGGAGGCCGTTGCGGCGCGCGACGATCTGGGTCGCACCTACGTCGCGTCGAACGTCGAGCTGCCTTCGCTGCGGTTGAGCGCGGTGGAGGTGATCGCCGCAGTAGCGCTCTCGAGCGGGACCGACCGGCTGGACACGGTTCTCGTCCTCGGCGGTTCGGGTGACCTCTCGGACGACGACCGACGGGTCCTCGACGACCTGTCGGTCACCACGGTGCTCTTCGGCGACGACTGAGCGTTACGGTCAGGGCATGTTCCGACGACGGCGCAACCGCCGGCCAGCCAGCCTGTCGATCGCCGCGTCCCCCGCGCCCGCGACCGCCCACCGGGTGCCCGCACCCGCGTCGGCACCCGCGCCTGGACCCGCGTCAATGCCGGACGGCATCGTCGTGCCGTACGTCCTGCGTTTCGCCGCGGCCTGGTCCTGGCGGCTGCTGTTCGCGATCGCGGCGCTCTACGTCTTCCTCCAGCTCTTCGGGCTGCTCTCGGTCGTCCTGGTGCCGGTCATCATCGGTCTGCTGCTCTCCGCCATCGCCTCACCCCTCGTCGACCGGCTGGTCCGGGCGCGACTGCCGCGGCCGCTGGCGACGGCGGTCGTGGTGCTGACCGGCCTGGTCGCGCTCGTCGCCCTCGTCGCCCTCGTCGCGCAGCAGTTCTCCTCCGGCTTCAGCGACCTGCGCTCGTCGTTCGACTCGAGCCTGGTCCGGCTCGAGAAGTACCTCACCGACCTGGGCCTGAGCCGGAACGCCCTGACCGACTTCTTCAACCGGGTCCGCGAGGGGGTCGGTAGCGGTGGCGACCTCGGCGGAACCGTCGTGCAGGCCACCACGACCGCCGGGCACCTGTTGGCCGGGTTGTTCATCACGCTGTTCGCGACCATCTTCTTCACCTACGACGGGCGCGGCATCTGGTCGTGGATCGTGGGGCTGTTCCCCGACCGGGCCCGCAACCGGGTCCAGGGCAGCGGTGAGCGGGCGTGGGCGGTGCTGACCGCGTACGTCCGCGCGACGGTCATCATCGCCGCGGTCGACGCCATCGGCATCGTCCTGGTCGCCGCCGTCCTCGGGCTGCCTTTCCTCGTCCCGATCGGCGTGCTGGTCTTCCTCGGTGGCTTCATCCCCGTCGTCGGTGCGTCCATCAGCGGCATCTCGGCGGTCGCGGTCGCGCTCGTCGCGGAGGGTCCGGTGGCCGCGATCGTGATGCTGGGTGGCGTCGTCGCCGTGCAACAGCTCGAGGGCCATGTGCTGCAGCCCTTCCTGATGGGCCGCCTGGTTCGGGTCCACCCGCTGGCGATCGTCGTGGTCATCGCGATCGGCGGCCTGGTGGCCGGCATCTTCGGCGCGCTCATCGCCGTGCCCCTGACGGCCATCGTCAACGCCGTCGCCAGCTACCTGGCCGGCGACCGGAGCGCGGGGGAAGACTCCCCCGCTGCCCGCCGCGCTCGCACCGACCGGGAGATGGGCGCCGCCGTGGACCCCGCAGTCACGCCGTGAGCGAGCGACGAGCGCCAGCGAGGCGCACGAGCGAACCAGCAGCCGTGAGCGAGCGACGAGCGCCAGCGAGGCGCACGAGCGAACCAGCGGCCGTCAGCGAGGGGGCGACCGCCCACCGGGCCGGGTTCGTCGCCTTCGTGGGCCGGCCCAACGCGGGGAAGTCGACGCTCACCAACGCCCTGGTCGGCGAGAAGATCGTCATCACCTCCAGCAAGCCGCAGACCACGAGGCGCGTGGTCAGGGGGATCGTCCACCGCCCCGGGTCCCAGCTCGTCGTGCTCGACACCCCCGGCCTGCACCGGCCCCGCACGCTGCTCGGCGAGCGGCTCAACGCCGAGGTCCGGGCCGCCTGGTCCGAGGTCGACGTCGTCGGCTTCTGCGTCCCGGCGGACGAGAAGGCGGGCCCGGGCGACCGCTTCATCGTCAAGGAGATGGCCGCCTTGCGTGCCGTGGCGAGAGTCGCGGTGGTCACGAAGACCGACCGGGTGCCGCGGGACCGGGTGGCGGAGGCCCTGCTGGCGGTCAGCGACCTGGGTCGGGACGAGGGCGTCGACTGGGCGCACGTGGTGCCGGTGTCGGCGGTGTCGGGCGACCAGGTCGAGCTGCTCGCTGGTCTGCTGGCCGGGCTGATGCCCGAGTCGCCGCCCCTCTACCTCGACGGCGAGCTGACCGACGAGCCGGAGCAGGTGCTTATCGGCGAGCTGATCCGGGAGGCGGCACTGGAAGGCGTACGTGACGAGCTGCCGCACTCCATCGCGGTGGTGGTGGAGGAGATGATCCCGCGTGAGGGACGCCCGGCGGACCGGCCCCTGCTCGACGTCCACGCCTATCTCTACGTCGAGCGGGACAGCCAGAAGGCCATCGTCCTGGGACCCAAGGGCGCCCGGCTGCGCGACATCGGGACGACCGCGCGACGTCAGATCGAGGCGCTGCTCGGCACGCAGGTCTACCTTGACCTGCACGTCACGGTGGCCAAGGACTGGCAGCGGGACCCTCGCCAGCTGCGCAAGCTGGGATTCTGAGGGCCTCTATCCGCTTCGGACCGCCACCGGTGGGGAGAAGGGGGACGGGTCCAGCAGCAGGCCCGCGCCGAGCGTTGGGGTCCGTCGAATGTGCCGAGTGGTCAGCCAGGAGCTCGAACCCGCGTTGCACGCAGTCGCCCAGGCCCGGCGGGCGGTGCGGGTCGCACTGGACCGGTGGGAGCTCTCCCCCCTCACCCCGGACGCCGAGCTGCTGGTCAGCGAGCTCGTCACCAACGCCCTGGTGCATGCCCGCAGCGAGACCGCGCTGACGCTGGTGGTGGCCGACGGCACCCTCGAGGTGGGGGTCACCGACCGTACGCCCGCTGTGCCCATGCCCCGGGTCGAGGGCGATGACGCAGGTGCTGTGCCCCCGGACTGGCAGGCCGAAGGTGGCCGAGGGCTGCGCCTGGTCGAGCTCGTGGCCGACGAATGGGGCGTCGCACAGTTGCCCGAGGGCAAGCAGGTGTGGTTCCGGCTGGACGTGGGCGAGGACTGGCCGCACCGGACCTGCTGCCCGTGCGGAGGTGAGGACCTCGAGCGGGTGAAGCTGGAGTCCGGCCGGTACGCCGTGGCGACACCTGGCCCCTGGGACGCTCCGGCCTGAGGGTGACGTCGTCGCGCCGAGGTCCACGATGCGGAACCGGTCGGCCGGAACTCCTGACGGACGGCGCCCGACCCGCGTACGCTCCCAGGTGTGCAGACCAGCCTGCTCCTTCTCGTCTGCCGCGGCGAGGCTCTCTCCTAGAGGCCGGTCACCTCGCCGCGGAGTGCCTGCCTGTTCCGGTCGCGGCCCCGCGAGACACCCTTAGGTGACCGACATGAGCACAGCCCGCAACGCCCAGCAGCCCTCGGGTATGCCGATGAAGCGCTACGCCCCGTTCACACCGATCGGGCTCTCCGACCGGTCCTGGCCCGGCCGCGTCATGACCGAGGCGCCGCGGTGGTGCGCGGTCGACCTGCGTGACGGCAACCAGGCCCTCATCGACCCGATGAGCCCGGCGCGCAAGAAGCGCATGTTCGAGCTGCTGGTGCGGCTGGGCTACAAGGAGATCGAGGTCGGCTTTCCGTCGGCGAGCCAGACCGACTTCGACTTCGTGCGCCAGCTCATCGACGAGGACATGATCCCCGATGACGTCGTCATCCAGGTGCTGACGCAGGCGCGCGACGCGCTCATCGAGCGGACTTTCGAGTCGATCCGCGGCGCGAAGCAGGCCATCGTCCACCTCTACAACTCGACCTCGACCCTGCAGCGTCGGGTCGTGTTCGGGCTGCCGAGGGAGGGCATCGTCGACATCGCCGTGCAGGGGGCACGGCTGTGCCAGAAGCTCACCGAGACGATCACGGACACCGACGTGTTCTTCGAGTACTCGCCGGAGTCCTACACCGGCACCGAGCTGGAGTTCGCGGTGGAGGTGTGCAACGCGGTCAACGACGTGTGGCAGCCGACCCCGCAGCGCAAGACCGTGATCAACCTGCCCGCGACGGTCGAGATGGCAACGCCCAACATCTATGCCGACTCCATCGAGTGGATGCACCGCAACCTGGCCCGGCGGGACTCGGTCGTGCTGTCGCTGCACCCGCACAACGACCGTGGCACCGCCGTCGCAGCCGCCGAGCTCGGCTACCTGGCCGGTGCCGACCGCATCGAGGGCTGCCTGTTCGGCAACGGTGAGCGCACCGGCAACGTCTGCCTGGTGACGCTGGGGCTGAACCTGTTCTCCCAGGGCATCGACCCCCAGATCGACTTCTCCGACATCGACGAGATCCGCCGGACCGTCGAGTACTGCAACCAGCTCCCCGTGCACGAGCGGCACCCCTATGGCGGCGACCTCGTCTATACGGCCTTCTCCGGCTCGCACCAGGACGCGATCAAGAAGGGCCTGGACTGGATGGATCGCGACGCCGCGGCCGCCGGGGTGCCCGTCGAGGACTTCCGGTGGGCCGTCCCGTACCTGCCGATCGACCCCAAGGACGTGGGGCGCAGCTACGAAGCGGTCATCCGCGTCAACTCGCAGTCCGGCAAGGGCGGGGTCGCCTACATCATGAAGACCGAGCACCACCTCGACCTGCCGCGACGGCTGCAGATCGAGTTCAGTGGCGTCATCCAGCAGCGCACTGAGGCCGGTGGTGGCGAGGTCCTGCCCGATCAGATGTGGCAGGCCTTCGACGCCGAGTACCTGTCTCCGCGTACGCCCGTGGCGCTCGACTCGCACCACACCTCCTCGGCCGACGGCGAGGACGACCAGCTCGACGTCACCGTGCTCCTCGACGGCGAGCGCAAAGCTCTGGTCGGGCGTGGCAACGGCCCGATCGCGGCGTTCGTGGACGCCCTGCACTCGGTGGGCCACGACGTCCGGGTCCTCGACTATGCCGAGCACGCAATGTCATCCGGCGGTGACGCGCGGGCGGCAGCGTACGTCGAGTGCGCGATCGGGGAGAGGATCCTGTGGGGCGTCGGCATCGACGCCAACATCGTGACCGCGTCGCTGAAGGCCGTAGTGTCCGCTGTGAACCGAGCTTGATTGTGCAGGCCTGACCACGTCCCCGACGTGAGCGCCGCGCAGGAGTTCTACGGCGCGATCATGGGATGGGACTTCGACGACAAGCGACCGGAGTACGGCAACTACGACATCGCCAGCCGCAACGGTGCCGACGCCGCGGGGATCGGGCTGCAGCAGTCGCCGGACCAACCGGTCGGATGGACGCTGTACCTCGCGAGCGACGACGCCAGGGCGACCGCGACGGCGGTGACGGCCCACGGGGGACAGGTCCTCATGGCGCCGATGGAGATGCCGGGGCTTGGCGACATGTTCATCGCGATGGACCCGCAGGGGGCAGCGTTCGGTGTGTGGTAGGCCAAGGGTCACATCGGTGCGGGGCTCTACAACGAGCCGGGTGGCCTGGTGTGGGAGCAGCTGACGGTTCCCGATGCCGGGGCCGCACGAGACTTCTACGGCGCGGTTTTCCCGCTCGAGTTCTCGACCCAGGACGGCAATGTCATGCTGCGACGCCCGGGCGACGAGGAGAACATCGGCGGCATCTCGTCGGGCGCGGACCATCCGCCCGGCTGGCTCTGCTACTTCGCTGTCGACGACGCGGTGAAGGCCGAGGCAACGGTCCTCGAGCGTGGCGGCACGATCGTCACAAAGGTCGAGCCCACCGAGTGGGGAAGCCTGGGTGTCGTCGCCGACCCGTTCGGTGCCGTCTTCGGCATCGGCGACAGCACGCAGGGCTAGCCCTGTAGGAGCTCCCGCGTCACCGTCGTCCGAGCGACCGGCCGGCCCCGGAACCAGACCTGCCGGGGCGGGTCCTGGAGGCGCATGACCTCCGGCCAGTTCGTCGCGGCGTAGAGCTGCAGGTCCGCCCGCGCCCCGAGCGCCACGCCGTACGCCGGGCCGAGCCGCCATGCAGCGGCCGGCACGGTGGTGACCGCCGCCAGCGCGAGGTGCTGCTCGTCGACCGTCGCGAGGTGCGCGGCGTGCGCCGACACCAGGGCGACCTCCAGCATGTCGCCGCGACCGAAGGGGTAGAAGCCGTCCTTGACGCAGTCCTGGCCGAACGCCACCGGCACCCCCGCGGCGATCAGCTCGCGCACCCGGGTCGTCCCACGACGCACCAGCCCGCGGTCGGCGCGACCCTGGATCACCAGGTTCGTCACCGGGTTGGACACGACGGTGATCCCGGCGCGCAGGCAACCGGCAATGACCGTGCCCGCGTATGCGTCGTCGGCCGCTGACAGCGAGCAGACATGACCCACGGTGACCCTGCCCTGCCACCCCCGTCGCTCGGTCTCCTCGACCACCATGGCCAGCGTGCGCACCGACCCGTCGTCCGTCTCGTCGACGTGCATGTCCACGTCGGCGTCGAAGCGCGCCGCGATCTCGAAGCAGAGACGGACGTGCTCACGCTGGTCGTCCTCACCGGTCTCCCAGTGCGGCATCCCGCCGACGACCGTGGCACCGTTCTCCATCGCGGCGACCATCAGGTCGCCCGCCCCCCGGTCGCGCAGGATGCCCTCCTGCGGGAAGGCGATCACCTGCACCTCGGCGATGCCCGCACAGTCACGGGCGGCGGCCAGGACCCCCTCGAGCGGCACCAGGCCGCCGACCGTGTCGACGTCGACGTGCGAGCGGAGGCGCGTCGTGCCGGTCAGCACCGAGGACTCGATGACCGCTCGAGCGCGCCGGCGTACGTCCTCGACGTCGTAGGCTCGCTTCGCCGCGTGGATCGCCCCGATCGCCCCTTGCAGCGTGCCGTCGTGCTCGACGAGCTGGTCGCGGATGAGCGCCTTGTCCAGGTGCACGTGGGTGTCGACGTACGTCGGGAGAAGGAGCCCACCAGCAGCGTCGAGGCGGCTCTCGGCCTGGGCACCCGCACCCGGCCCGACACCGAGGATCTGCTCGCCCTCGAGCAACACGTCCACCCGGGCGCCGTCGGTGAGCGTGGCGTCGACGATCGCCGCCCGGACTGCCCTCGGGTCTCCCACGCGGCGAAGTGTCACGTACGGCCCCCGTCGAGGACAATGGGGGGATGGGTCTGTACCGGGACGAGGGTGTCGTGCTGCGCACCCAGAAGCTCGGCGAGGCCGACCGCATCATCACCGTGCTGACCCGCGAGCACGGGCGGATCAGGGCCGTCGGCAAGGGTGTCCGCCGCACCCGGTCGAAGTTCGGCTCGCGGCTCGAGCCCTTCACCCACGTCGACCTTCAGGTGTACGAGGGCCGCTCGCTCGACGTGGTGCAGCAGGCGGAGACGATCACGTCCTATGGCGACCGGGTCGTCGACGACTACGCGCGGTACACATCCGGGACCGCGATGCTCGAGACGGCCGAGCGGCTGACCGCGGAGGAGAAGGAGCCCTCGGTGCAGCAGTTCCTGCTGCTCGTGGGCGGGCTGCGAACGCTGGCCGAGGCCGCCCACGGACCGGGGCTCGTGCTCGACGCCTTCCTGCTCCGGTCGCTGGCGGTGGCGGGCTACGCGGCCTCCTTCGACGACTGCGCACGCTGCGCGCGGCCGGGACCGCACCCGTTCTTCAACGTCCCGGCCGGGGGCGCGGTCTGCGGCACCTGCCGCCCGGGCGGTTCGGTCTCACCGGCCCGCGAGACGCTCGACCTGCTCGCCGCGCTGCTCTCCGGGAACTGGGTGGCCGCCGACGCCGCCGAGGTCCGCCACCGCCGGGAGGGCAGCGGGCTGGTCGCGGCCTACCTGCAGTGGCACCTCGAGCGCGGGCTGCGCTCGCTGCCCATGGTCGAGCGCACCTGATGGCCAGGACGTCACCGCGGCCGCCGGTGCGGGCCCCCACGCCGCACCCGTCCGGAGCCCGGCCGCCGGCGGTCCCGAGGGACCTGGTGCCCCGTCACGTCGCGATCGTGATGGACGGCAACGGGCGCTGGGCCAAGGAACGTGGGCTGGCGCGCACGAAGGGCCACGAGGCCGGCGAGGCGGCGCTGCTCGACGTGATCCACGGGGCGATAGAGATCGGCATCGAGAACCTGTCGGCCTACGCCTTCTCCACCGAGAACTGGAAGCGCTCACCCGACGAGGTCCGCTTCCTGATGGGGTTCAACCGTGACGTGATCCGGCGGCGGCGCGACGAGCTGGACGCGATGGGCGTGCGGGTGCGCTGGGCGGGGCGGCGCCGTCGGCTGTGGCGCAGCGTCATCGACGAGCTGGAGGACGCCGAGGTCCGCACCCGCGCCAACACCACGCTCACCCTGCAGTTCTGCGTGAACTACGGCGGTCGGGCCGAGATCGCCGACGCGGCAGCCGCGATCGCCCGCGAGGTCAAGGCCGGCCGGCTCGACCCGGACAAGGTCGACGAGCGCACGATCGCCCGCCACCTCGACGAGCCCGGAATCCCCGATGTCGACCTGTTCGTCCGCTCGTCGGGGGAACAGCGCACGTCGAACTTCCTGCTCTGGCAGTCCGCCTACGCGGAGCTGGTCTTTCTGGACACCCTGTGGCCCGACTTCGACCGGCGCGACCTGTGGCGAGCGGTCGAGGCCTACGCCGCGCGAGACCGGAGGTACGGCGGAGCGGTGCCCAACATCGGCGCCTTCCCCGACAGTCAGGAGCAGACCGATCGGGCCCAGGACAGGTAGCGCTTCGGCCGGTTGGTGATGGTGGCCTCGACCTTGTCGATGGCCATCCGCCGCCACGCGCGGGTCCGGTCGACCGTCCACGGGCGGACCTCGATTCCGGCGGCCCGCCACCGGGCGACCCGCTCCTCGGTCACCGAGTTCTGGTGCACCACGTAGGTGGTGCCGTAGAGCAGCACCGAGTCCGGCGATCGGTACGACGGGTTGTCGAGGATCGCCGTGCGCAGACCGGGCTGGGCGGCGCGGACGTCGAGCACGGTCTGCTCGTCGAAGCTCATCACCCGCACCCGCTCGAGCATCCCCAGCCAGCGGATCCGGTTGAGGAAGGCATCCATCTGCGGCTGGGTCGGCCGGGTCTTGAGCTCGACCAGGAAGTAGGCGCCGCGGGTCCGGCCGAGCTCGAGCACCTCGTAGAGGGTCGGCACCTTCACCCCTGCGTACGTCCTGGAGAACCACCTGCCGGCGTCGAGCGCCCGGAGGTCGGCAAGGCTCATGGCGGCGACCTCACCGGTGCCGTTCGTGGTGCGGTCAACGGTGGGGTCGTGCAGGAGCACCGGGGTCCCCTCGACCGTGAAGCGGACGTCGAGCTCCAGGCGTCTCACGCCGAGAGCAAGTGCCTTCCGGAACGCCGGGAGCGTGTTCTCCGGCGCGCGAGCGGAGTCGCCGCGGTGCGCGATCGGCGGCGGCACGCAGCCCGTGCCCCCCTGTGCGGCGGCAGCCGCGCCGGCGGTGCCGAGCAGAGATGCGACGACGCTCATGGCGAGAGCCAGCGTCAGCGTTACCCGTGTCGTCAGTGGGTGGCGGACCGGCACGATGTGACCCCCGAACAGTCGGTTTGCGAGCGGATTGCGGTGACCCGGTCCGACGCTAAGGCGGGAGAGGCTCCCGGCCGCGCAGCGACTCGTTAACATCGACCGCACATCCCGAGAACTTCAGCGAACGGTGGTGCCGTGCTCGCCGTCACCCGATGTGAGGTCCCCTCCGGGCAGGAGGACGTGTTCGTCGCGGCAGCGCGCGAGGTCCTCGACGTGCTGGTCGGGCGGCCGGGTTTCGGGCGCGGGCGGGTCGGCCGGGCCATGGACGACCAGTCCCAGTGGGTGCTCAGCACGGAGTGGGAGAGCGTCGGTGCCTATCGCCGCGGGCTCTCGGCGTACGACTCGAAGGTGGCTCTCGCGCCGTTGATGGTGTTCATCCTCGACGAGCCCAGCGCCTACGACGTCGTGCTGAGCGTGCAGGCGAGCGCCGAGGCGCCGGACCGGTAGGGTCGGAGGTTCAGCCGCCGACAACCAGCCGGATGGAGGCCATCGTGGCCACGGGCAGCCCGGACAGCTCCAAGAACACAGGCAAGCAGGCGACTGCCCGCAACGAGGCCATCGTCAGCCTCAGCAAGCGCCGGGGGTTCGTCTACCCGAGCAGCGAGATCTACGGTGGGACGCGTTCCGCCTGGGACTACGGCCCCCTGGGCGTCGAGCTCAAGGAGAACGTCCGCCGCCAGTGGTGGCGCGCGATGGTGCAGAGCCGCGACGACATCGTCGGGCTCGACTCGGCGGTCATCCTGGCGCGGGACGTGTGGGTGGCGTCGGGTCACGTCGACACCTTCACCGACCCGCTCTCCGAGTGCCAGTCCTGCCACAAGCGCTTCCGGGCCGACCACCTCGAGGAGGCGTACGAGGCCAAGAAGGGCACGCCCCCGCCGAACGGGCTGGCTGACGTCAACTGCCCCAACTGCGGCGTCAAGGGTGCGTTCACCGAGCCCCGCCAGTTCTCCGGCCTGCTCAAGACCTTCCTCGGCCCGGTGGAGAGCGACGAGGGCATGCACTACCTGAGGCCCGAGACAGCCCAGGGCATCTTCGTCAACTTCCTCAACGTGATGACCTCGGCCCGCAAGAAGCCCCCGTTCGGCATCGCGCAGACGGGCAAGTCGTTCCGCAACGAGATCACGCCGGGCAACTTCATCTTCCGCACCCGCGAGTTCGAGCAGATGGAGATGGAGTTCTTCGTCGAGCCCGGCACCGACGAGCAGTGGCACGACTACTGGCTCAAGGCTCGGTGGGACTGGTACGTCGGACTTGGCTTGCGCGAGGAGAACCTGCGTTTCTTCGAGCACCCCAAGGAGAAGCTGTCGCACTACTCCAAGCGCACCGTTGACATCGAGTACCGCTTCAACTTCGGCGGTAAGGAGTTCGACGAGCTCGAGGGCATCGCCAACCGCACCGACTTCGACCTGACCGCGCACAGCAAGCAGAGCGGGACGGACCTGAGCTACTTCGACCAGGAGAAGGGCGAGCGCTGGACGCCGTACGTCGTCGAGCCGGCCGCCGGGCTCACCCGGGCCACCCTCGCCTTCCTGCTCGATGCCTACACCGAGGACGAGGCCCCCAACGCCAAGGGCGTCATGGAGAAGCGCACGGTGCTGCGTCTCGACCCACGGCTCGCTCCGGTCAAGGTCGCGGTCCTGCCGCTCTCGCGCAACGCCGACCTCACGCCCAAGGCGAGGGACCTGGCGGCCAGCCTGCGGCAGAGCTGGAACGTGGAGTTCGACGACGCAGGTGCGATCGGCCGCCGCTACCGGCGGCAGGACGAGATCGGGACCCCGTTCTGTGTGACCGTCGACTTCGACACCCTCGAGGACCAGGCCGTGACCGTGCGCGACCGCGACACCATGGCCCAGGAGCGGGTCGGTCTCGACGCCATCGCGGGCTGGCTGGCCCAGCGGCTGCTCGGCTGCTGAGACCGCCGGGCCGGTCAGCCTCAGTGAACACGGAGTTCCCGCCGAGACTGGCCACCCTGCTGCTCTGTGACGCGGCGGGGGACCTCCTGGGCACCCTGCCGCCGTTCCAGGTCGAGCTCCCGTGGTGGCAGGACGTGGCCGGCGTCGTCGTCGGCGCGCGCGAACGGTTCGGTATCGAGGTGACCGTCCTGCGGCTGGTCGAGGCGGCAACGGGCTGGGGGACAGCCGGTGGACCGGTGACCTACCTGGCCGAGGTCACCGCCGCCCCAGAGACAGGGCTGGCGCCGTGGTCCGGCGATGACCCGCTCGGCGAGCACCCGCTGCGACTGCCGTACGCCCGCCCGGGCGGTCCGGCCGCGGATCTCGCCTGGGCCGACGCCGCGCGCGCGGCCGGCGGCCGTCCGCGCACCGGCCCGGCCGAGCAGATGCGCACCTGGAACCTGTCCAGCATCTGGCGGCTGCCGACCGCCGGGGGTCCGACCTGGCTCAAGGTCGTTCCGCCGTTCTTCGCCCACGAGGGAGCCATGCTGGGCCGGCTCGACCCGGCGGTCGTTCCGCCGCTTGTCGCCACGGAAGGGCCGCGGGCGCTGCTCGCCGACGTCCCCGGCGACGACCACTGGGGTGCCGAGCTCCCCGTGCTGCGGCGGCTCGTCGAGATGCTCGTCGGGTTGCAGGCGAGCTGGTCAGGCCGGATCGGCGAGCTCGAGGAGCTTGGCGCGCCGGACTGGCGGGCACCGACGTTCGTCCCGGCCGCCGAGCGGCTGTTGGCGCTCACCGAGCCCGACCTGGACGGCGACACGGTGGCTCGGCTGGCCGTCCTCGTCGACGGCCTGCCCGAGCGGTTCGGTGCCGTCGCGGAGTGCGGGCTGCCGGCCACGTTGGTGCACGGTGACTTCCACCCGGGCAACAGCCGTGGCAGCGCTGCCGACGACGGCCGCAGCGTGCTGCTCGACTGGGGCGACTGCGGCATCGGGCACCCCTTGCTCGACCAGGCCGCCTCGCTCGCCAGCATCCGGGCGGACCAGCGCGACGAGCTGCGCGCGCACTGGTCCGGCCTGTGGAGGTCCGCAGTGCCCCGGAGCGACCCGGATCGGGCCGCAGAGCTGCTCGAGCCGGTCGCGGCGCTGCAGCGGGCGCTGGTCTACCGGTCGTTCCTGGAGGCGGTGGAACCTTCCGAGCACGTCTACCACTCGGGTGACCCGGCCCACTGGCTGCGCCGTGCCGCAGTGGCGATGGAGGCCTAGCCGCAACGGTCGCTGGCGCCGTACCGCAGCTGCGTGCCGTCGATCCGCACGGCACGCACCGAGGCATTGTCGTTCTCGTCGGACTCGGTGAAGGCGCGCTGGGGGTCGGCGAGCTGGTGCAAGCAGTACGTCCCAC
>JAJAYQ010000179.1 GCA_026786145.1 Spirochaetaceae bacterium | reverse complement strand
GGTCGCTGGTCGCGACATCGAGATCGTCGTCGACCGCGACGGCATGCCGATCGTTCGGGGCGCTGACGGCCTTGACGTCCGGGCCTACCGGCCGTAACGGATCGCGGTGCCAGCCAAAGTCGCCGAAGTGACAACGACAGCGCGCGGCATAGGTGAGGTTCGCCCGGCCAGCTGAGTCGGGGGCTCAACGGAATCCGGGTGGTCAGACCTTGATCCGGAGGAAGTCGGCATGTGCGAGCTGGGCGAACCAGTGGTAGGACGCCTTGGGCGTGCGGGTCTGGTCGGTCTTGTCGACCTCGACGAGGCCGAAGGTCTTCGTGTAGCCCTCCGCCCACTCAAAATTGTCCAGGAGCGTCCATGCGATGTACGCCCGGACGTCCGCTCCCGCGGTACGCGCCCGCTCGACCGCCTCGATGTGCCCACGCAGGTAGGTCACCCGGTCGTCGTCCGCGACCGACCCGTCCTCGGCGCGCACGTCGTCGGCGTACGCGGCGCCGTTCTCCGTAACGACCAGCGGCAGGCCGGTCCGTGCCGCAACGTCGACGAGCAGCTCCTCCAGGCCGCGGGGCTCGACCTCCCAGCCCATCGCCGTGACGGGCGGACGCGGCCGGAAGCGCAGGCCGTCGACGCCGGGGTAGGCCGAGGTGTCCTGACCTACGCCTCCGGTCTCGGTGTCGTCGCCGACATCGACGCGCATCGGTGTGTAGTAGTTCACGCCGAGCCAGTCGGCCGAGCCGTGCACGACCTCGAGGTCGCCGTCGCGCACGACCTCGGGGTCGCCGAGCTCCGGTGCCAGGGCGAGCAACGCGCTGTCGTAGGAACCGTCGACGAGGGGCCCCAGCCAGACCCGGTTGAGGATCGCGTCGACACCGTGGGCGGCGCCCTCAGCCTCGGGACGCTCAGGCCACACCGGTGCCAGGTTGAGCACCACGCCGACCGCGTCGCTGCCCGCCTCGTGCAACCGGGAAGCCGCCAGACCGTGGCCGAGCATCAGGTGATGGGCAGCTCGGTGGGCAGCCGCAGGATCGCGCCGGCCCGGTGCGTGCTTGCCCGCGGCGTAGCCCAGGTAGGCCGAGCACCAGGGCTCGTTGAGCGTCGCCCAGACCTTGACCCGGTCCCCGAGATGGTCGTGGACGATCGAGGCGTAGTCGGCGAAGCGCTCCGCCGTGCCGCGCACCGGCCAGCCACCGGCGTCCTCCAGCGGCTGCGGCAGGTCCCAGTGGTAGAGCGTCGCCATCGGCGCGACGCCACGCGCGAGCAACCCGTCGACCAGCCGGTCGTAGTAGGCGAGCCCACGAGCCTCCACTTGTCCCGCGCCGGTCGGCTGGATCCGCGGCCAGGCGAGGGAGAAGCGGTAGTGGCCCACGCCGAGCCCGGCAACGAGGTCGAGGTCCTCGTCGAGACGCTCGTAGGACGCGCACGCCACCGAGCCGTCGCTGCCGTCCACGATGGTTCCCGGGCGGGCGGAGAACGTGTCCCAGATCGACGCACCCCGCCCGTCGGCAGTGGTCGAGCCTTCGACCTGGTAGGCCGCCGTTGCGGCGCCGTAGGCGAGGGCCGGCCCGGCCGGCAGGTGTGCACTCATGACGGCAAGCGTACGTGGCACGTGACGTCGCGATGACGAGCATCAAGGATGTCGCGCGGACGGTCGGGGTCTCGACGGCGACTGTCTCGCGGGCCCTGCGAGGGCTCCCCCGCGTGTCCGAGGAGACGCGTTTGCGAGTGCTGCAGGCAGCCGCTGACCTCGACTACGTCGCATCTCCGAGCGCGGCCGGTCTCGCCACCGGGCAGACCCGGGCGGTGGGCGTGGTGGTCCCCTTCGTGTCGCGCTGGTTCTATGGCGAGGTGGTGCAGGGCGCGGACACGCCGCTACGTGACGCCGGCTACGACCTGCTCCTCTACAACCTCGGCGGCGACCGGCAGACCAGACGCCGGGTGTTCGGCACGCATCTGTCGAGCAAACGGGTCGACGCGGTGCTGGTGCTGAGCCTGACCCCGACCGACGAGGAGCTCGCCTGGCTGACCAAGCTGGACCGCCCGGTCGCCGTGGTCGGCGCCAGCGTCCCGGGCTGGTCGAGCGTGCGCATCGACGACGAGGCGACGGCTTGCATCGCCATGAAGCACCTGCTCGCCCTAGGTCATCGCGATATCGGCTACATCGGCGGCTCGCTCGAGGACCAGCTCGACTTCGCCGCGCCCTTCGACCGGCTGCTCGGCTACCGGCGCTCGATGAGCCACGCAGGGCTCTCCGTCCTCCCGCAGTGGGAGGCCGTCGGTAACTTCACGGTTCGTGGGGGGCTGGCCGCGATGCGACTGCTGCTCGAGTCCGAACCGCGGCCGACCGCAGTGTTCGCGGCGTCGGACGAGATGGCTATCGGTGCTGTCCACGCGGTCCGAGAGGCGGGGCTGCGTGTTCCTCAGGACCTGTCGGTCATCGGCATCGACGGCCACGAGATGGCGGAGTATTTCGACCTCACCACGGTGGCCCAGCCGGTCCACGAGCAGGGACGGCTCGCGGCCCAGCTGCTGCTCGACGTGCTGGCGACCGACCGGGAACACGCGAAGCAACCGTCAGCGGTGACGGTCCCGACCCGGCTCGTCGTGCGGCACACGACTGGTCCCCCGGCGTCCTAAGGGTCGGTCACCCAGGCGTGGCCCCAGGACGGAAGCGCGACGTCGTACGCCGTGAGCTCGGTGCTCTCGCTGCTCTGCACGACGCGCGCCTCGAGGGAGAGGCCCGGCAGCGCGGTCTCGCGGGGCAGCAGGACCGGGTCGTCGGAGAAGTTGGCCAGCGCCACGAGGCCGCTGGCTCCAGGATGGCGGCGGGCGAACGCCAGCACCCGACGGTCACCGGTGTCGAGCACCTCCGGTCCGGTGCCGGACTGCAGCACTGCCAGCCTCGCCCGGGCGGCAGCCATGCCCGCGATGCCGGCGAAGGCGCGGCCCTCGACACTGGCCGGCTCGTGTCGCCGCTGCGCTGCTGCCCAGTCCATCCGAGGTCGGTGCATCCACCGGTTGTCCTCTGCCTGCCCCGCGGACTGCGCCCGGCGTTCGTCGTTGGGCAGCGCGAGCTCGTCGCCCATGTAAAGAAGGGGAATCCCGCCGAAGGAGTAGACGACGGAGTAGAGCATGAGGAGCCGTCGAAGGGCGATGGCGACTTCCTCGTCGTCGCCGGCCGAACGGGCCGCGTCGAGCCCGCAGAGGGCAGCCGCTGTGCCGGATATGCGGCTGTCGCCAGTGCGCGGGTTGAGCTGGAAGAGGGCACCGCGGGCGAAGGATCCCGGGTGGGCGCCGGAGTAGAAGTCACTGAGGAAGCGGCGATGGGCGGCCGGGTCGAGGCCGACGGCGCGCGCGTCCTCGTCGGACACGGCCCAGCCGATGTCGTCGTGGCAGCGCAGGTAGGTCACCCATGCCGTCGAGGATGGAGCGGGGCGCAGGTTCGTGAGCGACTGGCGGGCGAGTGTGACGTCGCGGGTCGCGAGTGTCGACCAGAGCGTCACCATCAGCTGGTTGTGGTACGCGAGGTCGCACTCGGGACGGAACCGGTCGTGCGCGCCGAGGTACTGCGTGAGCTGCTGGGGCGCCACGATCGCCTCGGCTTTGAACAGCACTCCGGGCGCCGCGATCGCACAGCAGGCCCGCAGCGCCTGCAGGATCAGGTGCACCTCGGGCTGGTTCTGGCTGTCGGTCCCCTCCCGCTTCCACAGGAATGGTGCCGCGTCCAGGCGCAGGACGTCGACCCCGCGGTTCGCGAGGTCGAGGACAACGGTGAGCATCGCATCGAAGACCTCGGGGTTGGACCAGTCGAGGTCCCACTGGTAGTCGTTGAACGTCGCCCAGACCCAGCCCACGCCGTCAACCTGGGTGAAGGACCCGGGTGCCTGGTCGGGAAACACCTCGGGCAGCGTCCGCTCGAACCGGTCGGGCAGCTCGCGGTCGGCGAACACCCGGTAGAACGCGCGGTACGCCGGGTCGCCCGCGGCTGCGGCGAGCGCCCACGGGTGCTCGGCCGCGGTGTGGTTGAGCACCAGGTCGATGCAGAGCGACATGCCGCGGGAGTGCAGGTCGCCGGCGAGGTTCACGAGGTCGGCCATGGTGCCCAGGCGCGGGTCGACCGATCCGTAGTCGACGACCGCGTACCCGCCGTCGTTGTCGCCGTCGCGTGGCCGCAGCAGCGGCATCAGGTGCAGGTAGGTGATGCCCAGCTCGCCGAGGTAGTCCAGCCGTCGGCGTACGCCCGAGAGGTCACCCGCGAAGCGGTCGGCGTAGCAGACGTAGCCGATCGTGGCAGGGTCTTGGAACCACGACGGGTCGATCTCGCGGCGACGGTCGAGCACCCGCAACGGCTTGGGGCGCGAGCAGGCCGCGTCCAGCACGCGGTCCACGAGGCGCTCGACGAGGTCGGCCGCGTCGACCTTCGCGCCGTAGACCTGCTCGAGCGTCGCGGCGAGGTCTGCCTGTCGCAGCTCGAGACGGGCGGCGACGGCCTCGCCCTCGACGGCACCCAGTGCCGTAGCCGCGCGCCGGCGGGCTTCCGTGACCAGAGACATCAGAGGCAGATCGTAGGGGCACTATGTGGTCGGAAGGCGACCATCAGGCAAGAACTGGACCCGTGCCATCATCGGAGCGTGGAGGTGCTTCCTGTCGGCGAGGTCGCGGCCCGCCTCGGGGTGGCGCCATCGACCGTACGGATGTGGGGCCAGCGATACGGACTGACCGCGTCGGCCCGATCACAAGGTGGCCATCGCCGGTACACCGACGATGACGTCGATCGACTACGACGGATGCACCAGGCGGTGATCTCCGGCGTCAGCCCTTCGGCTGCCGCCGCAGCCGTTCTGTCCCGCCGCGTCACCCCTGCCCGCCCCTCCCGCCCCGGTGGGCCTGGAGGGGCTGTCCTCGCCGTACCGGGAGCCGGCCGCGAAGCTCGAGGGATTGCCCGAGCGGCATCGCGGCTGGACGAGATGGCCGTCGAGGACTCGATCGTCGCCGCGCTGCGCGAGAGGGGGACGCTGGTTGCGTGGGAGGAGATCGTGCGCCCGGTTCTCGTCTCCGTAGGGGAGCACTGGCAACGCTCCGGCGCGGGCATCGAGATCGAGCACCTGCTGACGCAGGCAGTGACGACAGCCTTCGTCCGTCACGCTGCGGAGCTTCCGACAGAACCTGTACAAGATAATTCCGTGCTCATGGCGGGTGGCCCCCAGGAGGAGCACATCATCGCCCTGCATGCCGCGAGGGCTGCGCTGGCAGAGCGTGGGGTCCCCGCGCGGCTGCTCGGCCCTCGTACGCCCATGACGGCCCTCGCTACCGCGGCCCGGCGCACTCGGGCAGCCGGGGTGCTCGTGTGGCTCAGCATCCCCGATCCTTCTGCCGCGCAGGGATTAGCAACCGTCCGGGCAGCGCACCGACGGTTGGTCGTACTGATCGGCGGGCCTGGGTGGGACGGGCTGCCCACTGTTCCCGCCACGCGGTGCGAGAGCCTCGCCGACTCCGTCAATCTGCTCGAGCAGGCCTGGGCCGACCGGCAAGGGAGCGCTCGTGGATCAGTCGACTAGTTTTTGGAACTTGCACAAGTTGCAATCCTGGCGGGAGCTGGGGTATATAGGTCACGGCTTGCCGAACCCCGGTAAGCGCCCGCGCCGGCAGCAGGGCTGCCGCGTCACCCAGGAGCCTCATGCCTGACGAATCCGGCGTCATCATCCCCTCGCTGAGCGCGAGCCAGTACGCCACCGTGTACAACCTGTTTTCCCTCGTCATCGCCTCCATGCTGTTCACGGCGATCTTCTTGCTGTTATCCCGCGGCAGGGTCGCGCCCCGCTACCGCAACGCGCTGGTCGTGTCGGCCATGGTGTGCGGCATCGCGGCGTACCACTACTTCCGCATCTTCGAGAACTTCAAGGAGAGCTATCCCCCCGGCGACAGCGTCACGGCGGCGCATCTGTTGTCGAGCATCGAGTTCAACGAGGCTTACCGTTATGTCGACTGGTTGCTGACGGTGCCGCTCCTGCTCGTGGAGACCGTCGCGGTCATGGCACTCGTCCGGTCGGAACAGCGCTCGCTGCTCGTCAAGCTGGTGCCGGCATCGGCACTGATGATCCTCCTGGGGTACCCGGGCGAGATCGCCGACACCTCCGGTGCGCGACTGCTGTGGGGGGGCCTGTCGACCATCCCGTTCCTCTATCTGCTGTACGTCCTCTTCGTCGAGCTGTCGCGGTCGCTTGACCGGCAGCCGGTCGAGGTTCGGCACACCATCAAGATGCTGCGCATCTCCTTGGTCGGGCTGTGGGGCGTGTACCCGATCGTGTACCTGTTCCCGGTCATCGGAGGGGACTTCTTCGGGGGTGCGAGCGGGTTCGTCCTGCGTCAGGGGGGCTACAGCATCGCGGACATCCTGGCGAAGGCGGCGTACGGCCTCGCCATCTACAAGGTGGCGCGGGTCAAGAGTGGGCTGGAGGACGCGGCGTACGACGACGACCACGAGGCCGCGCCCACGCACGAGGGTCGGCTACCGGTCACGGGCTGATCCGGGAGACGTCCCATGTCCCTGCTGAGCCGACCCCGGCGATGCGCGAGCTGCGCCTGCTCACCTGGCTGCCTATCGGCGCCGTCACGGTCCTGCTGGGCTTGTCCCTCGTGGCGCCCACTCTGATTGCGGGGATCGCCCTCCCCGTGGCCGTGGTCGGCGCACTTATCGGTATCCCGCACGGGGCGGTGGACCACCTCGTCCCGTGGTGGTGGGGGCCAGCCGAGACGACGCACCAGGTCGGTTCACCACGCGGGCCGACTTCACGTCTGCTTCTCTTCGCCGCGGGCTACATGGCGTGCGCCGGGGTTGCACTGAGCGCGCTGCTCTTCGCACCGACGCCGACCTTGGTGTTCTTTCTTCTCCTGTCGGCGGTCCACTTCGGTCTCGCCGAGGTCATGACGTCGGCCGAGCGATCCGGCCGGCCGGCCACCCACATGTTCGGAGACCGGCTCGTGACGGCCGCACATGGCTTCGTGGTGGTGGGCATGCTCCTCTGGTCGCAGCCTGCGACGACGGATCCCCTCCTGCGGTCTCTGTCGCCGTGGTTGGCGGACGGCGCGACGCGAAGCAGAGGAGTCGGACTGCTGCTCGTCGCTGCCACCGTGACGATGGGCCTGGTCGTGCTGCTGCGCGCCCGGCGTCGGCTCGAGGCGGCCGAGCTGGCCCTGTTGGCTGGGCTCTTCTCGATCGCTCCCCCGCTTGCTGCCTTCGGTGTCTACTTCGGTCTGTGGCACTCCCTGCGGCACACCGGCCGGCTCCTGGACCTCGCACGGCGCCGCCTCGCCGCCCCAGGCTGGCGGCCCGCCGTGGTCCTGCTCGGACGGGCCGGACTGTGGCCGAGCACAGTGGCCTTCGCGGCCGTGGCAGCGTTGTGGTTCGCCCGCGACCTCGCAAGCCTCCAGGCGGAGATCGCGGTGCTGCTGGCGCTGACCTTTCCTCACGTGGCCGTGGTGTGGGCGCTGGACCGGCGGGAGGAACACCTTTCCGCGGTTCTGAGGCCGGCGCAGCGGTAGGTTCCCGGCGTGGACATGCCAGACGGCGCTGCTGTCGTCGCCGTCGCCGGGGAGACAATCACCGACCTGGTGCCTGCGGGGGAGGACGGTCTCTTCCGCGCCGCTCCCGGCGGTAGCCCGGCCAACGTAGCGGTTGGTCTGGCGCGGCTGGACGTGCCGGTGCGGATGCTGGTCCGGCTCTCGTCCGACGTCTTGGGACGCCGCCTGCGCGAGCACCTCGAGAGCAATGGGGTGGATCTGTCGTACGCGGTCGACGCGAGCGAGCCGTCCTCGCTGGCCATCGTCGTCTTGCAGCCGGACGGGTCGGCCGACTACGACTTCCGGGTCGACGGCACGGCCGACTGGCAGTGGACCGATGAGGAGCTGACCGGCGCCCTGCAGGGCGTCCATGCCCTGCACGTCGGGTCACTCGCGCTCACCACGCCACCCGGGGGACTGGTGCTCCGACGCCTCGCCGCGCGGGCCCGGGCGACGGCCACCGTCAGCTTCGACCCCAATGTGAGGCACCTGCTCATGGGAACGCCGCAGGAGGTGATGGTGGTCGTCGACGCGATGCTCGGCGTTGCTGACGTCGTCAAGGCCAGCGTCGAGGACGTGGAGTGGCTGGCACCCGGCCGCTCACCGGATGAGGTCGCCTCCGAGTGGATGTCGCGCGGGCCCCTGCTGGTCGTTGTCACCAGGGGCGGCGACGGGGCGCTGGCCGTTGGCCGCTCCAGCGGTGCGGTTGAACGGCCCGGTGTCCCCGTCGAGGTGGCCGACACGGTCGGCGCCGGCGACTCGTTCACAGGTGCGCTGCTCGCGGGGCTGCGCGAGCGCGACCTGTTGGGGTCGGATCGGCGCGACGCCCTGGGTGCGCTGGACGCGGACATCGTGGGCGCGCTGCTCGACGAGGCGGTGGCCGTGTCGGCAGTCACCTGCTCGCGCCGGGGGGCCGACCCCCCGACCGCGGCCGAGATGCACGCGATGCGCGGGACGCCCGGTGCCCGGAGGGGCCAAGTCATTTGACCGTTCCGTCGAGCCCCCGGACGGAGTCGAACCGACGACAACGGCATTACAAGTGCCGCGCTCTACCAACTGAGCTACAGGGGCGTACTACTCCTCCATTGTGCCGGAGGGTCGCGAGAACTGCTGACCCAGTGTGCCGCAGGGCTTGCGTTCGCGGTGCTTCCCCAGCACTCGCGCTGTGCGCCCGCGAACGGCGCGCGAGCTGCCCTGGCCGACTCCAGACCCAGGCCCCCGACATGGGGATCGGGTGTCGCGAGCGGGGCGCAGTTCTCCGTCTTCGTGCTGGCCGCGTTCTACCGGCAGCTGCCGGTAGAGCTCGAGGAGGCTGCTCGGCTCGATGGCGCGGGCGAGTGGCGGACCTTCCGCTCGGTCATGCTGCCGCTGGTGCCTCCAGCAGCGGCCGCCTGTGCGATCC
>JAJAYQ010000178.1 GCA_026786145.1 Spirochaetaceae bacterium | reverse complement strand
TGCCGGACCACTACCGCGGAGTGACCGTCCACAAGGACGAGGTCGGCATGTTCGACGGCCGGGCGACCGCGGACAAGGACCCGCGCGAGAGCCTGCACGTCGACGAGGTCGCCACGCCAGAGCTCGGGCCCGGCGAGGCTCTCGTGGCCGTGATGGCCAGCGCCATCAACTACAACACCGTGTGGACCTCGATCTTCGAACCGGTTTCGACATTCGGCTTGCTCGAACGCTACGGCCGCATGTCCCCGCTCTCCAAGCGCCACGACCTGCCTTACCACGTGGTCGGCTCCGACCTCGCCGGCGTGGTGCTGCGGACAGGCCCCGGCGTCCACGCCTGGGCTCCGGGCCAAGAGGTCGTGGCGCACTGCCTCAGCGTCGAGCTCGAGTCCCCCGACGGCCACAACGACACGATGCTCGACCCGCAGCAGCGCATCTGGGGGTTCGAGACCAACTTCGGCGGCCTGGCGGAGCTGGCCCTGGTCAAGTCCAACCAGCTCATGCCCAAGCCCCGTCACCTGACGTGGGAGGAAGCGGCAGCTCCGGGACTGGTCAACTCCACGGCGTACCGGCAGCTGGTTTCCCGCAACGGCGCCGGCATGAAGCAGGGCGACGTCGTCCTCGTCTGGGGAGCCAGCGGCGGCCTCGGCTCCTATGCGACCCAGCTCACCCTGGGCGGCGGCGGCACCCCTGTCTGCGTGGTGTCCAGCCCGGAGAAGGCCGCGATCGCGCGCAGCATGGGCGCCGAGCTCATCATCGACCGCAACGCCGAGGGCTTTCGGTTCTGGAAGGACGAGACGACTCAGGACCCCAAGGAGTGGCAGCGACTGGGCAGGACCATCCGGGAGCTCACCGGCGGGGACGACCCGGACATCGTCCTCGAGCACCCTGGACGCGAGACGTTCGGCGCCAGCGTCTATGTGGCCCGCAAGGGCGGCACGATCGTTACCTGCGCGTCCACCAGCGGGTTCCTGCACGAGTACGACAACCGCTACCTCTGGATGAACCTCAAGCGCATCATCGGCTCGCACTTCGCCAACTACCGGGAGGCGTGGGAGGCCAACCGGCTGGTGGCCCGCGGCCGGATCCACCCCACCTTGTCCAGGACGTATCCCCTCGACGAGGTGGGGCAGGCAGCGTACGACGTCCACCGCAACGCCCACCAGGGCAAGGTCGGAGTCCTCTGTCTGGCCCCTCAGGAAGGCCTCGGGGTCAGCGACGGGGAGCTGCGCTCGCGGCACGAGGCCGCGATCAACCGGTTCCGGGACGTCTGAGCCCGCTCCCGGGCAGTCACAGTCTCTGACACGGCCGCTGACCGGTCTGACAGGCCCCGCCAGGTCTGACACCATGCCATCTCATGGAGTCCGACTCCGAGGTGCAGACGCGCGACCCCGTCGTCGAGCGTGCGAGCAGCCTGCTCATGGCCGCCCAGGCCCAGGCCGACCTGCTGCGGGAACGCACTGAGCAGGAGGTCAGCGGCGCCCGTGAGATGGCGGTCACCGTGGTGGCGGGAGCGAAGAAGAAGGCCGCGGAGCTCGTGGCCGACACCCAACGCCTGCACGACGTCGCCAGCGGACGCGACCTGGAGGCGACGCGCCTCGAGGAGGAGGCGGTACGCCGGCGAGCTGACGCCCTGGAAGAGGCCGCCCGTACGCTCGAAGGCGCCCTGGCCACCGCCGAGCAGGCCCGAACCGATGCGACCGACGAAGCCCGCCAGGTGCTCCAGGACGCAGCCGACCAGGCAGCCATGGTCGTGGCGGCGGCGACCCAACGCTCCGAAGAGGTCCGCAGCCGAGCCACCGAGGAGGCTGCCACCGCACGCGCTGCCGCCGACGAGGACGCCGAGTCGGTGCGGAACCAGTCGCGGGAGGCCCACGAGAGGGCCCAGCAGATGGTCGACACCCTCGTCACCGAGGCGAGAGACGATGCTGCCCGCCGCCACGAGGAGGCCAAGCGGGAAGCGGCCGAGCGGCTGGCCGGAGTCGCCGCGGAGGTCGAGCGGCTGAGCATCGAGGCCCGTCGGCAGTCCGACGAGGTGGTCGCATCCGCGGTGGCCGAGGCCGAGACGATCCACAGCGCCGCCGAGGCGGACGCGGCGCGGATCCGGACCGAGAGCTCCGGGCTGGCGGGCGTGGCGGAGGAAGAGGCCGAGGTGATCAGGAGAGCTGCTCGCGCCGAGGCGGACACCCTGCTGGGCGAAGCGGCCGAGCAGACTGCCTGGGCCAAGCGGACGGTCGACGAGCTGCTCGAGGCCGCTAGGGGCGACGCCGAGCGCATGAAGGAGGAGGCGCAGGCAGTAGGGGAGGCCGCCGTCGCCCAGCTCAGGGCCCGCGGCGAGGAGATCGTCCAGAGCGGCAACCAGACAGCCGAGAAGCGGCAGGCCGAGGCCGAGGCTCGAGCCCTCGCGCGCGAGCGCGAGGCCGAACAGGTGCTCGCGACCGCCGGGGCCGAGGCCGAGCGCCGTCTGACCGACGCGAGCCACCGGGCGACCCTCACCATCGAGCAGGCCACGACCCGCGTCGCGGAGATCGACTCCCGCGCTGATCGCCGGGTTGGAGAGGCCGAGGCCAGCACCCAGGCTCTACGGGAGCGGGTGACCGAGCAGGTCGCAGCCGCCCAGCGCGACTCCGAGGAGGCCAGCCGGGAAGCGCGGGCCGAGGCGGTACGCCTGGTCGGCGAGGCCAGGGTCGAGGCCGACCGGTTGCGCTCGGAAGCCTCCCAGCTGCTGGCGGACGCCCGGCAAGAAGTTGCACAGCTCACTACTCGGCGCGACGAGATCGCCAGCGAGCTGGGACGGCTGTCCGGGGTCATCGAGGCCCTCTCGGTCTCCTCCTCGGACGTGCCAAGATGACCCGGTACGTCACTCCTGCAACGAAGGAAGCCTCGCAATGACCAACACCCCTGCCGAGCAGTTCGAGATCGTCCGCCGAGGCTACGAGCCCCAGCATGTCGACCGACGCATCGCCGCGCTCGCCCAGGACCTGGAGGCGGCCAACCGCCGCCGGGCCGATCTCGAGCGACGCGTCGAGGAGCTGAGCACCCAGTCGGAGCAAGGCGAGCCGGCCACTCCGCACACCGGCTTCGGCGCGCGGCTGCAGCAGATCCTGGGTCTCGCCGAGGAGGAGGCCAAGGAGCTGAGGACAACGGCGGCCGACGAGGCCGGGCGTCACCGGGCCCTCACCGAGCAGGACGCCGACAAGATCCGCAAGGAGGCGGGGCGATACGCCCAGGAGCGACGCACCGACGCGGACACGGAGGCCACGAGACTGTTGCAGGACGCGAAGCGGCAGGCCGACCAGCTGCGCGACGAGTCGGAGCGCGACGCGAAGTCCCGACGCGAGGAGGCCGAAGCCCTCTTCGAGCACAACCGGGCCAAGGCCGCGCAGTCCGCTGCGGACTTCGAGACGACTCTCGCCCAGCGGCGCGACCAGTCCGAGCGCGACTTCAACGAGCAGATGAAGGGCAGCGAGCAGCAGCTCGCGGCCATCACCGAGCGTTCGGAGCAGCTGCGCCTCGAGGCCGAGAAGCTCCGCTCCGACTCCGACCGCAAGTCCAAGCGCACCATGGACGAGGCAGCCCGGCGCGCCGACGACATCCTCGCCGAGGCCAAGGCGAGCGCAGCGCGCATCCGCGTCGAGTCCGAGCGGGAGCTCAGTGCCGCCACCCAGCGACGCGACAGCATCAACTCCCAGCTCACCAACGTGCGGCAGATGCTCGCCACCCTGACGGGTAGCACCCTTCCGGACCCGATCGGCGACGCGTCGCCGTCCGCCACGTCCGAGCCCCCGGCGAAGGACTCCGGGCCGGCCGAGCCGGCAGGAGACAAGCCGCAGGTATCGCCCTCGTCCGGCGGTGACGGGAAGCAGGCGACCCAGCCGGCAGAGGTCCAGCCGGCCCCGGTCCAGCCGGCCAAGCCTGCGCAGTCCGTGTCGACGGAGAAGCACGCCCCCACGAGCAGCTGACCCGCAGCACCCGGGACGTGAGCGACTCAGAGGACGCGAAGGACGGCTCCACAGCCCAGGAGGCCCACCTCGCCAGGAAGGAGGCCGGCGCGGCCCAGGCCACCGCGAACGAAGCCCTCCACGCGGCCGAGCACGCCGGGCCGCACGGCGCTGACCCGGCGTTCGGCCGGCTCGGACACCCGATCCGCCGCGACTCCCCGTTCATGCTGGGCTTCCTCGGCGCGCTCGGTGTCCTCCTCGCCTACTTCCTCACCCAGGCCCTGGTCGAGGCCCGTAGCGTCATCATCCTCATCGTCGTGTCGCTGTTCATCGCGATCGGGCTCAACCCCGTCGTCGAGTGGCTGATGGCCCGCAGCATGCGGCGCGGCGCGGCGATCGGCATCGTCTTCTTCGTCGTCATCGGCGCCTTCATCGGCTTCGGGTTCGCGATCGTCCCGCCCGTCGTCGAGCAGAGCGACGCGTTCGTGAAGGAGCTGCCCACCTACCTCGACGACCTGCGCCAGAACTCGACCGTGCGGAAGTTCGACGACAGCTACGGCGTGATCGAGCGGGCCCAGGACTACGTCACCTCCGGTGACATCGGCGAGCGGGCGTTCGGCGGCATCGTCGGTGTGGGACGGGTCGTGATCAGCGCCGTGTTCAGCTCGTTGAGCGTCCTGATCATGACGCTCTACTTCCTCGCCGCCCTCCCGAGCATGAAGCGCCAGGCCTACCGCCTGGTGCCCTCGTCACGCCGGGAGCGCGTCCAGCTGCTGGCAGACGAGGTGATCCAACGCATCGGTGGGTTCGTGAGCGGCGCCTTCACCGTGGCGTTCGTGGCGGCGCTGACCTCCTACGCCTTCCTGCTGATCGTCGGCATGCCGTACGCCCTCGCGCTGTCGGTCTTCGTCGGTCTGCTCGACCTCATCCCACTCGTCGGAGCCACGATCGCCGCAGTGGTCATCTCGTTGATCGGCTTCACCGAGTCGGTAGGGGTCGGCATCGCCTGCGTGATCTTCTACGTGGCCTACCAGCAGTTCGAGAACTACGTGGTCTACCCGCGGGTCATGAGCAAGGCCGTCGACGTCCCGGCGCCACTCACCGTGGTGGCGGTCCTTCTCGGCGGCGCCCTGCTCGGAGTCATCGGCGCGCTGCTCGCGATCCCCACCGCGGCGGCCATCCTGCTCGTCGTCCGCCAGGTCGCCATCCCGCGCATGGACCGGGTCTGACGCGTCAACGCCCGCCCGGCTAGTCACTTCGGGCCATTTCCAAGAGAGACGGCGAAACCGCACCAGCAGCGGGTCCGTCACCCCTAGCCTGACCCCGTTCGGACGCGACCGCGTCCTCAGGTGGAGAGGCTTCCGATGAAGTCCGTCTACAAGGTTCTCGCTTTCCTGATCGCTGCCGAGGTGGCGATCCAGGCCGCGATGATGGCCTTCGCAGTCGCCGGCCTCGGCATCTGGGTCGACAAGGAGGGCGGCGTTCTCGACAAGGCCACGTTCGAGAGCGAGCCTGATTTCACCGGCGCCGTCGGGTTCATGGTCCACGGCATCAACGGCATGATGGTGATCCCGTTGCTCGCGCTGGTGTTTCTGATCGTCTCGTTCTTCGCCAAGGTCCCCGGCGGGGTGAAGTGGGCCGCTCTGGTGCTGCTGGCCGTAGTGGTCCAGGTGGCGCTCGGCATCTACGGGCACGAGAACGCCGTCTTCGGCATGCTGCACGGTCTGAACGCACTCATCTTGTTCTCGCTCGCCTTCATGGCGGGCAAGCGCGTGACGTCGGTGACTCCGGACCGGCACGTGGTCGCCGAGCGCGAGCTCGTCTGAACCGGAACGCAACAGGCGTCAGCGCACCGCCATGAGCAGTCGCCTCCGGCTGCTCCTGGCGTGCCTCGCCAGCGCTGTCATCGTCGTGCCGCTGGGCTGGATGTGGTGGTCGAGCCTGCTACCGGACACGTACTCCGTGGTGGACATGGGGTACGTCGACCTCGGCAGCGGACCGGCTCCTGCGGGTGCACCGGGTCATAACGCGATGGACAGCAGGGCCACCAGCATCAGGACGCTGCGGGCCGACCCGGCGAGACCGGCAGACGTGCGGGTGGACCTGGTCGCACGCAGGGAGACTTTCGAGCTGGCGTCCGGTCGCCGCGTCGACGGATACACCCTCAACGGCGGGTCGCCCGGCCCGACGATCCGCGCGCAGCAGGGCGACCAGGTCGAGGTGCGCCTCGACAACGCGAACGTCCCTGACGGCATCACCCTGCACTGGCACGGGATCGACGTGCCCAACTCGATGGACGGCGTCGCCGGGGTGACCCAGGACGCCATCCTCGCCGGTGACAGCTTCACCTACCGCTACGTGGCCGACCAGGTCGGCACGTACTGGTACCACTCCCACCAGCTCTCCCACGAGCAGGTCAGGCGCGGTCTCCTCGGCGCCGTCGTGGTGGTGCCGAAGAACGCCGATCCCGAGATACTCGACGTGCCGGCCCTGGTCCATCTGTACGACGGCTTGCGCACCGTCAACGGCGAAGAGGGAGACGTCAGCGTCGACGCCGCACCGGGGTCCATCGCCCGGGTGCGGGTCATCAACACCGACAACGGCCCGATGACCGTCTGGGTCAGCGGTTCGGGCTACCGGATTCTCGCCGTCGACGGCACGGACGTGAACGAGGCAACCCCGGTAAAGGGCAAGGGGACTCTGGTCACCGCCGGCGGTCGCGCCGACATCGAGATCGTCGTCCCCGACGGCGGCGCCCGGGTGGAGCTCGGCGGCTCCACTGCCCTGCTGCTCGGCCCCGGGGCGTCCGAGCTTCCGGCGGACACGGCTCCGACCGGCGTTGTGGACCTGCTTACCTACGGCTCGCCCGCACCGCTGGGCTTCGACCCCAAGACCGCGACCCGGAGGTTCGAGTACGTAGTGGGTCGCCGTCCCGGCTTCCACGACGGGAGACCCGGTCTCTGGTGGACCGTGAACGGGCACATGTTCCCCGACGTCCCGATGTTCACCGTGGCCGAGGGTGACGTGGTCCGGATGCGGATCGAGAACAACAGCGGCGACGTTCACCCCATGCACCTTCACGGCCACCACGCCGTGGTGCTGCGTCGGGACGGCGTGCCGGCGACGGGCAGCCCATGGTGGGTGGACTCGCTGAACGTCCGTGACGGAGAGAGCTACGACGTGGCTTTCGTCGCCGATAATCCGGGGATCTGGATGGACCACTGTCACAACCTTCCCCACGCTGCCGAGGGGTTGGTTGCCCACCTGATGTACGCCGGGTTCACGACCCCATTCATGATCGGCGGGACGGCTGCGAACCATCCGGAGTGACCGGACGCCTACCCGACGTCGGTCAAGAACTTGCGTACGACGGCCGTGAACTCGTCGGGCACCTCGACCGCGCTCAGGTGACCGGACCCCGCCAGCACCTCCATCCGCGCGTCGGGCAGCGCGTCGACCATCGCCTCGGCGTCCTCTCGCGTCGAGAGCTCGTCCTCGTCACCGCGCACCACGAGCGCTGGGACGGCCACCTCACGCAGGACGTCCAGCGAGTCCGGGCGCGCAGCCATGGCTCGCTGCGCCCAGGCTGCTGCCGCCGGCGGGGCAGCCTCGACGAGGCCCTTCACCCGCCCGAGCACCAGCGGCCGGGCGCGCACCGTCGTCGGTCCGCACAGGGCCGGGAGCACCTCGTCCACGAGTGCCTCCACGGTGCCCTCGGCGTCCAGGCGCGCAGCGATGCGCTTCCGCTTGTCGCGGGCCGACGGGGGGTCGGCCGTGGCCTTGGTGTCGGCGAGGACGAGCCCGCGCAGGCGGTGCGGGTGGCGTCGCGCGAAGGCCATCGCCGCATAGCCGCCCATCGACAGACCGCCGAGCACCACGCTGTCCAGCCCCAGCCGATCGAGCATCGAGGCCACGTCGTCGGCGACGTGGTCCAGGGACGGTTCGTCGTGCCCGAGGTGGGAGCCGCCGAAGCCGCGCAGGTCGGGGGTGACTACCCGGGCCACCTCGGCCAGCCCGTTGCGCTGGTCCATCCACATCGCCGAGGACAGGGGGAACGCGTGCAGCAGGACGACGGGGAGCCCCGACCCGGTCTCCCGCACGTGCAGCTCGACGGAGGTCATCCCGGCACGTTAGTGGGCAACGGCTCGGAGCCCGGGGCCAACCGGGCCACGATCTCGTCGAGGACCCGGCGTACGGATGGCTCACCCACCCACAAGTGTTTGGCCCCCTCGACGGCCACCACCTCCGCTTGCGGGATGCGGGAGAAGCGCTCCCGGGCCGCCGCTGGGCGCAGGTAGTCGTCGAGCTCCGGGACCAACGCGACCACCGGCTTGCCGGACGCGGCCCAGGCGTCGAGGTGCGAGTCGGCGGAGTACCGCAGAGGCGGCGAGAGCAGGATGACGCCGGTGATCGAGGGGTCGAGGCCGTGCATCAGGGCGAGGTCGGTGCCGAAGGACCAGCCCAGCAGCCAGCGGTCCGGGAGCGCCGGATCCTCGTGGAACTCGGCGAGCTCGATGGCAGCCGCGACGTCGAACCGCTCCCCCACCGCGTTGTCGAACGCCCCCTCGCTGGTGCCCGCGGGGGAGGTCGTCCCCCTCGTGTTGAAGCGGAGCACTGCGATGCCGGCCAGCGCCGGCAGCCGGTAGGAGGCTTTGCGCAGGACGTGGCTGTCCATGAAGCCGCCCTCCGTCGGCAACGGGTGCAGGGTCACCAGCGTCGCGACGGGGTCGCGGTCGGCCGGCAGCGCCAGCTCGCCCACCAGGCGGAGACCGTCGGCCGTGTGCAGCTCCAGCGGCTGCCGGCGCGCCAGCAGGACGGTCCCGGCCCGGATCTCCTGCGGGCCGCCGTACGCCCCGAGGTGGTGCTCGCCCACGCGCTCAGTACCTCGGCGCGTTGCGGCTGCGCTGCACCTTCGGACCTCGGCGCCCCCTGGCCGCCCAGCAGGCGGTGTGCCAGTGCCGGCGGTCCTCGAGGCCCGCCTCTCCCTCGGGCCAGGCCGGCCAGACGACCAGGTGCGGGGTGGCCGGGCGTACCTCCTGGTCGCACCCGGGGCAGCGGTACGCCCGGGTGGCCGAGCTCCCGGTTACGGGACGCACGACCCACTCGTCGTCAGCAGCGGTCACGTCAGCTGTAGTCGCGGAAGCCGCGACCCGTCTTGCGCCCGAGGTACCCGGCCGTGACGAGCTGCTCGAGGAGCGGGGCCGGCGATAAGCCGGGCTCGCGGAACTCGAGGTAGAGCGTGCGCTGGATGGCGAGCGCGACGTCGAGCCCGACCACGTCGAGCAGGTCGAAGGGGCCCAGCGGGTAGCCGCAGCCGACCATCATCGCGCTGTCGATGTCCTCGACCCCGGCGTAGTGGGCCTGCAGCATCTTCACCGCGTCGTTGAGGTAGGGGAACAGCAGCGCGTTGACGATGAAGCCCGCCCGGTCGCCGCAGACGACGGCATGCTTCCCGGCCCGCGCGCACAGCTCCCGGGCGGTGGCGACGACGTCCTCCGCGGTGGAGACGGTGCGCACCACCTCGACCAGGTCCATCACCGGCGCGGGGTTGAAGAAGTGCAGCCCCACCACGTCGGCGGGCCGGGACGTGGCGGCCGCGAGGTCGACGACGGGAACGGACGACGTCGTGGTCGCGAGGACCGCCCCGGGACGGCAGATCTCGTCGAGGGTGGCGAAGAGCGCCTGCTTGACCGAGAGCTCCTCAACCACCGCCTCGACCACCAGGTCGCGGTCGGCGAGGTCGTCGAGGCGGGCGGAGCCGCGGACGCGGGCGAGGGCGTCGTCGCGGTCGGCCTGCCCGAGCTTGCCGCGCAGGACCGCCTTGTCCAGGGACCGCTCGAGCGCGGCGCGGACGCGGGCGACCTTCTCCTCGCCGCGCGCGACGAAGTGCACGTCGTAGCCCGCCTTGGCGAGCACCTCGACGATGCCGACCGCCATGGTGCCGGACCCCACGACACCGACCTTCTCGACCGGTCGTCCCGCCGTGTCGTCGTCGCGCGCCACCGGCGTCAGGTCGTCGTCGACGACCACCGGGGAGTCCGGTGCCTCGTAGGTGTAGAAGCCCTTGCCGGTCTTGCGGCCGCGCAGCCCAGCCGTGACCATCTGCTTGAGGATCGGGGCCGGGGCGTGCAGCCGGTCGCGGGACTGGCGGTACATCGTGTCGAGGATCTCGTACGCCGTGTCGAGCCCGATCAGGTCGAGGAGCGCGAGCGGCCCCATGGGGTAGCGGCAGCCCAGCCGCATGGCGGCGTCGATGTCCTCACGGGTGGCGTAGCGAGCGTCGTACATCGAGACCGCGTGGTTGAGATAGCCGAACAGCAGCGCGTTGGCGATGAAGCCGGCCTTGTCGCCGATCACGACCGGCACCTTGCCCAGCCGCGCCGCGAGCGCCTCGATGTCGCTGACCACGTCCTGCTCGGTGACCACGGTGCGCACGACCTCGACCAGCTTGAGCACAGGTGCTGGGTTGAAGAAATGCATCCCGACGACCTTGGACGGCCGACTCGTCGCCACCGAGATCTCGGTGACGGACAACGAGGACGTGTTGGTCGCCAGGATCGCGTCCGGCCGGCAGATCTTGTCGGCGGCAGAGAAGACCTCCTGCTTGAGGTCCAGCCGCTCGGGCACCGCCTCGATGACCATGTCGACGTCGGCGAGATCCTCCATCGACGTCGTGAAGTGCACCCGGCCGACCAGGGCGTCGCGATCGACTGCACTGATCTTCCCCCGGGAGACCGCCCGGTCCGTGGAGTTCCTCAGGTGGTCGCGCCCCCGCTCGAGGGCCTCCTCGGTGGGCTCGACGCCCACGACCTGCAGACCCTCGCGGGCGAACACCTCGACGATCCCGGTGCCCATCGTGCCGAGACCGATCACCCCGATCCGGGTGAAGTTGCGTGCCATGCCCGGGAGTCTCCCAGGAGCGGCACCGCGCGGCGAGACTAGGGTGCCGGCGTGCGCCTGGTCATCGCGACGTGCACGGTCGACTACGTCGGCCGGCTCACCGCCCACCTCCCGAGCGCGACCCGGCTGATCCTGGTCAAGGCCGACGGCTCGGTGTCCGTGCACGCCGACGACCGCGCGTACAAGCCGCTGAACTGGATGAGCCCGCCGTGCACCCTGCGCGAGGGAGCCGGCGAGCAGGCCGGCACGTGGACGGTGACGAACAAGGCCGGCGAGCGGCTGGTCATCACCGTCGAGGAGGTGCTCCACGACTCGAGCCACGCCCTGGGGGTCGACCCCGGCCTGGTCAAGGACGGCGTCGAGGCACACCTGCAGGCGCTGCTCGCCGACCAGATCGAGACGCTCGGGCCGGGCTTCCGGCTGGTACGCCGTGAGTACCCCACCGCGATCGGCCCCGTCGACATCCTCTGCCGCGATTCCTCCGGATCCACCGTGGCGGTCGAGATCAAGCGGCGCGGCGAGATCGACGGCGTCGAGCAGCTCACCCGCTACCTGCAGCTGCTCGACCGCGACCCGTCGCTCACCCCGGTCCGGGGCATCTTCGCCGCCCAGGAGATCAAGCCGCAGGCCCGGGTCCTGGCCCAGGACAGGGGCATCGACTGCGTCACCCTCGACTACGACGCCCTGCGCGGGTTCGACGACGTGACGACCCGGCTGTTCTGACCATGAGGGTGATCGTCGTGGGAGCCGGAGTGGTCGGGCTGACCTGCGCCGTCCGGCTGGCCGAGGCCGGCCACGACACCGCCGTCCTGGCCCGGGACCTACCCCCGGAGACCACGTCCGCGGTGGCGGCGGCCCTCTGGTACCCCTACCGGGCTGCCCCGCGCGAGGCGGTGACGCGGTGGTCGCGCACGGCGTACGACGAGTTCTCCCGCCTCGCGACGCAGTGCCCCGAGGCCGGCGTGCGGGTCGTCCCCGGCGTCGAGCTGCTCCCCGGGGCTGCCGGCTCCCCCGCTCCTCCGCTGCCCTGGTGGCAGGCCGCGGTCCCGGCCCTCACACCGGTGCGGGACCCGCGACCGGGGTTCGCGCACGGGTGGCGTCTCGACCTCCCGATCGCCGACACGTCGGTCTACCTCGGTTGGCTGGCCGGCCGGCTGGCCGACGCCGGGGGCACGGTGACGAGGGCATGGCTGCCCGAGCTGCCCACGACCGGCGTAGTGGTGAACTGCACGGGCCTGGCCGCCCGCGCCCTCACCGGTGACGTCGACCTGCACCCCGTCCGCGGGCAGGTGGTGATGGTCGCCCGGCCAGCGGCTGACCAGGTCGACCGGGACGACGAATGGCTGCTCGACCAGTCCGACCCGCAGCGGCCGTTCTACGTCGTGCCGCGCCAGCACGATGTCGTCATCGGGGGCACCGCCGAGGACGGCGTGTGGGACACCCACCCCGACCCGGCCACGGCCGCTGCCCTGCTCGAGCGCGCCGGTGCCCTCGTCCCTGCGCTGCGCGATGCGCCGGTGACGGGGCACCGGGCGGGGCTGCGGCCCGCCCGCAGCGAGGTGCGCCTGGAGAGCGTCGCCCATCCCGACGGGAGCCCGGGTGGTGTGGTGCACTGCTACGGCCACGGCGGTGCCGGTGTGACCCTGTCCTGGGGGTGCGCTCAGGACGTGCTGGAGATGGTCGAGTCGCTGCGGTAGCGGACGAGCGACGGGGACAACACTGCGAGGAGCAGCACCAGGACGACGCACGCGATGCCACCTCCCACCCACGAGCCGCTGGCTCCGAACGCGACGGCCCCCACTCCCGCGCGCAGGTCGCCCAGCCGTGGCCCACCGGCGACCACGACGATGAACACCCCTTGCATCCGCCCCCGCATCTCGTCGGGGGCGTAGGTCTGCAGGATCGTCTGCCGGTAGACCGACGACCGGACAGCAACCCTCCGACGACGGAGCCGATCGCGATCGAGGCGTAGAGCCAACCGGCTGACCCCGGCCCGCTGAAGCGCTGCTCTGCGATCTCTGGGAACAGCGCCCGAGGCAGCGCCATCACCATCGCGATGATGTCCACGGCGAACGACATCAGCAGCACGGGCCGGCGGGCGATGAACGCGAGCCCCTCGACCACCGAGCGGAGACCCGGTCGCGTCACCACTCCCAACGGCCGCAGAGGAGGGAGCCGGTGCGCCGCGTACAGTCCCGCGGTGAAGAGCGCCACATCGATGCCGTACGCCGCCGCGTAGCTGCCTGCGTCAGGACCAGACCGGCCACCAGCGGGCCGAGCACGGCACCAGGTGGACGGGCAGGATCCGCGGGATCACCGCGCCACGGGTGGGTGAGGTGAAGGCGAAGCCGACGGACTGCAGGGCGACGAGGGCGAACAGCACCCACTGGTTGTCGAGGTCCAGCATCGCCTGGACGAACAAGCCGGCGGTGGCGAACCAGACGAGGTAGGAGGACGCGACGAGCAGCCGTCGGCGGTCGACGGCGTCGGACACCGACCCGCCGTACAGCCCGAAGACCACCAGAGGGACCAGCAC
>JAJAYQ010000177.1 GCA_026786145.1 Spirochaetaceae bacterium | reverse complement strand
TGGATGCGGAACGAGTCCTCGACGACCTCCTTGCAGTACTCGCTGGCGAGGTACTTGGCCATGCCGGCCTCGACGTCGTTGCGCTCCCCGGCATCCTTCTTCCGGGCCGCCATCACCATCATCGCGTGGGCCGCCTCGACCTTGGTGGCCATGTCGGCCAGCCGGAACAGCACCGCCTGGTGCTGGGCGATCGGCTTGCCGAACGCCTCGCGCTGCTGGGCGTACCGGATGGCCAGCTCGAACGCGCGGTACGCGACGCCGCAGCCGCGGGCGGCGACGTTGACGCGGCCCACCTCGACCCCGTCCATCATCTGGTAGAAACCCCGACCCGGCTCGCCACCCAGGACTCGGGAGGCGGGCACCCGGAACCCGTCGAAGACCGCCTCGGTCGAGTCGACGCCCTTGTAGCCCATCTTCTCGATCTTGCCCGGGATCGTCAGCCCGGGCGCCACCTCGCCGAACCCGGGCTCCTTCTCGACCAGGAAGGTGGTCATGTTCCGGTACGGGCTCTGGTCACCCTCGTCGGTCTTGACCAGCACCGCCAGCAGGTTCGACGTGCCACCGTTGGTGATCCACATCTTCTGTCCGGTGATGACGTAGTCGTCGCCGTCGCGCACCGCTCTGGTGGAGATGGCGCTCACGTCGGAGCCGAGCGCCGGCTCGGACATCGAGAACGACCCACGAACCTCCCCCGTCGCCATCCGCGGCAGCAGTGACTGCCGCTGCTCGTCGGTGCCGTGCTGCTTGAGGAGGTAGGCCACGATGAAGTGGGTGTTGATGATGCCGCTGACGCTCATCCAGCCGCGGGCGATCTCCTCGACCACGAGTGAGTACGTGAGGAGCGACTCGCCGATCCCGCCGTACTCCTCCGGGATCATCAGCCCGAACAGACCCATGTCCTTCATGCCCTCGACGATGTCTGCCGGGTAGGTGTCGTCGCTCTCGAGCTTCGCGACGTTGGGGAGGATCTCCTTGTCGACGAAGCCACGCACCGTCTTGATGATCTCGGTCTGGATGTCGGTCAGACCCTCGGTCTGCGCGAGCCGCCCCATCGGTCAGCGCTCCGGGACCGCGAGGGCGAGGTCGACGAAGCCGCTGTCGACCCGGAAACCCAACCGGTCGTTGGCGGTCAGGATCGGCAGGTTCCCCTCCATGTTCTGCGTGTAGATGCGGTGGTGCCCTTGCTCGCGCATGAACAGGGCGTGCCCAGCTTTCAGCCCCGCCGCCAGGCCGTGACCACGCGCCTCGGGCAGCACCCCGGTGAACATCGTGTTCAGAGCCTCGTCCTTCGTCCGGTCCATCAGCGACGTGCTGCCGACCGGCTCGCCGTCCAACCATGCAAGGAACACATACGACGGGTGCGGGAAGTAACCGCGGAAGACCGAGTACGGCATGTCGTCGGTCGCGCCGTCGGCGTCCGGCGCGTCCTTCCAGGTCCGCTTGTTGAGCTCGTAGACGCGGCGCCACAGCTGGCCGTCAGCGTCGTCCGGCAGGGGCTCGAGCCGGAAGCCCGCCGATCCGGCCCGTTCGACGGCGCCCGAGGCCGCGCCGAGGTCCATGGTGTCGAGGTCGAGCACGGACTCCCGGTGCCGGGCGACGACCTGGAAGCCCCAACGGGACGCGACCGACTGGCTCGTCGCGTCCTGCTCCGGGGTGCTGACCAGGAAGCCGGGCAGCCGGTAGCTGCGCGTCGCCTCCGTGACGGCCTCGACCAGTGCCCGCCCGACCCCTCGCCCCCGACCACGTGGTGCGACGTACACGTCGCCCATGGCGTACCCCCCGGCCATCACCCCCTTGCCGAGCACGAAGGCGTAGCCGACCGGCTCGTCGTCGACCTCACCGACGAGGATCATCCAGGGGTCCTCGGGCGGGGAGGACCTGATCCGCTCCGCCATGAAGTCCTGACCCCACCACAGCAAGTTGCCCTCGTTGAGCACGTCGAGGTCATCGTCGAGCCCGCCGAGGCGCACCGTGACGGGACCCCGCTGGCGGGGGAGGCTGATGGCCGGTTCGGGCAGCGTGTCCATGCCCGAACTATGCCTGATCTACGTCAGCGAGCCTCGAGGACGCTGTTCCCGCCGTCCACGACGAAGCACTGGCCGGTGACGTACGACGAGTCGGGTGAGGCCAGGAAAGCGACCACCGCCGCAACCTCGGCCGGTGATCCCGACCGCCTCATCGGCGACCGACGTCCGTGACCCGACTCGTCCTCGCTCTGGGACCCGCTCGCGATCCAGCCCGGCGCCACGGCGTTGCAGGTGACACCGAGGGCTGCGACCTCGACCGCGACCGCCCGGGTGAGTCCCACCATCCCCGCCTTGGCCGCGGCGTAGCCGGCCTGCTCCGGCATGGCGTTCACCGGCCCGGTCGTCGAGGCCACGTTGACGACCCGTCCCCAGCCCCGGTCGACCATGCCGGGCAGGAACCGTCGGGTGACGAGGAACGCGGTGTCGAGGTTGCGCGCCATGTCGGCCCGCCACTCGACCAACGAGAGCGACGTGACCGGCGCCGTCACGTCGGGCGAGCCCAGGCTGAGCATCCCGGCGTTGTTCACGACGACATCGACGTCGCCCACCGCCTTGTGCAGCGCGTCGACCTCCCCCTCGACCGTGAGGTCGGCGATAACACCGACCGACGCGGGCCCGAGCGCTGCAGCACGGTCGTAGATCCGCTGCGTCGTCGAGGTGACGTGCACAGTCATGCCCAGGTCGGCGAGCACCTCGGCGCAGGCGAACCCGATACCGTCGGGGCTGCCGGCGCCAGTGACCAGCGCGCTGCGGCCGGCGAGCGAGGTGACCATCAGTCCTTCGGGGGCTGGAACGTCGATGTGCGCAACAGCCCGGCAGCCCGGCCCTTTGCCGCGACGACCAGTGCCATCTTGCGCGACGCCTCGTCGATCATCTCGTCCCCCAGCATGACCGCACCGCGCATGCCGCCGACCTCAGAGGTGTAGTAGTCGTAGGCGTCGAGGATCAGCTCCGCGTGGTCGTAGTCGTCCTGGGCCGGTGAGTAGACCTCGTTGGCGGCGTCGATCTGCCCCGGGTGCAGGACCCACTTCCCGTCGAAGCCGAGCGCCGCCGACCGGCCGGCCACCCGGCGGAAGCCGTCGACGTCCTTGATCTGCAGGTACGGACCGTCGATCGCCTGCAGGTCGTGGGTCCGTGCAGCCATCAGGATCCGCATCAGGATGTAGTGGTAGGCGTCGCCGACGTCGTAGCCGACCGGCTGCTCCCCCACGACCAGCGAACGCATGTTGATCGAGGCCATGAAGTCGGCCGGCCCGAAGATGAGAGTCTCGGTGCGCGGAGAGGCTGCGGCGATCGCGTCGACCTCCACGAGTCCCCTCGCGTTCTCGATCTGCGCCTCGATGCCGATGCGTCCCACCTCCAGACCCAGCGACTTCTCCAGCTGAGTGAGCAACAGGTCCAGCGCCACCACGTGCTCGGCGGACTGCACTTTCGGCAGCATCACGCAGTCCAGGTCGGCCCCTGCGCCCTCGACCACCGCGATGACGTCGCCGTAGGTCCACTGCGTGGTCCAGTCGTTGACCCGGACCACCCTGGTCCGCTCACCCCAGCCGCCGCCGGCGAGAGCCGCCACGACGTTGGCCCGGGCGCCGACCTTGGCCAGCGGCGACACCGAGTCCTCCAGGTCCAGGAACACCTGGTCGGCCGGCAGGCCAGCCGCCTTGCCCAGCATCTTGGGGCTGCTGCCCGGCACCGCCAGGCAGGAGCGGCGCGCACGCAAGGGTGGGCGCGGCCGCGGACCGGGCGGGCTCTCGGGTCTGTCGTGGCGCTCTGTCATTGCGGCTTCAGGCTAGCGACGTGTCACTCGGCCGGTATCGCGGGATCCACGTCGTCGGGTCGCGCGTAGACCACGATCCCGAGACCCACCAGCAGCAGGAGTCCGGCCGGCACCGCCGCGAGCGGCGGCACCTGCCCCAGAGCGACCGCGGCGATGACCGCCGCACCGGGCACCTCGAGCAGCAGGAAGAGCGACGCGACCGTCGGGCTGGTGGTCCGCAGGACCAGGTTGAACACCGAGTGCCCGAGCAGCTGAGCCCCGAGGGTGAGGGCGAGCAGCTGGAGCCAGGTCCGCCCGTCGTACCCCCACAGGTCGACGCGACCTACCAGGCAACCGGCGAGCAGCGCCACCGCCGCGGTGGAGTAGCAGATCGTCGTGTACGACGTGGTGCTGACGGTCCGCCGGACCTCGGCCCCGACAACTGTGTAGAGGGCTGCGAACACCCCTCCCAGCAGCGCGAGGAGGTCTCCGACCAGCGCCCGCGGGTCGAGCGAGAAGTCGACGCCGGTGAGCAGGATGACGGCCACCACCGAGATCCCCATCCCCAGCCAGGCCCGGCGGGGGACGGCGTGTCCCGAAGCCCGCGCGATCAGCGCCACCCACACCGGCTGGGTGGCAACGATCGCGGTCGCGGAGGCAACCGACGTGAAGCGCAGGCTCGGCACCCAGGTCGCGAAATGGGCGGCGAGCAGCAGGCCGGACCCAAGGGCCCACCGGCGTTCCCGTGCCGTCATCTCGCGCAGCTCCCGGCGCCGCGTTGCCAGCGCGAACGGCGCGATCACCGCCACGCCCAGCACGTTGCGCCAGAGCGCGACCGCCAGCGCCGGGGCCGCGATGGCTGCCATGAGCGGGCCGGAGGTCGACACGGCGACCAGTCCGACGGTCATCAGCAGGACATCGGCGCGGGGCGGCCGGTCCACCACGCCCGGCCTGCGTTGGACCTCCCCGCCAGCGGACATCGGGCCACTGTGCCACGCACAGCAAAGGCGACTGTGCCATCTCCCCGGCCACCCGCTGTGACACTCTCAAGAGCGTGACCTCCGACACCGACGACCCTGGCTCGGCGTTGGCGCGGGCGATGGTCGAGGAGACCTGCCGGAAGTAGGGGCTGGTCTGGGTGCGTCCCCTCGGGACCACCCGTGCGTCGCCGGTCTGGCACGTCTTCGTCGACGGAGCCGTGCACGTCGTCGGCAGCGGCATCGAGCAGCCGCTCCCGTCGGTGCCCGAGGGGTCGGTGCCCGAGGGGTCGGTGCCCGAGGGGTCGGTGCCCGAGGGCGAGGAGGTGGAGGTCACGGTCCGCAGCAAGACACGGGCGGCCGCCTCCTGACCTACCGGGCTGCAGTCACCCGGGTCCGGCCGGACGAGCCGGCCTGGGCCACCGTCGTCCCGGAGCTGCACGCCAAGCGCCTCAACCCCCCGGACGGAGCGGCAGCCCCAGAGGCGGGCGCGAGAGTCGACGGCCCCGCGCCTCGAGGCCACCGGCCGGCTGGTCGAGTCGCCCGGTCACCTGTCCAGCCACTCCCACGCGGCCGAGCCGCCGGGCTCCTCCGCCACGACGCGCGACCCGCTCCCGTTCGTGGTGGGCCGTCGGGCGCACCGACGCCGCTAGCCTGGCTCCTTGTGAGCGGCGCGCCGACGAGGGTCTTCATCGCGCGCCTGGCCGGGACACCCCTGTTCGACCCGATGGGCGACCAGGTCGGCCGGGTGCGCGACGTCGTCGTGACCCTTCGTGTCGGCCACGAGGAGCCGCGCGTCCTCGGGCTGGTCGTCGAGGTCCCCGGCCGCCGGCGCATCTTCGTGCCGATGACCCGGGTCACCGCCGTCGACACGGGCCAGGTGATCACGACCGGGCTCGTGAACATGCGGCGGTTCCAGCAGCGTCCGACCGAGACGCTCGTCCTCGGGGAAATGCTCGACCGCACGGTCAGGCTGACGGAGGACGACTCCCCGGCGGTGGTCGAGGACGTCGCCATGGAGCAGCAGCGCACCCGCGACTGGGAGGTCACCCGGGTCTTCGTCCGGCGACCCGGCAAGGGGCTGCGGCGACGCGGCGAGGCCGTGACCGTCGAATGGCGGGACGTGACCGGCTTCTCGATCGACGAGCAGGGCCAGGGGGCGGCCAACCTGCTCGCGACCTTCGAGAAGCTCAACGCGGCCGACCTGGCCACGGTGCTGCACGAGCTGTCGGCGAAGCGTCGGGTGGAGGTCGCTGCGGCGCTCGACGACGAGAAGCTCGCCGACGTCCTCGAGGAGCTCCCTGACGACGACCAGGTCGAGATCCTCAGCATGCTCGAGGAGGAGCGCGCCGCCGACGTCCTCGAGGCGATGCAGCCTGACGACGCCGCCGACCTGCTCTCCGAGCTGCCCCACCACGAGGCCGAGAAGTTTCTCGACCTGATGGAGCCCGACGAGGCTGCCCCCCTGCGCCGGCTGCTCGCGTACTCCGACGACACGGCCGGCGGGTTGATGACCACTGAGCCGGTCGTCCTGCCGCCGGACGCGACCGTGGCAGACGCCCTTGCCCGGGTCCGGCAGCCCGAGCTCTCCCCCGCGCTGGCCGCCCAGGTCTACGTGTGCCGGCCACCGATGGAGACCCCGACCGGCCGCTACATCGGCGTCGCCCACATCCAGCGACTGCTGCGCGAGCCGCCGTCGGCCCTGGTCAGCGGGGTCGTCGACACCGGGATCGAGGCGCTTCGCCCTGATGTCTCCCTCGTCGAGATCACCCATCACCTCGCGACCTACAACCTGGTCGCCGTGCCGGTGGTCGACGATGGCGACCACCTCCTGGGCGCGGTCACCGTCGACGACGTGCTGGACCACCTGCTGCCCGACGACTGGCGGGCCCGGCGGGTCCCGCCCGGGGTGACCAATGGCGCGTGAGCGGCGTCGCCCGGAGCGCCTGGACCAGCCCCGCGAGACACGCCGGGTGCTGGTGCCGACCCCGACCTACGACGCCGACGCCTTCGGGCGGCTGAGCGAGCGGATCGCACGCTTCATCGGGACGGGAAAGTTCCTGGTCTACATGACGATCTTCGTGATCGTGTGGGTCATCTTCAACGTCATCGCCGAGAAGCTCATCTTCGACAACTACCCGTTCATCCTGCTGACCCTGATGCTCTCGCTGCAGGCGTCCTACGCCGCCCCGCTGATCCTGCTCGCGCAGAACCGCCAGGCCGACCGTGACCGGGTGCAGTACGAGCAGGACCGGGGACGCGCCGAGCGCAACATCGCCGACACCGACTACCTGACGCGCGAGCTCGCGTCGCTGCGGATGGCTGTCGGGGACGTGGCGACCCGCGACTTCCTCCGCTCCGAGCTGCGGCAGCTCCTCGAGGACCTCGAGGGGCCCGGGGGGCCCGGGGGGCATAGTCAGGGCGGCGCGGTCAGCTCGTCGGACTGAGGTCCTCGAGCATCCGCCCCAGCAGCCCGGCGAGCACCCGTGCCTCGTCCTCGTCGAAGCGTCCCACTGCGTGCTCGGCGATGCCGCGCAGGTGCGTCGGGCTGGCGGCTCGCAGCCGCTCGACCCCGGCTCCGGTGATGACGGTGAACTGCCCCCGGGCATCGTCGGCGCATGCTTCCCGGCGTACGAGGCCATCCCGCTCGAGCCGGTCCACCATCCGGGTGAGGCCGCTGCGGGAGAGCAGCACCTGCTCGGCCAGCTCCGACATCCGCAGCCTGCGTTGCGGTGCCTCCACCAGCTGCACGAGGACGTCGTAGGTGGCTAGCGGCAGACCGTGCTCGGCGAGCAGCTCGCCCTCCAGGCTGCGCGTCACGACCGCGTGGGCGCGCAGGAACCGGCGCCACGCCACCATCTGCGCCTCATCGAGCTGGGCCACCCCCCGAGCGTAGTTGCCGCTACCACGGGCGACGTAGCATCGAACCCATGCTCTCCCCCACCGTCGAGGCGATCCAGGCGGCCTTGGCCACCGTAGAGGACCCCGAGATCCACAAGCCCATCACCGATCTCGGCATGGTCAAGTCCGTCGATGTCGGGGGCTCCGGAGAGGTCGTCGTGGGTGTCTACCTCACGGTCGCGGGCTGCCCGATGAAGGACACCATCACCTCCCGCGTGACGACGGCCGTCCAGGCACTCGACGGCGTCACATCGGTCCGCGTCGACCTCGACGTGATGTCGGCGACCCAGCGCCAGGAGATGCAGGCCCGGCTGCGGGCGGAGTCAGGCGTCGCCGAGCGGGAGATCCCCTTCGCCAAGCCCGGATCGCTGACTCGGGTGTACGCCGTCGCCTCCGGCAAGGGCGGGGTCGGCAAGTCCTCGGTGACGGTCAACCTCGCCGCCGCGATGGCGCGCTCGGGGCTGTCCGTCGGGGTGGTGGACGCCGACATCTACGGCCACTCCGTGCCCCGGATGCTGGGCGTCGACGGCCGTCCGACCCAGGTCGAGGACATGATCATGCCCCCGAGCGCCCACGGGGTGAAGGTCATCTCGATCGGCATGTTCGTCGCGAACAACGCCCCGGTGGTGTGGCGCGGGCCGATGCTGCACCGCGCCCTGCAGCAGTTCCTGGGCGACGTGTTCTGGGGCGACCTCGACGTGCTGCTCATGGACCTGCCGCCCGGCACGGGGGACATCGCGATCTCGGTGGCCCAGCTCGTGCCCTCGGCCGAGCTGCTCGTGGTGACGACGCCTCAGCTCGCCTCCGCCGAGGTGGCCGAGCGGGCCGGGACGATCGCGCTGCAGACCCACCAGCAGATCGCCGGTGTCATCGAGAACATGTCCTACCTCCCGTGTCCCCACTGCGACGAGCGCGTCGAGGTGTTCGGGAGCGGGGGCGGCGCAGCGGTGGCCGACGGGCTCACCCGAGCGATGGGCGTCCCGGTGCCGCTGCTCGGCCAGGTGCCGTTGGACATGCGGCTGCGTGAGGGCGGCGACACCGGCCGCCCCCTCATCCTCGACGACCCGGCCGCTCCGGCCGCGGCGGTTCTGCAGGGGATCGCCGACCGACTGGGCACCCGCGCCCGCGGTCTCGCGGGCCGCTCGCTGGGGCTGAGCCCGGCCGGTCGCTGAGCAGCGTGACGAAGGACCGCTAGGTCGTGTCCGGGTCGTAGGGCGCGGGGTGCGGCGACTTGGTTGGCGCCTCCCCCGGTCCCCGTCGGGCAGCGGGCTTCTCGTTGAACGGGTCGAGCGAGTCGAGGTCGATCGGGTCGAGGAGGTGCTTGCGCACCAGGCTGCGGGGATTCAGGTCCCCGAGGGAGATGTCCTGGAACTCCGGGCCGAGCTCACGACGGACGTCGGCACGCGCCGAAGTGGCGACCTCGCGGAGCCGCTGCAGCATCCGGGCCGCCTCGGCGGCGTAGCGCGGCAGCTTCTCCGGACCCAGGACGATCAGCGCGATGATCGCCAGGGCGATGAACTCCCCGGCACCAATGTCCAGCAGCACGGGCCGATCCTCTCACCCCTCGGTGGCCCCGAGGGTGATCTGGTAGGTCTGCTCCGAGCCGTCCCGCCGCACGGTCAGCTCGATGGTGTCCCCCGGGCTCTTGCTGCGAATGGCCACAATCAGCTCGGCGCTGCCGTCGACCGGCTCGCCGTCGAGCGCGAGGATCACGTCGCCGGCCCGGAGCCCGGCGTCGTCGGCCGGGCCGCCGCGCACGATCGGGGGCGTCCCGTTGCTCGACTCGCTGCTCGCGATGCGCGCGCCCTCCCCGTCGTACCTGCCGTCGAGACTCGCGCCGATGATGGGGAACTGCGCCTCGCCCGTGTCGATGATCTGCTCGACCGTGCGGCGGA
>JAJAYQ010000176.1 GCA_026786145.1 Spirochaetaceae bacterium | reverse complement strand
GCCACCGTCGTCGCCAACCCGGACTGGGAAGAGGGCATCGGGTCTTCGCTGCGGGCCGGCCTCGACGCCCTGCCGGAGGACGCTGTCGCCGGGCTGGTGCTGCTCGTGGACCAGCCAGGGCTGAGCGCCGAAGCCGTCGCACGGGTGGTGGCGCTGGCCCACGGTCCCTCCGTCGTCGTGGCTGCGACGTACGACGGGGCGTGGGGCCACCCGGTGGCCCTCGGCCGCGACCACTGGGCTGCGGTGGTCCGGCTCGCGGTCGGTGACCGCGGGGCCCGGCCCTTCCTCGACGCGCACCCCGAGCTGGTCACCCTGGTGGAGTGCGGAGACGTGGCCACCGCCGCGGACGTCGACCGGCCCTCTGACCTGGACCGTTTCAACGGCTCAAACGGCTCTACTCGGTGAGACGGCCGGGGCGGAGCCGGGGCACCAGCGAGAGCTGGGCCAGGGCGGCCACCAGCAGCAGCGCGTAGGGCACCCGGAAGCCGTGGGTCAGGTCGCGGGTGACGCCGAAGACGAACGGCCCGAGGGAGGCCAGCGAGTACGAGAAGAAGAAGACCAGGGCCGACAGCCGTGCCGAGGCCGCCGGTGAGGGCGCGTAGTCCACCAGCTTCACCAGCCCGAGGGCGAAGCCGGCACCCTGTCCCATGCCCATCAACGACACCCACAGCCACGGCGCTGCGGTCGGCGCCACGACGACCCCGGCCACCCCGATCAGGGTCAGCGCCAGCGCACCCGCGAGCAGCGGCCGTCGGTCGGTCACCCGGTCGGCCAGGGCCGGCCCGCCGACGCCGGAGACCAGCTGCACGATGCTCCACACGGCGAGCAGCAGCCCGGCGTCACGGGCGGACCACCCGTACGACTGGTAGGACGGCGGGATCCAGGCGAGCTGGGTGTAGAAGCCGAAGGACTGCAACGCGAGGAACGCGGCGAGCAGCCGGGCCGTCGGGCTGCGCCACGGGAGGGCGGCCGGCTCGGCGGGAGCAGCGGGCTCCTGACGGTCGTTCACCGCGCGGACGACGGGCAGCCAGGCCACCAGGCCGAGGATGACGGGGAGTGCCCACACAGACAGCGAGAGCTGCCAGGACCCCAGGGCGTCGGCCAGCGGCACCGTCAGGGCGGAGGCCGCCGTGGCGCCGACCATCATCGCCAGCAGGTAGATCCCGGTCATCGCCCCCGACCGTTCCCGGAAGAACTCCTTGACGATGCCCGGCAGGACCGTCCCGCACAGGGCGATCCCGATGCCGACCAGCAGCGTGCTGGCCATCAGCAGTCCGAGCACCTCCCCGGCCAGGCGCAGCAGCAGGCCGGCGAGCAGCACGACGAGGGCCAGCGCGACGGTCGCCTCGCGCCCGATCCGTCGGGCCAGCTGCTGCGCCGCCGGCGCGAAGAGGCCCATGCACAGCACCGGGAGGGTGGTGAGGAGACCAGCGGTGGCGGCGTCGAGCCCGAGGTCCGCCTGGATGGTGCGCACCAGTGGCGGCAGGGAGGCGAGGGCCGCGCGCAGGTTGAGCGCCACCAGGAAGATGGCCAGGGCCAGCAGGGGAACGGAGACCGGCGACCGCGCTGTGGCTGGGTCGGGAGCCGGGCCGTTCTGAGAGGTCGGGCGGTCGCGACGCATGGGGGTCCATCGTCTCAGGCTTCCTGCGGGTGGTCGGCGGACATCGTCGGCGGCGTGTCCGGCACCCGCGACGGGTGGCGGCTGCTGATGGAACCCCTACGGTGTCGGCATGCAGGTGGCATACCGAACCGAGGTCGGGCACGTCCGGCAACGCAACGAGGACGCGCTTCTGGCCCGCCCGGAGCGCGGCGTCCTCGCCGTGGCCGACGGGCTCGGCGGGCACCCGGCTGGTGACGTGGCGAGCATGACCGCGATCAACAGCCTCGACCACGCCTCGCTGACCGGCGAGTCCGCAGAAGGGGACCTGCGGGCCGCCACCCAGGCGGCCCACGAGGCGGTGGTGGCTGCTGCGGACGAGGAGCCCGGCCGTGCCGGGATGGGCACCACACTCGTCCTCACGGTCGTCGCCGGCTCCACGGCCCGGGTCCTGCACGTCGGCGACAGCCGGGCCTACCTCCTCGACGACGGGGGCGGGCTGCGCGCTCTCACAGAGGACCACGGGGTCAACGGCTACCTGCGCCAGGCCCTCGGGCTGGACCGGGCGGTCGAGCCCGACGTCGTCGAGATCGAGTGCCCGGCCGGGTCACGGCTGCTTCTGTGCACGGACGGGCTGACCAACATGGTCGACGACCCGGCCATCGCGGATCTCCTGGGTCGCGGTGACGCGCAGCAGGCCTGTGACGCGCTGGTGGAGGCCGCCCTGGCCAACGGCGGCATCGACAACGTGACGGTCATCGTCCTCGCCTTCTGAACTCTCGCCCCCGGACGCTCCTGCCGCGGCTGTGTTGCCGACGGGTGACGCCACCCCGACGTCGGCCGGACGGAGGATGTCGAGAAGACGGATCGCGATCTGTGCGGCGCTGGTGGTCCTCGCCGCCCAAGGTCGAAGCCGTCGGGGGCGAGGACGCTGCCTTCGCGCTGCTGGCCGGCGACCTGGCTCGCTGGGTCTCGGAGCACCCCGGGCAGCAGCCGCGGGCCTCGGCCGACTTCGACACCGCCACCGAGGACGAGTGCCCCGACACGCGGGACAGGATCCTGGAGGCGATCGGCAAGGACAGCTTCGAGCAAGCGCTCAGCGGAGGCTGAGCAACGAGGCGGCTCACCCCAACGGCGGTGCCAGCTCGGCCAGCGCGGCGACGGCATCGGGGAAGATCGACGCCGGGGGGTTGACCAGGCCGGCCCCCACCTGGCCGGTGCCGGCGACCTTGCCAGCCATGCCGGTGTTGATATGGGGCAGGATCCCGGTCCGGGTCACCAGCGTGACGTCGATGCCGGTGGGTGACCCGCGGAAGCCGAGCACCGGGATCTGGTAGGTCGGGTTCTCGGCGAGCGTCACCTCATACATCAGTCGGGTGGCCTCGATCGCGTCACCCACCTCACCACCGACGAACCGCACGATCGCTGGCGCTGCGGCCATGGCGAAGCCGCCGATGCCGCCGGTCTCGGTGATGGCCGAGTCCCCGATGTCGGGGTTGGCGTCCTCGGGGCCGAACGCACCGAGGTAAAGGCCTTCGGGGGTGTTCGCCGGCCCGGTGAACCACCGGTCGCCGGTGCCCGACACCTGGATGCCGAAGTCGGTCCCGTTGCGGGCCATGGCAACCACCAGCGACGAGCCGGGGACGTCGCGGGCAGCGTCGCACGCCAGCTTGCACGCCGGCATGCCCAGGTTGAGGAAGAAGTGGTCGTTCCCGCCGATGAACTTCGCTGCCTCGGCGACGTCCGAGGACGGTGCCCCGGAGTCGATCAGCGTGGGCAGCAGCTCCCGCAGGAACATCAAGGTCCCTGCCCGGTTGCGGTTGTGGCCCTCGTCGCCCATCTGGAGCATCTGCGCGGCGATCGCCTTGACGTCCACGGGTGTGCTCTCGCGAGCCCGGACCGCCTTCTGCAGCAGCGGGCCGAGCACGTCGGACATCCAATGCAGCCGCTCGATGACCTCTGGGCCGTACGCGCCGTAGCGCAGCACCTTGCCGAGTCCCTCGTTGAGGCTGCACCAGGCCGTGCCCCCGTGAACCGGGTCACGCAGCTCGAACATCCACATGGAGGGGCTGACCACGCCGGCCATCGGACCGACCGTGCGGTGGTGGTGGCACGGCTCCCACGACAATCCGGTGCCCGACGCCAGGGACTTCTCCGCCTCCTCCGGCGTGGCCGCGAGGCCCTCGAGGAGCATCGCGCCGATGAGTGCTCCGCGCATCGGACCCGACGCGCGGTCCCAGCTGATCGGTGGGCCGGCGTGCAGGAACGAGCCGCGGGCCAGACCCAGGGCTTCGGAGGCAGGACGGACGTCTACCAGCTCGGCTCCGGCGGCGAGCAGGCGCCCGACAGCGGTGGCGTTGGCAGTCGCGAGGCGCGGGTCGGCGAGCACGCGGGCCAGGTCGGTCTCGACGCCCTCGTCCCCGAGCGGCGGGCGCCAGTCGACCTGTTGCACGGGCACGGCCTGCGCCGCGAGGGAGTCGGCGAACATCGCGGCACCGACGGCGACCACCCGCGGTGGGCCGGAGAGCAATGTCATCGGGGCGCTCCCACCAGCTCGACCGCGTGCCGGGCTGCGGCCGCGTTGGACAGGAAGACCGCGGCGCCCACGTCG
>JAJAYQ010000175.1 GCA_026786145.1 Spirochaetaceae bacterium | reverse complement strand
TGAGCAGCCCGGCCGCCGGCACGATCCGCGTCGCCAGGACCGTGACGATCAACGGGCCCACGACGAAGATCAGCTCGTCGAGCACCGACTCGAACGCGTACGCCGTGTGCAGCCGCGGTCCCTGGCCGAGCACGTGCCCCCACCGGGCGCGGACCAGCGAACCGATCGAGGGGCCGAACAAGCCCGCCGTCGCCGCCGACAAGTACAGCGACCAGGTCGGGGCGCCCAGGGTCACCAGGCCGACGAACAGCCCCAGCCCCGCCGCGTACAGCGCGGTGACCGGAGCCAGGATCTGGCGCTGCCCGCGGCGGTCGATCAGCCGGGCGATGGCCGGTGCGGAGCCGGCGTTGACCAGCGCGAAGGTTGCCGAGATGGCGCCGGCGAGCCCGTAGCTGCCGTTCTCGGCGACCACGAGGAGCACGATGCCGAGGTTGACCATCGCGATCGGCATCCGGGCGACAAACGCAGCTCCCGAGAAGCGCCGGCTGCCGGGGGTCGCGAGCAGGTCGCGGTAGGGCGTGAGCACCCCGGCACGCTACGGGACCACCCGGTAAGACTCGTCACGCGTTTGCGAGAATGCCCTGTGACCTATGAGCCCTCCGGCAACAACGTCTCGCCCTACGACGCCCTACTGCTCGTCTCCTTCGGCGGGCCCGAGGGCCCCGACGACGTGCTGCCCTTCCTCGAGACCGTCACCCGTGGGCGCGCGATCCCGCGGGAGCGGCTGCTGGAGGTGGGAGAGCACTACCTCGGCTTCGGTGGCGTGAGCCCCATCAACGCGCAGAACCGCGCGCTGGTCGCCTCGCTCGAGACCGACCTGGCCGAGCACGGCATCGCGCTCCCGGTCTACTGGGGCAACCGCAACTGGGACCCCTTCCTCACGGACACGTTCGCGCGCCTGGCCGACGACGGTGTGACCCGGGTGCTGGCCGTGCTCACCTCGGCGTACTCGTCGTACTCCGGGTGCCGGCAGTACCGCGAGGACCTCGCCGCCGCGGTCGCACCTCTGGGGGACCGGGCGCCCACGGTCGACCGGGTGCGGCACTACTTCAACCACCCCGGCTTCGTCGAGGTGATGGTCGCGAGCACGGTGGCCGCTCTCGACGAGCTGCCCGAGGGCGTCCGCCGGGACGCGCGTCTGGTGTTCGTCACCCACTCCATCCCGACGTCGATGAACGACGCGAGCGGCCCGGACGGGAAGGCGTACGAAGCCCAGCACCGTGACGTGGCGCGGCTCGTGACGGCAGGGGTCGCTGCCGCGAGCGGTGTGGACCACCGCCTGGACCTCGCCTACTGCAGCCGCAGCGGCCCGCCGTCGCAGCCCTGGCTGGAGCCGGACGTCAACGACCACCTCGAGGCCCTGGTCGCCGACGGGGTGCCGGCCGTGGTGCTGGTGCCCATCGGCTTCGTCTCCGACCACATGGAGGTCAAGTTCGACCTCGACACCGAGGCCCTGGCGACCGCCCGGAGGCTCGGGCTCCCGTGCACCCGGGCCGCGACCGTCGGCACCGAGCCCCGCTTCGTGGCGTCGCTGCGCGAGCTCCTGCTGGAGCGGGCCGCGGTGGTGCGCGGCGAGCAGCCGGCCCGACCGGCGCTCGGCGAGCGAGGGCCCAGCCACGACGTGTGTCCGGCGGGGTGCTGCCGCAACGAGAGGGACCCCGATCGGCCGGCACTGTGCGGGGAGCCGGCGTGACCGGCGTGAGCGGCATGGACGACCCCGGGTCGTGGGGGAATCTGCTGGAGATCGCCCTGGATGCCGCCGCGGCCGCCGCCAGGCACATCGTCGAGGATCGCCCACGGGGACCGCTCGAGGTCACCGCCACCAAGAGCAGCGTCACCGACATCGTCACCGTGATGGACCAGCAGGCCGAACGGCTCGTGGTGGAGCGGATCCGCGCCGGGCGCCCCGAGGACGGCTTCCTCGGCGAGGAGGGCGCTGCCGTCGAGGGCACCAGCGGCGTGACGTGGGTGATCGACCCCATCGACGGCACCGTCAACTATCTCTACGAGATCCCGTCGTATGCCGTCAGCGTCGCGGCGCGGGTCGGCGACCAGGTCGTGGCAGGCGCTGTTGTCAACGCCGTCAGCGGCGAGACGTGGTCGGCCACCCGCGGCCGGGGGGCGTGGCTGGATGGCCGGCCGATCCGGGTGAACGCTGCGCCCGAGCTCGCGATGGCCCTGGTGGCCACCGGCTTCGGCTACGGGGTCGCTCGACGGGCGCGACAGGCCCGGATCCTGGGCACCGTGCTGCCCCGGGTCCGGGACGTACGCCGGGCCGGCGCCGCATCGCTGGATCTGTGCGCCCTGGCCTGCGGTCGGCTCGACGCGTTCTACGAGCAGGGTCTCCAGCCGTGGGACCTGGCGGCCGGAGGCCTGGTCGCCGAGGAGGCCGGGGCCACGGTCGGCGGGCTGCAGGGCCGGCCGGCCGGTGAGGCGATGGTGCTGGCCGCGCCGCCGGGGCTCTTCGACGAGATGGCGGCACTGCTTGCCGAGCTGGCGGCCGACGAGATGGTGGAGGGCTGACCTGGGAAAGGGTCAAGGGACCGCGTGCTCGGAGGCCAGCCGCTGGAGGGACTCCAGCTCTCCGAGCCGGATCTGGGTCAAGTAGTCGTCGCCCTCGAGCCGCGCCTCGGCGAGGGAGATGGTGGCGGACTCCATCCGGGCCTGGATCTCCACCTGGAACTCGCTCATGACGACCAGCCTTCCCGTCTCAGCGCCATCGGGCGTCGCCCCGAGTGTCGTGCGGCGATAATGGTCTACCCGGTCCCGTCTGTCCCGGAAACATCGCCCATGGTGGCAGGGATCACGTCGGTCGCGCAGCCGCTGCAGGTGACCGACGGGCGACCGGGAGGTGAATTCCCGGGCCCCTCGGTGAGCGCGGTCGCCGGGGTGCCGGGGTGTGGGGTACGCTCCGCCGTCTTGCGCCGCCCCTCGATGCCCTGCCCCCGGCACGGCCGACGCGACGCGGGCACAAAGTACGCGGTCGGAGCGTTACACGCCCGGCACACCACACACGACTGACGACGCACCGACGACGTGGCGCCAGCTGCCACTCTCGGCGAAGGGCTGACATACATATGGCCACCGACTACGACTCACCCCGCAAGACCGATGACGAGATGTCCGAGGACAGCCTCGAGGAGCTCAAGTCTCGCCGCCAGGACAAGTCGGCCAGCACCGTCGACGTCGACGAGGCCGACCTCGCGGAGTCTCTCGAGCTGCCCGGGGCCGACCTGTCCAACGAGGAGCTCTCGGTCCGGGTCCTCCCGCGACAGGCCGACGAGTTCACCTGTTCACGGTGCTTCCTGGTCCACCACCGCAGCCAGCTGGCCAGCCAGAAGGGCAACAAGCTGATCTGCAAGGAGTGCGCTGCCTGACATGGTCGACCCGTCCGGTCCGGCCGACCAGGCCGACCAGTCCGATCGGCCCGAGGACGTCGGCGCGCTCGTGGCGCGGCTGACCGATCCGGAGCCCGGGCGCAGCCGGCGCGACCGCGGCCGCGACCTCGGAACCCTGACCAGGGCGATGGCCGCCTCGGCGCGCGGTGCCGGACGGGCCTCTGTTCTCGGCGGTGGCTGGTTGGTGGACCTGCTCGTGGACACGGCGCCGCGCGTCCCGGTCCGTGACCTCACCACGCTGCGGGAGCAGCGGCCCGGCCTGAGTGCCGACGACCTGGCCCAGACCCTCATCGCCGGCGCCGCCAAGGCGACCGCTGCGGTGGGAGCTGCCGGCGGGGCGCTGGCCGCGGTCCAGTTCGCAGCCCCTCCCACCCTCCTGGCCGCGCCGGTGCAGCTGGCCGCCGAGACCCTGCTGGTGGCCGCCATCGAGGTCAAGCTGATCGCGGAGCTGCACGAGGTCTACGGCGCTGCCATCACCGGCTCCGCGCGCCACCGCGCCCAGGCCTACCTGGTCGCCTGGACCGAGCGCCGCGGCATCGACCCGTTCGCTCCCGGTGTCCTGCGGATGTCGCTGGGGTCCGCCGCCAAGCGGTCATTGCGCAAGCGCCTGATCCGGCGAGCCGGCCGCAACCTGTCCACGCTCGGGCCGATGATGTCCGGGGCCGTCGCCGGGAGTGTCGTCAACCACCGGGAGACCCGCCGCCTCGGCGAGCAGGTCCGGAACGACCTGCGCCGGGTGGGGCAGCGTGCCTCAGGCACCTGACCGGTGCGCGGCGCGGGCGGCCTCGATGGCCGCAGCCAGCTCGTCCGGCCGCCGGGAGGCGACGAACCAGTACGGCGTCGCGTCGCCCGGGTCCACCACCGCAGCCCGCACGCCGGCCGGCACCCAGCCCCGGATCAGGTGGTAGGCCGCCGGGTCCGACCCAGGCCCGCGCGTGTGTCGTGCCTGCTCGGCGTCCAGGGACTGCACTGGGCCCAGGGCGTCGACGGGTATCCGCGCCGGACCTGCGGTGAGGTGGCCGTCCTCGACGCGCACCACCGCGGCCGAGCGCACCAGCACGACGGACATCAGGACGCCGGGCACCGCCACGGCGAGCAGACCAGCCACCGGCCCCAGGGCGGCGTAGAACGAGACGCCCAGGACGAGCGACATGACCCACACCCCGACCCAGAGGCCGACCGGGGCCGTCAGCCGCTCGTCGTACGTGCGCATGGGAGTCAGCCTGTCATGGTCGGCTACGGTGCGGCCGATGCCGATTCCCCAGGGCGATCGCCCCTTCGACAAGCTCGCCGCCGAGCTGATGGCCGAGCAGTTCGCCGCGAACCCGGTCCTCGGCAGCGCCCTGGGCTGCACGGAGTACGACGACGTGCTGCCGGATCTCTCCGCCGACGCGGTCGCCGCACGGGAGCGGGCGGAGGACGAGTGGTCCCGCCGCCTGCGGGGCCTCGACGCCGCGGACCTCGACGCCGAGGAACGGATCGACCGCGACCTGGTGCTGATGGTGCTGCGCGGGCGGGCGGTGCAGCGGGACTGGGCTGACTGGCGGCGCAGCCCGGACCACTACGCCGGCCCGGCACTGACCGGTGTCTTCAACCTGCTGATGAACCGGCTGCGGCCCGAGCCCGAGCTGGCCCGAGCGGTCGCGGCACGGCTGCGCGCCGTCCCGCGGTTGCTGGAGCAGGGCGCGGAGAACCTCGACCCCGCTCTTGCTCATCCCGCGCTGCTCACCCGAGCCCTGGCCCAGATCGGCGCCGGCGCGGGGTACGCCCGTTCGGTCGGTGAGCAGTTCACGGACGAGGCCGACCGCTCGGCGGTCGTGGCGGCGGGCGAGATCGCGGCCCTCGCCTTCGAGCGCTTCGGGACCCACGTCGAGTCCCTGGTGGAGCAGGCCACCGGGGAGTGGTCGATCGGCGAGGGGCGCTACGACGCGCTGCTGCGGCAGGCGGAAGGGCTCGCCTACGGCACCCGGGAGCTGCGCGAGAGGGGGCGCGCGGCCTACGAGGAGCTCGCGGCGGACATGCGCGAACGCTCGCAGGCACTGCGAGAGACGGAGAACTTCCTCGAGGTGCTGCGGGGGTTCAACGACGACCACCCCGAGACACCGGAGGACATGCTGGCGCTGTACCAGGAGGCGACAGACGCCGCGCGCGCGTTCTGCGCCGAGCACCAGCTCGTGACCCTGCCGGCCGGGGAGCGCTGCGTCGTCGCCCCCTCGGCACCGTTCACGCGCGCCGCACTCGCCGTCGCCCACTACGTGCAACCGCCGCCGTTCGCAGCCGCCCCGCCCGAAGGCGCCCGGCCGGGTCACTTCTTCGTCCCGTACCCGCCCGACGGTTCGACTCCCGAGCAGGTGGCCGCCCGGCTCGCCACCAACAACCGGCACGGCGCCTGGTCGATCGCGGTGCACGAGGCCTACCCCGGCCACCACTGGCACTTCGCCTGGCTGGCGGCGAACGCGGCCGGCGGCGGTGCCCGCCCCCTGCGCTTCGTGTTCGGCTCCGCCTACTTCGTCGAGGGCTGGGGTCTCTACGCCGAGGACCTGCTGCGTGAGAAGGGCTTCTTCCAGACGCCCGAGCAGGAGCTGTGCCAGCGCGACTTCCGGCTCTTCCGGGCGGCGCGGATCGTCGTCGACACCTCGCTGCACCTGGGAGAGATGACGATCGAGGAGGCGGTGGACTTCATGTCCACGAAGTGCTCGTTGTCGCGGGAGACCGCGCGGGCCGAGGTGCTGCGCTACTGCGCGTGGCCCACGCAGGCGTCGTCCTACCTCACGGGTGCGCTGGAGATCGACCGGATGCGCAGGCGGTGGGTCAACGAGTCGCGGGGGACCCTGCGGGAGTTCCACGACCGGGCCGCCGGCTCGGGCCGGCTACCTATCGGGCTCGTCGAGCAGGCACTCTTCCCTGAGGTGACAGGTAGGGTCGCCGGGTGAGCTCAGGCGACCTCGGTGCACCCGTCGAGGTGCTCATCCGCCGACTCGACGAGGGCCTGCCGATCCCGGCGTACGCCCATCCCGGTGACGCCGGAGCCGACCTCGTGACCGCGATCGACGTCGAGCTGGCTCCCGGAGAACGCTGCACGGTGCCGACCGGCATCGCCATCGCGCTGCCCGACGGCTACGCCGCTTTCGTGCACCCGCGGTCCGGGCTCGCCTCACGTCAGGGCGTGACCATCGTCAACGCTCCCGGCACCGTCGACGCGGGTTACCGGGGCGAGATCCAGGTCACGCTGATCAACACCGACGCCTCCGAGACGGCCCGGTTCTCCCGGGGAGACCGGATCGCCCAGCTCGTGGTCCAGCGGGTGGAGCGGGCGAGGTTCCACGAGGTCGGTTTGCTCCCAGGGTCGGCGCGGGGCGAGGGTGGGCACGGGTCGACCGGTACATCTGAGCAGCAGAGGACTGAGGTGTGAGCGTGTTCCGACGTCGGCGTCGTCACGACCCCGAGGGCGATGCCGCCGGTGCCGCCGATGCCGCCGATGCCGCCGATGCCGCCGACGGCAGCACAGCGGATGTCGCCGCCGATGTCGTCGGCGATTCGGGTGATGTCGTGGCCGGAGCCGGGTCGTGGCGTGAGCACGGCCCATGGGACATCTCCGAGGTGCCGGACCCGGGCGCTGGTGGCCGGGTGGACCTCGGCGGCATGTGGCTGCCGGGCCGTCCCGGGCTCGAGGTCCGCATCGAGGCGGACCAGGCGTCGAGCGTGGTGGTCGCCGTGACCCTGGTGCTCCCCGACGGTGCCCTGCAGGTGCAGCCGTTCGCGGCCCCCCGCACCGGGACCATCTGGGACGACATCAGGGCCGAGATCCGGGCTGGAATCACGAAGCAGGGCGGCACGGCCGACGAGGTCGCAGGTCCGTTGGGCACCGAGCTGCGCACCCGGGTTCCGGTCCGGTCGCAGGACGGCAGCTCCGGGGTTCAGCCGGCAAGGTTCATCGGCGTCGACGGACCGCGCTGGTTCCTCCGCGGCGTGCTGACCGGCCGGGTGGCGGTCGAGGACGGTGTGGACGAGGCCCTGATCGAGCTCTTTCGGGACATCGTCGTGGTGGGGGGGGCCCGGGCCCCGGGGCCCCGCCGCCCCCACCCCCCCGGGCGGGCGCCCCCCCCCGGGGCCCGCCCCGCGGGGGCCCCCCCCGGCG
>JAJAYQ010000174.1 GCA_026786145.1 Spirochaetaceae bacterium | reverse complement strand
GGCGCTCGCCTGGTTCGGGTCCGTGCTTCGCAACCGGCTCACCTGGCGTCCGGCGCGACTGCTCGACGCAGGGCTCGGCGCGCTCGTCAGCGTCCTGGCGATGCTGCTTGTCGCCTGGTTCCTCGCGTCCTCCCTGCGACCAGGCCCGGTGCCCACCCTGTCCCGTCAGATCAGCGACTCCAGCGTGATCACCGCGGTCGACAGGTTCGTGCCCGAGCAGGCGTCCACGCTGTTCTCCTCCTTTCGCCGGGTGCTCGACGACAACGCGCTCCCGACGGTCTTCGGCGGCCTCGCGCCGGAACGGATCCGGCCCGTCGACCCGCCCTCTGCGGGGCTCACCGCGACGCCGGCGGTGCGGCGGGCGGGCACCAGCGTCGTCAAGGTCACCGGCACCGCCAGGGACTGCAACCGTCGCCTCGACGGCACCGGGTTCGTCATCTCCGACCGGCACGTGCTCACCAACGCCCATGTCGTGGCGGGCGTCGAACGACCGGAGGTGCAGGTCGGTGGCAACGGGCGTTCCTACGATGCGCGGGTGGTCCTCTTCGACCCCGACCGCGACCTGGCCGTGCTCTTCGCCCCCGACCTCCCGGCCGAGCCGCTGGTGATCGACCCAGGTGGGGGGCGCGGCGACGAGGCCGTGGTCGCGGGGTTCCCGGGCGGCGGCTCCTACCGCCTCGAGCCGGCCCGCATCCGGGACACGATCGATGCCCGCGGCCCGGACATCTACCACCGCTCCCAGGTGACGCGCGAGGTCTTCTCGCTGTTCGCGAGCGTCGAGCCGGGAAACTCCGGCGGCCCGCTACTCGACTTCGAGGGCGAGGTCTACGGAGTGGTGTTCGCCAAGTCCCTGGACGACCCGGACACCGGCTACGCCCTGACCGCCGACGAGGCGGCGCCGGTCATCCGGGACGGCCGTGACCGGACCCAGCGGGTCGGCACCGGCGACTGCGCCTGACCTCAGCCGCGGAGCCGGATCGTGGCGACGACGTCGGGGTCGTCGGCGAGGGCTCGCGCCGTGGACACCAGCTCCGCGACCAGCACGCCGTACGGCGGGTTCTCGGCGTACGGCGCGATCAGGTCGGCCCCCCGGCGCAGCAGGGTGGCGGCGCCGGACGCGTTCCCGCGCTCGCGGTGGGTGAGACCGACCGCGAGCTGCGCCAGCCCCTGCCACAGGTCGCGCTCGGGCGCCGGCGCCGCCTTCCACGAGGCCTCCAGCACCTCGTGTGCGTGGAAGGGACGTCCCGCGTCGATCAGCCGCTGCGCCTCGTCCAGGGACTGCAGCGGCGGCAGCAGGAAGTCGTCGGGAACCTGCTCGACACCGGTCGCCGGCTCGGAGTTCCGGGGGAGCGGGCGGCCCAGGCCGTCGCGCAGCCGGTTGTTGCGGGCGCGCCCGGATGGGTCACGGTCGCGCGGTACGTCCTTGTCGCCGACGTCGCCGGGACCACTCATGTCACCCATGGGAGCATCCTCACCTGTCCTCCGGCTCGGGGTCGGCCAGCCAGTCGAGCAGCAGCGTGTTGAACGCCGCCGGGGCCTCCTCGGGCGGGAAGTGCCCGACGCCCTGCATGAGGTGGAAACGGTAGGAGGCCTCGACGTAGCGGCCCGAGCCCAGCGCGCTGGAGGCCAGTACGCACCGGTCGATTGCCCCATGCACCTGCAGCGTAGCCACCGTGACCGGGGCGCTCATGCGCCGGGCGTAGCGCAGCCCGTCGGAGCGAGGGATGGACCGGACGGCCCACCGGTAGGACTCGAGGGCGCTGTGCGCGACGCCCGGGATCTGGACCGCCTGCCGGTAGCGCACCTCGGTGTCCGCGTCGGGGAACCCCGGCCCGGCCCAGGCGCGGATCAGGTCACCGACCTCCTGTCCGTCCTCGGCGACGAGATGGCGCTCGGGGACCACCGGTCGCTGGTAGCCCAGCACGTGCCGGCTCGCCCGGACCTGCCGGGCGTCGGTGAGGTGGGCCCGCCGCAGCCGCCGCGGGTGGGGCATCGAGACGGCCACGAGACGGCGTACCTGCCGGGGGTGCACGACGGACAACGTCCAGGCGACCTGCCCGCCCAGCCCCTGCCCCACGACCACCGCGTCGCGCTCGCCCAGGGAGCGGATCACCCCGGCGGCGTCCTCGGCCAGAGTGCGCGGGTCATAGCCCCGCGGCGGCTTGTCGCTCGCGCCGAAGCCGCGCAGGTCCATCGCCGCAGCGCGGTAGCCCGCGGCGGCGAGGGCAGGCAGCTGGTGCCGCCAGGCCCACCAGAACTGCGGGAACCCGTGGAGGAACAGCACCAGCGGGCCGTCCCCGGCGACCGCGACGTGGAAGCGGGCGCCGTTGGCGGCGACCATGTGGTGCTGCCACGGCCCCGCGACGCGAGCTACGGACGCGTCGGGAGGCTGGTCAGACCGTGTTCGTCGGCGCATCACCGGTGCGCGGGCTCCTGAGGAAGGCCGCCGTCTCCTTGCTGGTGCGGATGGTGCGCTCCGGTGGCCCGACCTTGCTCACGGCCGTCTTCCCGACGAAGGCCAGGATCCCGGCCACCACCAGGTAGACGACCGCGACGAGCAGGAACGCCCAGCCAGGGTGCAGCCCGGCCGCGACCAGCCCGTATGCGGCGGCGATCGAGAGCAGGATGATCGCAAGTACGCCGAGGAAGCCCGCGGCCCCGAACATCGCGCCGCCCATGACGCCGTTCTTCACGTCGACCTTTACCTCGGCCTTGGCGAGCTCGATCTCGCTGCGGACGAGGCTGGACAGGTCGCGGGTCGCGGTGGCCAGCAGCGCGCCGAGCGTCTCGTCCGACGCGCCGGTGGGCGGGAAGTTGGCGGGCGTGGTGCTCATCGGGTTCGCCTCCTGCGGGGTCGCCGGCCATCGGCTTCCGGGTCAGTGTTCCCCATTTCCGGTCGGGGACGCCTCCCGGTACTGCCGGGTACGCAGGCGGAGCACGACCCCGGCCAGGGCGGCCGAGAGCACCGAGGCGCCCAGCACGGCGACCTTCACGTTGTCGAGGCGCTCGTCGCCGGCGAAGGCGAGGTCGGCGATGAGCAAGGAGACGGTGAAGCCGATGCCACTGAGAAACGCGACCCCCGCGATGTCTCCCCACCGCAGGTCAGGGCTCAGCTCGGCCCGGGTGAGCCGCGCGACGAGCCAGGTGCCGCCCAGCACTCCGGCGAACTTCCCCAGGACCAGCGCCGCGACCACGGCGACCGCGGCCGTGTCACCGGCCGCTGAGCCCAGTGCCTCTGGCGTGACCGAAACCCCCGCCGCCATCAACGCGAACAACGGCACTGCCACACCCGCCGACACCGGCCGGACCAGGTGCTCGAGGTGCTCGGCGGGCGAGGTCTCCTCCCCGGGGTCGGGACGCACGCGAGTGAGCAGGCCCAGCGCCACCCCGGCTATCGTCGCGTGGATGCCGCTCTCGTGCACCAGGCCCCAGATCACCAGGGCGAGCGGGACCAGCAGCAGGCCAGAGGTCCACCGGAGCTTCTGCAACAGCGCGTAGACCGCCAGCGCCGCGGCGGCGGCCAGGAGCGCCACGAGGTGAAGGTCGTCGGTGAACCCGATGGCGATGACCAGGATCGCGCCCAGGTCGTCGACGATGGCCAGCGTCAGCAGGAACGCACGCAGCGCCGTCGGCAGCGATGACCCCAGCACCGCGAGCACGGCGAGCGCGAAGGCGATGTCCGTCGCGATCGGGACGGCCCAGCCGCGCAGGGCCTCCGGGTCGTTGGCCGCCAGCACGAGGTAGACCCCAGCCGGGACGACCATGCCGCTGATCGCGGCGACCATCGGCAGCACCGCCTCCGACGGCTTGCGGAGCTGGCCTACGACGAGCTCACGCTTGAGCTCGAGGCCCGCCACGAAGAAGAAGATGGCCAGCAGCCCGTCGGCGGCCCAGGTCTGCAGGTCGAGGTCGAGGTTCAGGGCCGACGGTCCCACGACGACCTCGCGCAGGTCCTGGTAGCCGGCCGACCACGGCGAGCTGGCCCACGTGACGGCGACGGCCGTCGCCACCAGCAGCAGGGCGCCACCGACGGTCTCCTCACGCAGTGCCTCGGCGATGAACCGTTGCTCCGTCGTGGGCAGCGCGTCGAGCACCGCCCGGCCCGCCCTCTTCAGCGGAGTCATCAGGTGAACGCGTAGTAGCGGAGGTAGAGGTAGGGCCACGCCAGTGCGATCGTGACGAACGCGACGACGAGGCCGTACTTCGTGAACTCCCAGAACGAGATCGGGTGGCCGTTGCGGGCCGCGATGCCGATCACGACGACGTTGGCGCTCGCGCCGACCGCGGTCGCGTTGCCGCCGAGGTCCGCGCCCAGGGCCAGCGCCCACCACAGGGCGCCCGACTGGGTGGATCCCCCGCCGCTGTCCACGAGGCCCTGGACGAGCGGGGTCACCGTGGCGACGTACGGGATGTTGTCGACGATGCCCGAGAGCAGCGCCGATCCCCACAGCAGGACTGTGGCGGCCAGGAAGTAGTTGTCCCCGACGGCCTCGGTCACCCTCTCGCCGAGGTCCCCGATGACCCCGACCTCGACGAGCGCGCCCACCATCACGAACAGACCCATGAAGAAGACCAGCGTGGGCCACTCCACCTCCTCGAGGAAGGCGGGCGGCTCCAGGCGGGAGACGGCCACGAGCGTCCCCGCCCCCAGCAGGGCCACCAGCGAGGGCTCGATGTGCAAGGCCGAGTGGGCCACGAAGCCCACCATGACGGCGACCAGGACCACGAGCGACCGGACCAGGAGGCCCTTGTCCTTGATGGCCTCCCGCTCGTCGAGCGCCATGACCGCGGCGACCCGCTCCTCGTCGTAGACGAACGCCGACCGGAACAGCACCCGGCACAGCCCGACAAAGACCACGAGGAGGACCACCACGATCGGGGCGAGGTTGACGAGGAAGTCATTGAACGACAGGTCGGCCCGGCTGGCGATGATGATGTTGGGAGGGTCGCCGATCAGGGTTGCGGTGCCACCGATGTTGGACGCCAACGCCTCGGCGATGAGGTAGGGCACCGGGTTCAGGCCGAGTCGCTCGCACACCAGAAGTGTCACTGGAGCGATCAGCAGCACGGTGGTGACGTTGTCGAGCAATGCCGACGCGACGGCCGTGATCATGGTCAGCATCACCATGACGGCAAAGGGGCGGCCCCTGGCTTTCTTTGTCGACCAGATGGCGAGGTAGTCGAAGACGCCGGTCTGCTTGAGCACACTGACGATGACCATCATCCCTAGCAACAGGAAGATGACGTTCCAGTCGACCCCCGTCTCCTCGCTGAAGAAGGCAACCTCGGCGTCAACCACACCGATGACCACCATGAGGGCCGCGCCACCGAGTGCCGCGGAGACGCGGTGGATCCGCTCGGTGGCGATGAGCGCGTACGCGCCGACGAAGATCGCAACGACGAGGGTGGTCGTCACGACGGCAGCAGATGGTCGAGCAGGGCACGCACCGTGATCGCGCCGAGCACCCGATCGTTCTCGACCACGGCTGCGAGCGGGCTGTGGACCCGCGCCATGACCGCCGCTACCTCGATGGTGGTGGCGTCACCGTCGACGACCGGGATCTCGGTGATGTCCCGCTTGTCGGGCAGCACGTCGCGCACGGTGCTGCGGCCGAGCTTGGACAACAGCTCGTCGGATGCCTTCTCGTCGTAGACGCGGGCGAGTGCCGGGTCGTCCTGCACGTACCGCGGGACGAGGAACCGCAGGATCTGTGACCCGGGCAGCACGGCGTACGGGCGGCCGTCGCCGTCGCACACGATCAGGCCGGGCAGCTGCTCCCGGGCCATGAGACGAGCCGCCTCTGTCGCGTCGCTGTCCAGCGAGACGGTGGGGAAGTCCTGGGCGAGGTCGCGAGCGCGCATTGGACGGTCTCCTGAGCGAGGTGGGCATGCTGGGTCACATTGCCGACCAGACTTCCCGGCGCACCGTCAGCCACCCTACCGGCCGCGCGCTACTCCTCGTCCTTGGCGCCCTTGTCCAGGCCCTCGCCGATCAGGTTCATCACGGTCGGGTCGGCCAGGGTCGTCACGTCGCCCATCTCGCGATGCTCGGCGATGTCGCGCAGGAGCCGGCGCATGATCTTGCCCGAGCGGGTCTTGGGCAGCTCGGCCACCAGCAGCACCTGGCGCGGCTTGGCGATGGGGCCGAGCACCTTGGACACGTGCTGGCGCAGCTCCTGGATGACTGCCTCGCCGGCCGCCGCGTCGTCGACGATCTCCTCGGCCGCGTC
>JAJAYQ010000173.1 GCA_026786145.1 Spirochaetaceae bacterium | reverse complement strand
GCGCAAGTCCGACGACGGCGCGGTGACCCGCAGCGGGGTGGTGGCTCTCGACGACGCCGGCCGGCTCACGGAGCTGTCCCGGATGCTGGCGGGGCTGGAGAAGTCGAGCACCGCCCGGGCTCATGCCCGCGAACTCCTGGATGCCGCGACGAAGGACAAGCTCGCGCTCGTGGACTGAGCGGCGGACGCCACCGCACCGTCGGCGCCCAAATCCCAGGAGTCACACCAGTCCCATGGCAGCATCGGGTGCATGCGCCTTGCCACGCTTCGCCGGTCCCGCCACGACGCCCCTCTCCCCGGTGTGCACGGGGTGGCACGGGTGGGTCCCGACGTCGCGCAGCTGGTCCGGCGCACGCGTCCTGGCGACATCGCGGTCGTGGAGCATCTCGACCTCGACGCGGCCAGTGCCCGCTTGCTGGTGGCAGCCAAGGTCGGTGCGGTGGTCAACGCGGCCCCGAGCACGAGCGGTCGCTACCCCAACCTCGGCCCGCAGGTCCTGGTCGACGCAGGTGTGCCCGTCCTCGACCGCATCGGGCCCGAGATCATGCGGGTCGTCGGTGACGGTGACCGCCTGCGCCTGGACGGCGACACCCTCTTCCGCGGCGACGATGTCGTCGGGCGCGGTGATCGGCTGAGCATCGAGTCGGTGTTCCTGACGACGGAACGGGCCCGGACCGGTTTCGGCCTGCAGCTGGAGGCGTTCGCGGCCAACACCGTCGAGCACCTGCGCCAGGAACGCGACCTGCTGCTGGACGGCGAGGGCGTGCCCGAGGTGGCGACGGCGCTCGCCGGCCGGCCGGTCGTCGTCGTGTCCGGCGGCCACGGGTGGGAGGACGACCTGGCCCGGCTGCGGCCGTGGATGCGCACGGCGCGCCCGGTCCTGGTGGGTGTCGACGACGGGGCGGACGCGTTGCTGTCGGTCGGGCTCCAACCGGACATGATCATCGGCAACCCGGACCTGGTGACGGAGGGGGTGCTGCTCTGCGGCGCGGAGGTCGTCGTCCGTGCCGATCGTGACGGGAGGGCGCCCGGTCTCGCTCGGGCCGAGCAGCACGGCGTACGCGCCGTGGTCTTCCCGGTGAGAGGGAGCAGCGAGGACGCCGCGCTGCTGCTCGTCCACTCCCATGACGCATCCCTCATCGTCGGCGTGGGCTCGCATGCCCCGCTGGCAGAGTTCGTCGACCGCGGCCGGGCGGACATGGCGGGGACGTTCCTCACCCGGCTCAAGGTCGGGACCAGACTGGTGGACGCCACCTCGGTCGCCACGGTCTACCGCCGCCCGACCCCGATGTGGCCGTTGTGGGTGCTCGTCCTGCTGCTCCTCGCCGGTGCCGTCACGGTCGGGGTGCTCGCCGGTGACGCGACGCCCGTCGGTCAGTGGCGCGAGTCGCTCGTGGACGCCGTGACCGGGCTGCTGGGCGGCGAGGCCCGGTGAGCGGCGTGCGCCACCACCTCCTCTCCTTCACCGCCGCCGGGCTCGGGATCGCGCTCGGGCTCGGCCTGGGTGCCGGGCCGGTCGCCGAGGACACGGTGGCCTCGCACGAGGGGACCACCCGGGCGCTCACCGACCGCGCCGCCCGGCTCGAGGCTCGCGTACAGGAGATGCGGGCTGCGGCCGCCGACGACGCGAAGGCCGTCGGGGAGCTGGCGGCGCCTCTCACCGCCGACCGGCTCGCGGGGCGCAGCGTTCTCGTGGTGGCGACACCGGGCGCGACAAAGGGGGTCGTACGTCGGGTGGGCGCGGGACTGGAGGCGGCCGGGGCCACCGTCACCGGCGTCCTGACCCTGACGACGACCTATGTCGACCCCACCCAGGCACAGGCACCGCTCGAGGACCTGGCCCTCCGGCTGGTGCCACCCGGCGTGGAGTTCGCCGACGGCGCCAGCGCCATCGAGCGTGTGGGGACCGTCCTGGCCCGGGCAACGGTGCAGCGGCCCGCCGACGGTGAGCCCGGCGTCGACCAGGCGGACGCTGCCCGTCCGGGCGCCCGCATCGACCGGGACGCCGCCGAGGTGATCGCGGGCCTCGACGAGCTCGACGCGCTGCGCCTGGTCGGCAAGCCCGGGCGACGCGCCGACCTGGCCGTGGTGGTGTCCGGGCGGGGGGACCTCTCCGACTCGGAGCCCGCCCTGGCCGGTCTGCTGAGGGCGCTGGACGCCGGCAGCCTCGGTGCCGTGCTGGCGGGTCCGGGACGTGCGGACGCGGGGGCGCTGCGCTGGGTGCGCGACGCCACAGGCGACCAGCTCGAGGGCTCCCTGTCGACGGTGGACTCCCTCGACGCCCCGGTCGGCACCGCTCTGCTGGTGCTCGCGCTGGCAGAGCAGGCTGACGGGGGATCGGGTCACTACGGGCTCGGACGCGGCGCGCGCAGCGTCGTGCCTGTCGTGCCCGTCCTGCCCGCCCTGCCCGCGTCGCCCGCCGGAGGCTGATAACCTCAAAGCCCGTGGACAGGCGGAGCTCACTCCGTCGCACATCCTGACCGCGGGAGCCCCTCTTGGCCGCACCGGCGACCACCAAGCACATCTTCGTGACCGGGGGCGTCGCCTCCTCGATCGGCAAGGGTCTGACGGCCTCCGGTCTCGGCCATCTGCTGCGTTCGCGCGGCCTGCGGGTCACCATGCAGAAGCTCGACCCCTACCTCAACGTCGACCCCGGGACGATGAACCCGTTTCAGCACGGTGAGGTCTTCGTCACCGATGACGGGGCCGAGACCGACCTCGACGTCGGCCACTACGAGCGCTTCCTCGACCGCGACCTGCACGGCTCGGCCAACGTGACCACGGGCCAGGTCTACTCGGCCGTCATCGCCAAGGAGCGCCGCGGCGAGTACCTCGGCGACACGGTCCAGGTCATCCCGCACATCACCAACGAGATCAAGTCCCGTATTCGTGCGATGGGCGGCCCTGACGTGGACGTCGTCATCACCGAGGTCGGTGGCACGGTCGGTGACATCGAGTCGCTGCCCTTTCTCGAGGCCATCCGCCAGGTCCGCCACGACGTCGGCCGCGACAACGTGTTCTTCCTGCACATCTCTCTGGTGCCCTACATCGGGCCCTCCGGCGAGCTCAAGACCAAGCCCACCCAGCACTCGGTCGCAGCGCTGCGCTCGATCGGCATCCAGCCCGACGCGATCGTTTGCCGCTCGGACCGTGACATCCCGCCGAACCTCAAGCGCAAGATCTCGCTGATGTGCGACGTGGACATGGAGGCCGTGGTCGCGGCCAAGGATGCGCCCTCCATCTACGACATCCCCAAGGTCCTCCATTCCGAAGGGCTCGACGCCTACGTGGTGCGCCGGCTCGGCCTGGCCTTCCGTGACGTCGAGTGGACCGAGTGGGATGACCTGCTGCGACGCGTGCACCATCCGGCGCACCAGGTGACGGTGGCCCTCGTCGGCAAGTACGTCGACCTGCCCGACGCCTACCTGTCCGTGTCGGAGGCCCTACGCGCCGGCGGGTTCGCCAACGACTGCAAGGTCTCCATCCGCTGGGTCACCTCCGACGACTGCCAGACACCCGACGGGGCGGCCCGCGAGCTCGACGGCGTCGATGCTGTGTGCATCCCCGGCGGCTTCGGGGTTCGGGGCATCGAGGGCAAGCTCGGCGCCATCCGGCACGCGCGCGAGAACGGCATCCCGACGCTCGGGCTCTGCCTGGGACTGCAGTGCATGGTCATCGAGTACGCCCGCAACGTCGCCGGTCTGGAAGGCGCCGGGTCCACCGAGTTCGACAACGACACATCGCACCCGGTGATCTCGACGATGGCCGATCAGCACGACGTCGTGGCCGGCGAGCGCGACATGGGCGCGACCATGCGTCTCGGCAGCTATCCCGCCCAGCTCGCGGAGGGGTCGGTGGTGGCCGAGGTCTACGGGTCGACGTCGGTCGAGGAGCGGCACCGGCACCGCTACGAGGTCAACAACGACTACCGCGACCGGCTGGGCGAGGCCGGCCTGGTGTTTTCCGGCCTCTCGCCGGACGGACGGCTGGTGGAGTACATCGAGCTGCCCCGCGACGTCCATCCCTACTTCGTCGCCACCCAGGCCCACCCGGAGTTCCGGTCCCGCCCGGCCCGGGCCCATCCGCTGTTCGCCGGGCTGGTGGCCGCCGGCCTGGAGCGCCAGAACCGCGGCGGCACCGGGGCGGCCGTGGACCTGACGGCGGCGGCCGCCCCTACGGCGTGATCTCCGACGAACCGGCGCTGCTGACCGTCCGCTCGTCGCGGATCGTTCACCACGGGCTCGTGTGGGACGTCCGCCGCGACGAGGTCGACCTCGGCGACGGTCAGACAGTGACCCGCGAGGTCGTCGTCCACACCGGTGCGGTGGGGATCATCGCGCTCGACGAGCGAGACCGGGTCCTGCTGGTGCGTCAGTACCGCCACCCGGTGCGGTCCTACCTCTGGGAGCCCCCGGCCGGACTGCTCGACGTCGCGGACGAGGACCCGCTGGACGCGGCCCGCCGGGAGCTCGCGGAGGAGGCCGACCTCCGCGCCGACGAGTGGCACCTGCTCGTGGACTACTACAACTCCCCGGGTGGGAGCACCGAGGCGTTCCGCTGCTACCTGGCGCGGGGGCTGCACGACGTACCCCATGACGATCGCCACGACCGCCACGGAGAGGAGCGCGACATGGCCACCACGTGGGTCTCGCTGGACGACGCCCGCGACCTCGTCCTGCGGGGCCGGCTGCACAACCCGACGGCGGTCTGCGGCATCCTCGCCGCCTGCGCCGCCCAAGCCGCGGGCTGGTCCTCTCTGCGACCCGCCGACACCCCCTGGCCCGAACGCTCACCCGGCCGGGCCGGCTAGCGCTGGCGCAGGCCGAGCTCGTCGAGCTCCAATGACGCCAGGGTGGCAGTCGAGGCCGCGTCGCCGGCCTTCCAGCCGGTGACCATCTCGGGGCCGAGGCGGGCCAGGCGCGACAGGGGCTGGCGGGCCAGGGCCCGTACGGCGAGCAGCTCGGTCGCGGCGGGGCCGGCGCGCATCAGCCGCTGCGCCGCAGACGCCTCGAGCACCCAGGACAGCCGGCGGGGCAGCCAGACGGCCAGCACGAAGACGATCGGCACCAGGGCGACCATCACCCCGGTCAGCAGGGCCACATCGGCGACGGTGTCCTGGTAGGACTGCGCCGTCCCGGCCAGGTCGCGGCTGGTGGAGGCCATAGCGCGGAACGGGCGGCTGAGCGTGTCGCCCACGAGGGGGGCATCGCCGACGTCGTTCGCCGCCGAGCGGAGCTGCCCGTCGAGGCTGGTGGCGGCCTCCTCGGCCTCGCGGCCGGGCACGGCGAGCGCGCCCACCTTCTCGTGGGCACCGCGGCCGAGCCGCACCGCCCAGTACATGGCAATCACGACCAGGATGTCTCCCAGCAGCTGGGTGAGGAGGCGGCCCGGGCGGTCGGCGTAGAGCTTCATGGTCAGGACCTTCCCCCTGTGAGTGGTGTCCTAGACTCCGGGCGCGCCGACAACGATGTCGGCATGTTGCACGACGACCAGCTCTGCTGGTGCAGACAGAAGGACGTTGATAGCCGTGAAGGTCGGCATCCCTCGCGAGATCAAGAACCACGAGTACCGCGTCGCGATCACCCCGGCGGGGGTGCACGAGCTGGTCCGCCACGGCCACGACGTCTACGTCGAGAAGGACGCCGGAGTGGGCTCCTCCATCCCCGACGCCGACTACGTCACGGCCGGCGCCTCGATCCTGCCGACCGCGGACGACGTCTGGGCCACCGGCGACCTCCTCCTGAAGGTGAAGGAGCCGATCGAGGAGGAGCACTCCCGGATGCGGGCCGGACAGACCCTCTTCACCTATCTGCACCTCGCCGCGTCCAAGCCGTGCACCGATGCGCTGATCGACCGCAAGGTCACCGCGATCGCCTACGAGACCGTCGAGCTGCCCGACCGGTCGCTCCCGCTGCTCGCCCCGATGTCCGAGGTGGCCGGCCGGCTCGCACCGCAGGTCGGCGCGCACACGCTGATGCGGGCCGAGGGCGGTCGCGGTGTCCTGATGGGAGGCGTCTCGGGCGTCTACGCCGCCAAGGTGGTGGTCATCGGCGCCGGGGTGTCGGGCATGAACGCAGCGGCCATCGCGCTGGGCATGCAGGCCGAGGTGCTGCTGCTGGACAAGAACATCGCCCGCCTCCGCCAGGCCGACGCGATCTACCAGGGCCACCTGCAGACGGTCGCGTCGAACTCCTACGAGATCGAGCAGGCCTGCCTGGACGCCGACATGGTGATCGGTGCGGTTCTCGTCCCTGGTGCGAAGGCACCGACCCTGGTGACGAACGAGCTGGTCTCGCGGATGCGGCCGGGCTCGGTGCTCGTCGACATCAGCATCGACCAGGGTGGCTGCTTCGAGGACTCCCGCCCGACGACGCACGACGACCCGACGTACCCCGTGCACGGCTCGGTCTTCTACTGCGTCGCCAACATGCCCGGCGCCGTGCCGCACACCTCGACGTACGCCCTCACCAATGTGACGCTGCCCTACGTCGTGGAGCTCGCCGACCGGGGTTGGCGCGATGCGCTGCGCCAGGACAAGGCGTTGGCACTCGGGCTCAACACCTACGACGGGCGCATCACGTACGGTCCCGTTGCCGAGGCGCACGGCGCCACCGTCCTCGAGCTCGACGAGGTGCTGCGCTGAGCCGAGGCGCGCTCGAGGTCGCACTGCAGACCTACCTCGACCACCTGGCCGTCGAGCGGGGGTTGGCCGCGAACACCGTTGCCTCGTACCGGCGCGACCTGCGCCGCTACGTCGAGCACCTGGTGGCGGCCGGTGTGAGCTCCGCGGACCAGGTCACCGAGGCCCACGTCCTCACCTTTCTCGTCGCGCTGCGTGAGGGCAGCGAGGAGCACCCGCCGCTCGCTGCCAACTCCGCTGCCCGGGCCGTCGTGGCGGTCCGCGGCCTGCACCGGTTCCTGCTCCGCGAAGGGCTGACGACGGTCGACCCGGCGCGCGGCGTCCGCCCGCCGTCGGCGCCCAAGAGGCTGCCCAAGGCGATCGGTGTCGAGGAGGTGGTGGCGCTGCTCGACGCCGCGGGAGCCGACGAGAACACCCGCGCGGTGCGCGACCGGGCGCTGCTCGAGCTGCTCTACGGCAGCGGCGCCCGGATCTCCGAGGCCGTCGGGCTCGACGTGGACGAGCTCGACCTCGAGTCCGGGACGGTGCGGCTGCTCGGCAAGGGCAGCAAGGAGCGGGTTGTCCCGGTCGGCTCCTTCGCGCGCGCGGCCGTCTCGGCCTACCTGGTGCGGGCGCGCCCGGAGTTCGCCGCCCGCGGGCTCGGCTCGCCCGCGCTGTTCCTCAACGTGCGCGGCGGGCGCCTGTCGCGGCAGAGCGCCTGGGTGACCCTCAAGGCCGCCGCCCAGCGGGCCGGGATCAAGCGGGCGATCTCGCCGCACACCCTGCGCCACTCGTTCGCGACGCACCTGCTCGACGGTGGGGCGGACGTCCGGGTGGTGCAGGAGCTGCTGGGCCATGCCTCGGTCACGACGACGCAGGTCTACACGCTGGTCACCGTGGACCGGTTGCGCGAGGTCTACGCGACCTCGCACCCCCGAGCCCGCTGACCGGTCCTCAGGGAGCCGAGAAGAACGAGGCGGGGTCGGCGACGGCGGGATCGGTCGGACAGACGACGTCGTGGTCGGCGTCTGCCGTCCACCACTGGGCCAGCACAATCGGCCCGCCCTGGAAGGACGGCTCGCTGCACCGGGTGAGCGCGACCGCCTTGCCCCGGGGACCGGCCGTGTGCCACTCCGGCAGGCCCCATCGCACCGGCCCGACGATGTCGGGCCACTGGAGCACGGTGGAGTAGAAACCGGTCTGCAGGCCGGCGTCCTGGTACGCCCGCACGATCCCGCGGACCACAGCCCTGTTCGCACGACGGTCGCCCGACCACGGCCGGACCGGATAGTGCTCGACGTCGATCCACACGTGGGGCACCGTCAGCCGGACGGCCGCTAGCCGAGCCAGGTTGTAGGTCCCCTCGGTGTACCCGGCGTTGCGCAGCCGGGACAGTCGGGTGGTGCCGGCGTAGGGTCCCGTCGCGCCGTGGATGGCCAGCTGGCGCGCGGTCGGCCAGGTCGCGACGGCGTACGCCGAGGTGGGCAGCGCTCGCGACCTCGCCCACTCGACCTGCTGGGCCAGGCAGGGGTTGGGCGTGAAGGCCGGACCGTTCGTCAGTCCGATGACGACGAACTGAGCGCGGGTGCCGGGAAGCGGGAGGCCTAGCGACCTGCGCTCGCGGATGCCCATGCCCACCGGGCACTGCGGCCAGGACACGTCACCGCCCACCACTGTGGCCGGGACGGTCGAGATGGCAGCACGGCCGGCCGAGGTCCCCGCAAGGCCCGACAGGACCGTTGGCAGGACCGCCAGGAGGGCGGTCAGGACGAGGGCGCGGGCGGCGGCGGATGTGGGGACGAAGGGTCGGGGCACCTCCGGTGTCTCGGCACCAGCGGGGGCCGTCCTGACCAGCTT